>NZ_JBHWFF010000001.1:579636-605600 GCF_042733785.1 Streptomyces sp. NPDC059695 | reverse complement strand
GTTCGGTCTCGTCGGCGGCTGTGGGGGCTTCCTCGATCACGACGTGCGCGTTCGTGCCGCTGATGCCGAACGACGACACGCCCGCGCGCCTCGGCTCGTCCCCTGCCGCGTCCCAGGCCCGCTGCTCGGTGAGGAGACGTACGGCGCCTTCGGACCAGTCGACGTGGTCCGTCGGCTCGTCGACGTGCAGGGTCCGGGGCAGCACCCCGTTCCGCATCGCCATCACCATCTTGATGACGCCACCGACACCGGCGGCGGCCTGCGCGTGGCCGATGTTGGACTTCAACGAGCCGAGCCACAGCGGGTGTTCGGCGTCGTGACCGGCGCCGTACGTGTTGATCAGGGCCTGGGCCTCGATCGGGTCGCCCAGGCGGGTGCCGGTGCCGTGCGCCTCGACCGCGTCGACCTGCTCCGCGCCGAGGTCCGCATCGGCCAGCGCCTGGCGGATGACGGACTCCTGCGCGGGGCCGCTGGGCGCGGTGAGGCCGTTGCTCGCGCCGTCCTGGTTGGTCGCGGTGCCGCGCACGACGGCGAGGACGGGGTGGCCGTTGCGGACGGCGTCGGAGAGCCGTTCGACGAGCAGCAGGCCGACGCCCTCGCTCCAGCCGGTGCCGTCGGCCGTCGCGGAGAAGGCCTTGCACCGGCCGTCGGCGGACAGTCCGCGCTGACGGCTGAACTCCACGAACATGCCGGGGCTCGCCATGATCGCGGCGCCTCCGGCCAGGGCGAGCGAGCACTCGCCCTGCCGCAGCGAGCGCACCGCGAGGTGCAGCGCCACCAGCGAGGAGGAGCACGCCGTGTCCACCGTGATCGCCGGGCCTTCGAGCCCCAGCGTGTAGGCGATGCGACCGGAGGCCACGCTGCCGAACTGGCCCGTCAGGAGGTAGCCGTCGACGCCGCCCTCGGCGGCGTCCGCGAGCCGCGGGCCGTACTCCAGGCCGTACGTCCCCGCGAAGACGCCGGTGTCGCTGCCGCGCAGGGTCGTCGGGTCGATGCCCGCCCGCTCGAACGCCTCCCAGGCCGTCTCCAGGAGCAGCCGCTGCTGCGGGTCCATGCCCGTCGCCTCGCGCGGGCTGATGCCGAAGAAGCCGGCGTCGAAGAGACCCGCGTCGTAGAGGAATCCGCCCCGCGCCGTCGAGGACTTGCCGACGGCCTCCGGGTCGGGGTCGTACAGGTCCTCGTCCCAGTCCCGGTCCCCGGGGAACGGACCGATGGCGTCGGTGCCCTCGCTGACCAGCTTCCACAGGTCCTCGGGCGAGGACACCCCGCCCGGGTAGCGGCAGGCCATGCCGACGATCGCGATCGGCTCGCCGGGGTCGACGTCCGCGCGGCGGGCCGTGGTCGCGGGCGTCGCGGCCGTCCCGTACAGAAGCGCGTACAGATGCGCGGCGAGCGCGGCGGGCGTGGGGTGGTCGAAGGCGACGGCCACGGGCAGCCGCAGGCCGAGCGCCCCGGCCAGCCGGTTGCGCAGCGCGACCGCGGCCGAGGACTCGAGGCCGAGGTCCCGGAACGTGTCACCGGGCCCGCCGACGGGTGCGCCCCGGTCGACGCCGAGCGCGTCGGCGGTCTGCTCCCGCACGACCTCCAGGAGGCGCCGACGGCGCTCCTCCTCGGTCGCCGCGTCCAGTTCGGCGCGGAGCCCCGTGACGGAGCGGGCGGCCTCGGAGGCGTCCGCGGCGGTGTCGTACGGGGGCAGCTCCAGGTGCGCGGGCTCGTCCGCGCGGTCCTCCCCGCCCCGGTCGTGGCCCTCCTGGAGCGCCGCCGCCCGGGCGAGGTCGACGGGCAGGCCGTACGTCCACAGGTCGGCGAGCGTCGCCGCCAGCGCCTGCCGCCCGTCGCGGCCGCGCACCAGCGACCCGGCCACCACGACGTCCGCCGCCAGACCGGCGTCCTCGACCGTCTCCTCGACGGCCATCTTGAGCACGGGATGAGGTCCGGCCTCCAGGAACGCGCCGTGACCGTCCGCGAGCAGCGCGCGTACCGCCGACTCGAACTGCACCGGACGCCGCAACTGGCCTGCCCAGTAGGGCCCGTCGAGTTCCTTCGTGTCCACGGCGGCGCCGAGCGCGGAGGAGTAGAAGGGGATCTGGGACGCGGTGGGCCGCACCGTCCCCACCTCGGCGAGCAGCCGGTCCATGATCCCGTCCACCTGCGCCACGTGGACCGGCACGTCGGACCGGATCCGGCGGGTCCGCACGCCTTCGGCGGCCAGCACCGCCTCCAGCTCGCCGAGCGCCTCCTCCTCGCCCGACACGGTCACCGAGCCGGGACCGTTGACGGCGGCGAGCCCCAGCCGGCCGCCCCACGGCGCGAGACGCTCTCGCATCTCCTCGGCGGGCAGCAGCACCGCCACGATGCCGTGGTCACCCGCGAGCGCGTCGGTGAGGGCCGCACCCCACACCGCCGCTATCCGCAGGGCCTCGGCCCGCGACAGCGCCCCGCTCGCGTGCGCTGCGGCCATTTCGCCGATGCTGTGCCCGACCACCGCGACCGGCTCGACGCCCCTCGAGCGCCACTCCTCGGTCAGCGCGATCATGACGGCCACCAGGGCCGGCATCACGACGGCCGCGGACTCCAGCTCCGGCGCCCCCTCGACGCCCCGCAGGACGTCGAGCAGGTCCCAGCCGACCAGCGGCCGCAGCTCGTCGGCGCAGGCGGTGAGACTGGTCCGGAACGCCTCGGAGCCGTCGAGCAGGTCGACGCCCATGCCGTCCCAGTGCGCGCCGAATCCGGAGTACACGAAGACGGCGCCGGGTGCCGCGCCGTCCTCCGGCAGCCGGCCCCGCCGCACCTCCGCGTCGGCGTCCTCGGCCCGCCCGGCCGCCAGCGCCCGCAGCCCCGTGAGCAGCTCGTCGCGGTCCCGGCCGACGACCACGGCCCGGTGGCCCGCGGCCTCGTCGGCCGACGCCAGCGCGGCCGCGGCCGACGCCGGGGACAGGCCGGTGAGGCCGTCGAGCAGTTCCGCGGCCGCGGTGGCACGGGCTCGCAGCGAGGCCGGTCCGGGCGCCGAGACCGGCCACAGTACGACGGGGTGGGGTACAGCAGTCATCGTCTACCGTCTCCGAATTTCGGTGTGCGCGGGTTACAGGTCGAACGTGGATGGGGAGGGCCCGGCGGGGTCCTCAGGACCGGGCGCTGTGCTCGGCGGCGAGCAGCGAGGCGACCAGCCGGAGCACGATGCCGGGTGCGGTGCGGTGGAAGAAGTGCCCGCCGGCCAGGGTGAACACCCGGAAGTCGGCCGTCGTGTGGCGGGCCCACTCGGCGGCGAGCCCCGGTGTCACCAGCGGGTCGCTCGACCCGGCGAGGGCGCGGACCGGGACCGGCAGCGGGTCGGGCGCGGTGGCGGTGCCGGGTCCCGAGGTGTGGCTGTGCACGAGGCTCAGGTCGTCGCGCAGCACGGCGACGGCGAGCCGGAGCCACTCCGGGTAGCGCCGCACGAGGTCGGGCAGCCCGCCGAGGCCGGCCATCCAGGCCGTCAGCTCCTCGTCGGTGCGCCGCTCCGGGGGGACGCCGTCGGCCGGGTGCGGCCGGTGCGGGGGCGGGCAGGCACCGACGAGGAGCTGTCGGGGCGGGGTGAGGCCCCGCTCGACCCGCCGCCTGGTCAGCTCGTGGGCGACGATGCCGCCCATGCTGTGCCCGTAGAAGGCGTAGGGGGCGTCGAGCAGCGGGTCGAGCGCCTCGTCGAGTTCGTCGACGAGCCGCGCGAACTCGCGCAGCCTGGGCTCCTTGACCCGGTGCTCGCGGCCGGGCAGCTGCACCGGTACGACGGCGACGCCGCCGCCCAGTCGCTCCTGCCAGCCGGAGAAGGAGGAGGCAGCGCCGCCCGCGTGGTGGAAGCAGAACAGCCGCAGCGGCGCCCGGGTCGGGTCGGGCTGCCGGGGCAGCAGATACGCCGAGCGGGCCGGGGCCCGTCGGGCCGGCACGGTGGTGCCGGAACCGACGGAGGCACCGGTCATGTCTCCACCGTCCGCGCCGCCGCCGTGAGCACGAAGATGTCGTGGAGGCTGGTCGCCTCCAGGACCTGAGTCATCGGCACCCGCCGGCCGGTCTCCCGCTCGATCGCGGTGAGCAGCGTCAGCAGGTGGAGGGAGTCCCAGCCGGGGAGTTCGTCGAATCCGGCGCCGACGGTCGCGGGCGTGAGGGAAAGACCGATCTCGTTCTCCACGAGGATCAGGAAGTCGTCGAGGTTCTTCACTGGTGCAGCCCTCCGAGGCTCAGGGTCAGCCGGACGTGTTCCGGCGGCGCGGTGATGTCCGCCAGGTCGTGACGGAAGCGGACGGGCGAGCTGTCGGGGGCGCCGTCCGGGGCGGCCGGCGCGAAGCCGTTGGCGGGGTAGAAGTCCCGCACCTTGCCGTTCTTGGCCGAGGGCCGGTAGTCGGCCCGTGCCGTGCTCAGGCCCTGCTCACGGGCGTGGGCGAGCAGCGCCGACAGGCAGGCCTGCTCGATGCCCCGGGCGAACACCCGGCAGCTGAGCAGGAAGTTGTCGATGACGAGGGCGTCGTCGTCGCGGTGGGCGAGGACGGCGCCGACGACGCCGTTGTCGCCGAAGCGGTCGGCGGAGCGGATGGTGAGGACGAGGGAGCCCGGCGCGGCGGCCCGCTCGGCCACCTCGGCCTCCTGGAGCCGCTCGGTGGTCAGGTTGAACTGGTTCGTGCGCAAGGTCAGTTGAGAGACCCGGGCCACTTCGGCGGGCGAGGCGTCCGCGAAGCGCACCTGGACGTCGAGCTCGCGCAGGTAGTCGTCGAGGGACGAGAAGCTGTCCAGGAAGTCCTTGCGGTCCAGCTCCTCCCGGTACCGCTCGGGGCGCTTCAGGTCGTCGGCCGTGACGTCCCGTACGGTGAACCAGCCGTCCCGCAGCAGCTTCTCGACGTGCAGCGCCGGCTCGTCGTCGAGCGCGACCACCGCGACGTCCGGCAGTTCGCGGGTGACGAGGCCGCACTCGTACGGACTGTCGTCGGCGAACACGAAGCTGTCGACGCCGAGGTTCAGATCGGCGGCCAGCTCGCGCAGGTTGTCGTGCTTGGGGCGCCAGTTGGCGACCACGCGGACGAAGTCGTCCTCGCGCAGCGTCATGTCCGGGTGCGAGCTCAGCACCTCGCGCACCGGCTCCAGGTCGTTCTTGCTGACCGCGGCGAGCAGCACGCCCTGCGAGGCGATCTGCCGCGCCGTGCGCTGCAGCCTGCGGAAGGCCTCGCCGCGGTAGGAGCCGGACACCTCGATGCCCTCGATCCCGTCGTCGCCGAGGATGCCGCCCCACACCGTGTTGTCCAGGTCGAGGACCAGGACCTTCTTCGACCGCCCGGTGGCCGCGCGGAGCACGTCGGCCAGCTCGCCCGCGTACGCCGCCTGCGCCTGGGGCGACAGCTCGGTGTGCGTGTAGACGCCCAGCCGGTCGTCGCGCAGCGGCAGCTCCGCGCCGAGCAGCGGGTCGAGGTCGAGGACGGTCAGCGAGGGGTGCCCGTCCATCAGGCGCAGCAGGCGCGCGTTGGCCTCCCGCCACACCGCGCCGAGCCGGGCCCGGTCGCGCAGCGCGACCAGCTGCGCCGGCCACTCGCGCGGCAGGGGGAGCGTGTTGAGGACGAGCGTGCCGCGGCCCGCGCCGTCGAACACGCCGGCGAGGCCGTCGAGCAGCCGCAGCTTCTCGTCGAAGACCCGGGCCACGTCGTCGGGCCGCCAGGCCTGCGGGACCTCGTCGAAGACGACGGAGGCGTCCAGGAGGCACACGACGGCGTCGGGCTTCGCCGCGTACAGCTCGCTCCCGGTGTCCGACAGGTCGAAGACGTAGCCGTCGAAGTCGGACACGTGGGGGCGCAGCAGCAGCCCGTGCCGGGCCAGCTCGGCGGTGACCGGCGCGACGAGTCCGGACACGGTGCTGTGCCCGGTGAAGGCCACCGACACCACCGGTGTGTCCGGGTGCTCGGCGAGCACGGCGTCCGGGCCGATGCGGGCCAGCAGGTTGCCCGCCCAGCGCCGCCCGGCGGCGTCGGCGCCGACCAGCGCCCGTACCTTCGGGTACTCGGCGGCGACCCGGCCCCGCTCGTGCAGCGACCGCAGCGTGTCGTCGTCGTCCGTCTTCTCGACCATTCCCAGCTCTCCCGTACGTCGGGTGCGACGTCGGCCATGCTTGGTGAGCGTTCTAAAGCCGCCCTTACAGCCGCCTGTGCCGGGACTTGTGGATCTCGGCTCGCGGGGCGGGAGGCAGGAGGGAGCACGGCTGGCCGAGGCCGACGACCCGGCGAGCGCATGTGCCAGGCCCAGGTGCCCACCTCGATCCGAAAGGCAGGCCCTAGGGCCTCTTAAGCCATGGTTTGGAAGGCCCGCCTAGATCTTGCTCCGCACCACGGCGTGATCGGCGGCCGGCCGAACCGGCTGTCGCAGCGACCGCGATTCATGGAGGAACGCATGGCTACCGCACTGACCGCCGAGCTGGAGTTCGACCTCGACCTCGACCTGGAGGTCGTGATCCAGGACGCCCCCGCGATGGAGGCCAAGTCCTTCACGGGCACCGGCACCTGTCTCTCCTGCCCGGTGACGTCCTGGCACTGCTGATCGGCCCCATCGGCTGATCACACGCCGAGCGGCACGGCCCTCCGGGGCCGCGCCGCCCGGCGCACCCATGTCACTGCCCACGCACGCACAGAACGGACCGGGGACGGACACGTGACGGACAGCGGGATCTTCGACGCCGCCGGGACGGTGCTGCTGCGCGCCGCCGCCCGCCCCGTACCGCCCGACGCGGGCGCGCCCCCCGTGCCGCCCGTTCCCGGCGCCGCCGATCTCGCCTCCGACGAGGCGCTGCGGGCCGAGGTCGCGCGGCTCACGGCCGATCCGGTGTTCCTCGCGGCGGTACGCCTCGCCAGCCCGAGCCTGGCCGACGAGGCCGAGAAGACACGGGCCGGGACGCCGGTCAAGCGCAAGCGCCTCCAGCGGACGGTCGTCGCGCTCACCAAGTACCGCCTCCGCACGACCTTCCGGGCCACACCCTTCGGCCACTTCGCGGGCGTCGCGCTCGCCCGCACCGACAGCGGCACCGGCGCCGACGTCGTGCGGGAGGTGGGCGACGCGCACCGGACCGCGAGCCGCCCCGACGCGGCCTGGCTGCACGGCCTGCTCGCCGACGAGGTCGTCGCGGCCCCCGGCCTGCGCGAACGCGGCGCCCTGATCGCCGACCCGCTGCGCACCGTACGCGACGGCCGCGTGATCCTCGTGGACCAGCACGACCCCCACGGGAAGCGCCAGTTGGCGCACTCCGTGCGGTCGAGTGCGGTCGTCGCCCACGTCCTGGAGCGGACCGCCGGACCGGTCGCCTGGCCCGACCTGGTCGCCGGACTCGCCGAGCACTTCCCCCAGGCCCCGGCGGCGACCGTGGAGCGGACCGTGGAGCAACTCGTCCGCAGCGGTTTCCTCGTGAGCGATCTGATGCCGCCGCCCGACCACACGGCCCCGCTCGACCACGTCCTCGACCGGCTCGCGGGCGTCGACCACCCGGTGCCCCGGGCCCTCGCCGGGATACGGGACGGGCTCGCCGCCCTGGACACGGCCGCGCCCGACGACCGCGGGGCGGCGCTCGCCGAGGTCACCGCCCGGATGCGGGCCCTGCGCGAGGCCGACGACCTGATCCAGTCGGACCTGCGGCTCGACACACGGCTCGTCCTGCCGGCGCAGGTCGGCCGCGAGGCCGAGCGCGCCGCCGCCGCCCTCTGGCGGACCACCGCCACCCGGCCGGGCATGCCGCACCTGCGCGCCTACCACCTCGCCTTCCTGGAGCGGTACGGCACCGAGCGCGCCGTGCCGCTGCTCGAACTCCTCGACGAGGCGCGTGGCCTCGGCCTCCCGGAGTCCTACCGGAGCGGCGCGGGCGCGGACGGCGCACCCGCCGAGCCGACCGCGCCCACGGCGGACGGCCGCCGCCGCGACCAGCTCCTCGGGGAACTGGTGCTGGCCGCCCTGCGGCACCCGGACGGGGCCGGGGACGGCACCCCCGAGATCGTCCTCGACGACACGACCCTGGACGCCCTGGGCGCGCGGAGCGGACCGACGGACGGGGCCGCGACCGAGCGGGGCGTGCCGACCTCGCTCGAACTGGGCGCCGAACTCGCCGCCGACAGCTGGGAGGCGCTCCTCGCGGGCGACTTCCACCTGGTCCTGGGCGCGAACCCCGGTTCGCCCCGGGCCGGTGCCACCTTCGGCCGCTTCGCGCCCGTCCTCGGCGACGGCGGCGCGGCGCTCGACGCGATCGTGGCGCGCGCCGAGGGGCATGACGGGGAGCGGGTGCCGGCCCCGAGCGGCGAGCTGGTCGCCACCGTCGCGTACCGGCCCCGCGTCGCCCGCTCCGCGAACGTCGCCACCGTCCCCCCGCTGCTCCCGTACCGCATCCCGCTCGGCGTACCGGCCTCCGCCGCGGGCGACCGCGTCACGGACCTGCGCCCCGAGGACCTCGCCGTCCACGCCGACCTGGACCGGATGTGGGTCGTCCACGCGCCGACGGGCCGCACGGTGCGCCCGGTGTCGCACTCGATGCTCAATCCCCAGAGCGGCCATCTGCCGTACGTGGCACGCTTCCTGCTCGAACTCGGCTACGAGGGCCACGACTGGTGCGCCCCCTGGAACTGGGGTTCCTGGGCCGCCGCCCCGGCCCTGCCCCGGGTCCGGCTGGGCCGCGTCGTCCTCGCGCCCGCCCGCTGGCTCCCGGACAGCGCGCTGTCCGAGGACGCGGCGGCCCGGACCGACGGCACGGGTCCCGGCTGGCGCGAGGCGGTCGCCGCGTGGCGGCTGCGCCTCGGGGTGCCCCGGTACGTGCTGCTCGCCCGGGCGGACAACCGCGTCACGGTCGACCTCGACGACCCGCGCCACCTCCTCGTCCTGCACGACGAGGTGAAGCGGCCGCGGGGCCTGGTGGTCAACGAGTGGTACGGGGGTCCGGAAGGCACGGGCTGGTTCGCCGGGCCCGACGGCCCGCACGCCTGCGAACTCGTCGTCCCGCTGTTCGCCCGCGGCTCCCGCGCCCCGGCCGCCCCGCCCGCCCCTCCCACGCCGCCCGCCGCCGGTCCGGCGCCCGGACGGCGGGCCGTACTGCCCGGCGGCGAGTGGCTGTACGCCAAGCTGTACGTCCCCGACGGCCTCCAGGACCAGGTCCTCTCCCGGCACGTGAGCCGGCTCGTCGACTCCGACGCGGCGCGCGCCGCCGGGACCGACGCCTGGTTCTTCCTCCGCTACGCGGACCCCGACCCGCATCTGCGCCTGCGCTTCCAGGGCAAGCCGGAGACCCTCTGGCCGGTGCTGCTGCCGGCCGTACGGGAGTGGGCGGAGGAGCTGCGCGACGCCGGCCTGACCGACCGTCTGGTGCTCGACACGTACGACCCGGAGACGGAGCGGTACGGAGGCCCGGCGGCACTCGCCCACGCCGAACGGGTCTTCCACGCGGACAGCGCGGCCGTCCTCACGCAGCTGGCCGGGGGCGGCGACGGCGTCGGGCTGCCCGTGGTCACCCGGGCCGCGCTCGGCATCCTCGACCTCCTCACCGGGCTCGGGAGCCCCCAGGAGGCCCTCGACTGGCTCGGCGACCCCCGCTTCCTGACCCGGCGCTCGGAGGTCGCCCGCGCCACGAAGGAGGCCGTGGCCGACCTCTACGCCGTGGCCGACCTCTACGCCGTGGCCGACCCCTCCGAAGCGGCCGCCCCTTCCGCCGCCGGGCCGCGTTCCGTCCGCGCCGAGGCCCTGACGGCCCTCCGTGGCGTCCTTGACGCGCACCGCCGGGCCCCGGTCGCGCTGAGCCTCGCGCACATGCACTGCAACCGGCTCGTCGGCCCCCGCCGCGAGGAGGAGATCCTCGCGCACGTGACGGCCCGTGAAGGCCTGGCCCTCGCCCTGAGCAGGAAGAGGCACCGCCGATGACCCACCCCCACCGGAGCACTCCGGACACCGACCCTCCGCCCACCGCCCCCGTCTCCGCCCCCGGCGCGCGCTCGCGCGGTTCCGCGTGGCGGGTCGTGCTCGACGTCGCCGAGCGGCTGCGCGATCCCGAGCGGGTCGCCCGGGTCACCGCGGAGGAGTTCGCCGGGGTGCCGGCGGAGCTGATGCTGCCCGGGTGGCAGCCGGCCTCCGTCCTGCTCGGGCATCCGGGCGTCGCGCTGCTGCACGACCGCTGCGCCCGGCACGACGGCGCCTGGCGCGCCGCCGCGCACGCGCATCTCGCCGCCGCCACCACGCTCGCCCCGCGCGAGGGACCCGCGGCCGTCGGGAACCTCGTGCTGCCCGCCCTGCTCGGCGCCGAGGCCACCGGCGGCTACGCCCGGCTGCTCGAACGCGGCACCGGCGTGCTCGCCGACCACGCACGGGCCCGCGCCGCCGCGCTGTCCGAGCGCCGGGACGCGGGGCTCTCGTACCTCGACTACGACGTCGTCGCGGGCCTCACCGGCCAGGGCCGCGTGCTCCTCGCGGCGGCCGTCCGGGGCGACGAGCGGGCGGCGGAGGCCCTGGCGGACGTCCTCGCCCTGCTGGTCGCCCTCACCGAACCCCGGCGGGTCGACGGCGTCGAGGTCCCCGGCTGGTGGTGCTCCCCCGAGCGCTACGCGGTGCCCCGCGACCGGGCGGCCTACCCGCGCGGCGACTTCAACGCGGGCGCCGCCCACGGCGTCTGCGGCCCGCTCGCCCTCCTGTCGCTGGCACACCGGGCCGGCCACGGCGCCCCGGGCACCCTCGACGCGCTCCGCCGGATCACCGACTGGCTGGGCGGCCACGCCTACGAGGACGGGCACGGCTCGGTCGCGTGGCCCGGCCGGGTCGCCTTCGACGAGGAGACCGGTGCCGCGCCGTCCGCCCGGGGCGCGACGACGCGCGCCGGGTGGTGCTACGGCACCGCCGGCATCGCGGGCGCGCTCCACCTGGCGGGCGAGGAGCTCGGCGACGAGGCCCTGTCCCGCCGGGCCGTCGACGCGATGACCGCGCTCCTCGCCCGGCCGCTCGTCGCACTCGGAGAGGACGACCCGGGTTTCTGCCACGGCCTCGCGGGCGTCCTGCACGCCGCCGTCCGGCTGGCCGAACGTACCGGCGAGCCGGCGCTGTGGCGCGGCGCCGACCGTCTGGCGGACGCGCTGGTCTCCCTCCACGACCCCGAATCGTCCTTCGGATACCGGCAGTTGGTGCGCACCCCCGGGGGTACTGTCGTCCTGGAGAGCCCGTCCCTCATCGACGGCGCCGCCGGGGTGGCCCTGGCCCTCCTCGGGTACGCGGAGGCCTCGCGCGCCGAGGGAGCGCGGCACCCGGCCGGAGCCACGGACTGGGACGCGGTCTTCGTGACCTCATGAGCACCATGAGCACCGCATGACCGACCTCGACGACAAGAACGACGACAAGAACGACGGGATGACCGAGAGCATGGGCCGTCTGCTGGCCATCAGCGACCTCCACGTCGCCTACCGCGAGAACCGGGCGATCGTCGAGTCGCTGCGGCCCACCACGGACGAGGACTGGCTGCTCGTCGCCGGCGACGTCGGCGAGATGTCCGAGGACATCGAGTGGGCCCTGTCCCTGCTCGCCGAGCGCTTCGCGCGGGTGGTGTGGGCACCCGGCAACCACGAGCTGTGGACCCCGAAGGACGACCCGGTCCAGCTCCGCGGCCAGGAGCGGTACGAGCACCTGGTGGCACTGTGCCGCGGTCTCGGCGTCCTCACGCCCGAGGACCCGTACCCGGTGTGGCGGGGCGAGGGAGGTCCGGTGACGGTGGCGCCCCTCTTCCTGCTGTACGACTACTCGTTCCGGGTGCCCGGTGTGACCACCAAGGAGGAGTCCCTCGCCCGCGCCGAGGAGAACGGCATCGTCTGCACCGACGAGTTCTTCCTCCACCCCGATCCGTACCCGAGCCGCGAGGCCTGGTGCGAGGCCCGCGTCGCGCTGACCGAGGAGCGCCTCGCGGCCCGCGACCCCGACCTGCCGACGGTGCTCGTCAACCACTACCCGCTCGTCCGCGAACCCACGAGGATCCTGCGCCACCCGGACTTCGCGCAGTGGTGCGGCACGGAACGGACCTCGGACTGGCACCTCCGCTTCCGGGCCGGCACGGTCGTCTACGGGCATCTGCACATCCCCCGGACCACCTGGCATGACGGGGTGCGCTTCGAGGAGGTGTCGGTCGGCTACCCGCGCGAGTGGAGCAGGCCCCGCCACCCGAAGGTCGGCCTCCGCCGGATCCTGTCCGAGGAGCCCGCGCGAGGGGCGGGCCGGTGATCGAACGTCTGGTGCCGCAGGGCGTCGCCGCCGTGGACGCCTTCGAGGACGTCGCCGAGCCCGGCGACCTCCACCCTGAGGAGGCCGCGCTGATCGCGAGGGCCGTGGACACCCGGCGCCGCGAGTTCACCACCGCCCGCCGGTGCGCCCGGCGGGCCCTGGCCGGCCTGGGCGCGCCGGCCGCTCCGCTGCTGCCCGGCCCGCACGGCGCACCGGTCTGGCCCTCGGGCTTCCTCGGCAGCATCACCCACTGCGCGGGCTTCCGCGCGGCCGTCGCGGCCCGCTCGTCCACCGTCGCCGCCCTCGGCATCGACGCCGAACCGAACGCGCCCGTGCCCGAGGGCGTCCTCGACGCCATCGCCCTGCCCGACGAACGGCGGCATCTGAGCGAGCTGGAGCGGTCGCGGCCCGAGGTCCGCTGGGACCGGCTGCTGTTCAGCGCGAAGGAGGCCGTGTACAAGTCCTGGTACCCCTGGACCGGGCAGCGCCTGGACTTCGAGGACGCGTCCCTCACCTTCACTCCGGACGACGGCACGAGCGGCGGCTTCACGGCCCGCGTCCTGCCCCCCGCCCCACGGGGAGCCGCCCTGCCCGGCCGGTTGGAAGGGCGCTGGCTCGCCGAGCGGGGACTCCTGCTCACCGCGATCACCGTCCCGGGGCGACCCGGGTGAGCCGGCCGCCCGGCGGACGGCCTGGGGCGGATGCCTAGCGAAGGGACAGCGACCCGCTGCGTCACGCCCTTGCGTGAAGGAGCCTCGCTCCCCGGGACAAGGGCCCCGCAGCGGCCCCCGCGGTCGCCGGTCGTGGAGGAGTCTCCCAACCCCGGCGATTCCCCCTGGTCAGATCCGCCAAGGATGGAATCCCCCTCTCATGATCGCACTTCAGGCGGTCGCCTGCCTCTGTTAACTGATCACATGCCGGTGGCGTGGAACACGGCTGTGCGACCGGTCGGGGGGCGGCTCGTTGCCGCGTCGAGATGTGGGGGGATCACATGGGTTCGCTGGTTTTGCCGGATGCCGACGCGGCGGGGGACGACAGGTTCGACTGGTTCTGCGAGACGGTGTACCGCGACTTCATGCCTGTCATGCTCAGCACACCCAGTACGGCCGACTTCCGGGCGGGCGTGAGGGAGCTGGACCTCGGCGTGGTGCGGCTGTCCTCCGTGGCCTGCTCGCCCGTGGTCTCGCGCCGCACCCCGACGCACGTCCGGCGCGCCGACCCCGAGTACCTGCAGCTGGGATTCGTCAGCCACGGCGAGGTCCGGGTCTCCCAGCACGGCAACGACTCGGTGATCGCGGGGGGACTCGTCCTCACGGACACCTCGCGACCGAGCGAGGGGGCCTGCACGGACGGCCGGATCGAGACGGTGGTCCTGCACATCCCCCGTCAGTCGCTGGCACTGAGCCCCGACCGGGTGGCCGGTCTCCTCGCGCGGAGCCTGCCCGCGGACGCGGGGTCGGGGGCGATCCTCGCCGACTTCCTGATGACGCTGCACGCTCAAGGGCCGCGATGCCGCCCGGAGGAGCTGCGCGCCCTGGGGACCGTCGCGCTCGACCTGACCACGGCGTTCCTCGCGCGCCGCCTCGGTGACCCCGGTGAGGCGCCGGGTGAGGCGCGCGCCCAGGAGACGCTGCGGCGGATCTACCGGTTCGTCGAGACCAACCTCGGAGACCCGGGACTGACGCCCGAGGCGATCGCCGACCGGCACAGCCTGTCCGTGCGGGGTCTCCACCGGCTGTTCGGGGACGAGCCCCGGACCGTCGCGGCGCACATCCGCCAGAGCCGTCTGGAGCACGCCCACGCCGACCTCGCCTGCGGCGAACTGAGCGCTCAGCCCGTTCACGTGATCGCCGCGCGCTGGGGGTTCTCCAGTGCGACCGGGTTCAGCCGGGCCTTCCGCGCAGCCTACGGAATCACCCCCGTCGAACACCGCGCGTCCTCCCTGGTCGCCCCGCGGCACGCAGAGGACAGAAACACGGCACGCCCTGCACACCACGGCGCGTCGGCCGGGCCTAGATTCTTCGCTGGAGACAGCGCCACAGCGTGAACGGAGCCACGGGACAACAACCCGGCCCGACGCCCGGAATGCCATCGACAGTGGCATCGGCCTTTTGACCGCCGCGTCTCCGTGCCCCTCGCCCTTTCCGCGAGGAGGCGTCCGACATTCAGCTCAGGGGGACACATGAGCGTGCGCAAGAAGGCCGCCACCACCGTCGCGGCCGCTGCCCTGGCCTTCGCCGGAGTGCTGGGCTCGGCGGGCCAGTCGTTCGCCGGATCGAACGGCCAGCAGCTCCACTTCCACGACACCAGCACCGTCGTCTACTCCATCCGCGTCCAGGGCTACAACCAGAACGGCGACGCGGTGTCGGCCTGCTTCATCACGCCGAGCAGGGACACCTGGATCAGCGGGTGGTGGTGGAAGGGCGAGGTCGGCGTCACCTTCTACCGGAACAACTCCTGCTCCTTCGCCACGTACTACGGCGACGAGGTCGTGTCGGTTCCGGCCGAGCAGAGCGGCGACTGGACGACCTTCTACTCCTGCCCCCGCTCCGTGCCCCCGAGACGAAAAGGAGAACAGAATGCGCATGCCGACCGGACTCGGCCGCTTCCTGCGCCGTGCTGTCGGGTTGATCGCGGCGAGTGTGGTGGTGACCCTGTCCCTGCCGTCCTCGCCCGCGTCCGCGGCCATCGGCACCGACTGGCAGAGGCTCACCAACCTGAACGCCACCAAGTGTCTTGAGGTCGCCGACTGGAGCACGGCCAACGGTGCCGCGACCCGGCAGTGGGACTGCCACCTGGGCTACAGCCAGCAGTGGTGGTTCGCCGGCAACGGCACGCTGATCAACGCCAACAGCGGCAAGTGCCTCGAGATCGCCGACTGGAGCAGGGCGAACGGTGCTCAGGCCCGCCAGTGGGACTGCCATGGCGGAGCCAACCAGCGGTGGGAGTGGGCCGGCACCACCACCTGGGACGGGCTCGACGTGATCGCCCTCATCAACGTGAACAGCGGCAAGTGCCTCGAGATCGCCGACTGGAGCAGGGCGAACGGCGCTCAGGCCCGTCAGTGGGACTGCCACTACGGGGACAACCAGCTCTGGTACGCCGGCGACATTCCCTAGCCCGCCGGAATCCCTTGGCGCATCCGGCTGGACGAAAGAGAGGAACACACTCATGATGCGACGCGTTTCGGCGATGGTCGTCGCCGCGGCGTCCCTGCTCGGCGCGGGAATCACCATGGCCGCGCCCGCGCAGGCGGCCTCCTGCACTCCTGACAACGCCTGTCTGTACTCGGACTCCGACTTCGAGGGGCTGAAGCGGGACGACTACAGGTCCCAGTCCAGCTGGGCGTCCATCCACTACGACGGCTTCCCCGACGCCTACCTCTACTGGAGCGAGAACTGGCCGCTCAACGTGAGCTCCGTCGACAACTGGGACGTGGACACCAGGATCTCGGTGTACTACCACTCCCAGTGGACGGGCCCCTGCTTCAAGATCGCGAACTACGGCTCCGTGAGCAACCTGGCCTACGTCACCCTGAGCAGCGGCCAGAACGCCAACGACGTGATGGACGCGCACCTCTTCGGCAACAACTGCTCGGGGACCGTGTACGACTCGTCCAGCTCCTGATCCCCGGCCCATGACCGTGGTGGGGCGGAGGCCAATTCCGCCCCACCACAGCACGTCGATCACCCTTCAGAAGGCGAAGGGCGGCGGACCCGACCTGGAGGGCCTGCGCAAAGCCGTCGCACGCACCCGCGAGGACCTGGCCACCGCACGCGAGGGCCTGGTCGCCGCGCGGGCGGCCTCCGGCCCCATGGTCCCCTCCGGCGAGGTCGCGTTCCTGGAGAGTTTCCCGGCGCGGGTGACGGACCTCCCCGTACGGCTCGGCTCCAAGGTGCAGGGAACCGTGATGACCGTCGCCGCGGGCCCCCTGGTGGTGCAGGGCTACGTGCCCGACCACCAGAAGGGCCTCATCAGGGCGGGCCAGAAGGCGGAGATCCTCTCCGAGATCGACGGCGCCACCGCCACGGCCTCCGTACGGTCCCTCGCCACCACCCGTACGACGCCGCGTTCCGACGGCGACGCGCCGGACGGACAGCCGGACGGCGGGCCGTCCGACGCGGACGGCTATCTGATGACCCTCGCGCCGGGCCGGCCGCTGGAGGCCGCATGGACCGGGCAGAACGTCCGCCTGACCGTCCTGGCCGCCTCCACCGGCGGCAAGGTCCTGGTCGTGCCCGTCGCCGCGGTGTCGGCGGGTGCCGACGGCTCCACCGCCGTCACCGTGCTCGACGGCGACGGCAGGCAGCGCCGGGTCCGGGTGAAGCCCGGTACCTCCGGCGACGGGAACGTCCAGGTCATTCCCCTGGACAGCGGGAACCTCGGCGAGGGAGACCGGGTGGTGACCGGCGTCCGGACGGACGCCGCCGTACCGGAGGCCACCGGATGACCGCGTCCCCGACCCCGTCCGAACCGCCCGTCATCGAATTCCGGCAGGTCGGCCTCACCTATCCGGGGCCGCCGCCCGTACAGGCGCTGCACCCCGGCGACCTGGCGGTCCACAGGGGCGAGTTCATCACCGTCGTCGGCCCCTCCGGATCGGGCAAGTCCACGTTCCTGAACATCGCCGGCCTCCTCGACAGCCCCACGTCGGGCAGCTACCTCCTCGACGGCATCGACACCGGCCGGCTCAAGGACACCGAGCGCACCACGGTGCGCGGCCGCCGCATCGGGTTCGTGTTCCAGGCGTTCCACCTGCTGCCGCACCGCAGCGCCCGCGAGAACGTCGAACTCGCCATGGTCTACGGCGCGGCCCCCCGCCACGAGCGCCCCCGGAGGGCCCGCGAGGCGCTGGCCCGGGTCGGCCTCGGCCACCGGACCGACGCGCTTCCCACCCGGATGTCCGGCGGCGAACGCCAGCGGGTGGCCATCGCCCGGGCCCTGGTCGCCCGGCCCTCGCTGCTCCTGTGCGACGAGCCCACGGGCAACCTCGACACCGGCAACGCCGAGGCGGTGCTCCAGCTCCTCGAGGCCCTCAACGCCGAGGGCATCACGATCGTCCTCATCACGCACGACCCGGCCGTGGCCGCCCGCGGCCGTCGGACCGTCACCATCCGGGACGGCGTACTGAGCGAGAGCGAGCAGGCCCGCACATGCTGAACCGGAACGGCAAGACACGGCAGGCCGCGCCCCCGCCGCGCATCGGGCGCTCCGCCTTCGTGCCACGCGACCTGCTGGCCGAAGCGCTGGCCGGAATGCTGCAACGCCCCGCCCGCTCCGCGCTCACCACGCTCGGCACCGTCCTCGGCGTCGGAGCCTTCGTCGCCGTCCTCGGCCTCACCGCCACCGCCTCCTCACAGATCGACTCCCGCTTCAACGTGCTCTCCGCGACCGAGGTGACGGTCGAGGACATCGCCCGCGAACAGGACGAGTTCGCCGACGCGGCGTTCCCGGACGACGCCTCGGAGCGGGTCGAGCGGCTCAACGGGGTGCGGCACGCCGGCGTGCTGTGGACGGTGCGGCCCCGGCGGGGCACGCCCGAACTCATCGTCGCCGCCGCCCCGGTGGGCGGCACCGGCGGGGAGGCCCTCGCCGTGGTGGCCGCCGCCCCCGGCGCCCTGCGCGCGGCCGAGCCGCGTCTCTCCCAGGGCAGGCTGTACGACGACTTCCACACCGGCACCCGGCAGCGCGTCACCGTGATCAGCTCGGGCATCGCCGCCCGGCTGGGGATCACCACGCTGGAGACCAGACCGGCGATCTTCATCGGGGGGCAGCCGTTCACCGTCGCCGGCATCGTCGAGGACGTGCAGCGCAGGCCGGACCTGCTGCTCTCCGTCCTCGTGCCGCCCACCACGGCGGTGGAACTCTGGGGGCGTCCCGTCCAGGACACCAGGATGCTCGTCGCCACCGACCTGGGCGCCGCCCGGCAGGTGGCCGGGGAGGCGCCCACGGCGCTGCGTCCCGACCACCCGGAGTACTTCAAGGCGGTTCCGCCGCCCGACCCGCAGAGCCTGCGGTCCTCCGTGACCTCCGACCTCGAACAGCTCTTCCTGCTGCTCGCCGGGGTGTGCCTGGTCATCGGAGCGGTCGGGATCGCCAACACCACTCTGGTGGCGGTCCTGGAGCGCACCGGGGAGATCGGCCTGCGCCGCGCCCTCGGCGCCCAACGGCGGCACGTCACCGCCCAGTTCCTCGCCGAGTCGGGCACGCTGGGCGCGTTCGGTGGACTCATCGGCACGACCATCGGCACGCTGTCCGTCCTGGCGGTGGCGCTGATCAGGCACTGGACGCCGGTCATGCACCCGGTGGTCCTGGTCGTCGCCCCGTTCGTCGGCCTCGCGACCGGAGTCGTCGCCGGGATCTATCCCGCCCGGCGTGCGTCCTCCGTGCAACCGGCCGAAGCCCTGCGCGGCTGACCGGGTCAGACGGGTGGCATCAGGTCGCTCTCGCTCACGGTGCAGGTCAGCGGCGGGTAGCGGAAGTCCGTCTCGTCGTTCTCGCGGCGCCTCAGGCGGTAGAACGCGCGGCTCTGCTCCTCGTCGGCCCGCACTAGGCGCTCGCCCTGCGGGAGGTGCGGGTGGCCGTCGTGGTACCGGACGAGGGTCTTCGACGTACGGAAGGTCACGCCCAGCCAGGTGTTGGCGGCCCTCCGGTCGGGAGTGTCCAGGACGATCTTGTGCTTGAGCAAGCGGTTCGAGTCGACGGAGAACACGACGACGCCGTGGTGGGCGAGGGGGACCTCGAACCTCTCGCCGCCGGGGCCCTTCGACGCGAGGACGAGTTTCCTCGGCGGGCTCTCCTCGGGACGCTCGTAGCAGGAGAAGACGGCGATGAACGACTCGTCGGCCAGATCGAGGGCCTGGTCGGAATGCATGCCCATGGTGGTGCAGGCGTTCGTGTAGCTCTCGATGAGGGCGTTGTTGAAGCCGGGGGGCAGCGCCGCCACCGCTTCGATGCGCCGTGCCAGCCGCTCGTGCACGGGACGGAAACGCTGCGCCGGGCCGCCGTATCGCGTGGTCGTGCGGACGAGCGGCACGGCGCCCGTCTCGTCGACCCTGGTGAGCGTGGTGCCCCGGCGCCCCTTCCCCACGTCCTCGAAACGCGCCGACGCGGACAGCTCCGGGAAGAGGTTCTCCTCCTCCGGCAGCGCGTACGACATGATCCGGCCCGGGATCTCAGACGCGGGGGGCAACGTAGTCTCCCGTGTTCATGCTGAACCGGAACCGGTCGCCGTAGTCGATGAAGGACGAGCTCCTGTTCTCCTCGGCGTACAGCCCGCGCAGCTCGTCCATGCCGGCCTCCGTGGGCGGCTCCAGCCGCACCGGACCCCCGGCCGCCTCCAGGAACGTCTGCCCGTCCCGGTGCACGGCCTCGGTGCTCGAACAGCGCACCACGTATCCCAGGCGGGTCGGAAGCGACTCCGCGTCCAGTGCCGAGGGCCGGACCTCGTGCGTGTACAGGCGGTTGGTGGACAGCGGCATGAAGAAGACGGAGCCGGGATGGAGGGTCACGCCGAACTGCGGGGGGAGCGCGGCCCCGTCGAGCCGGGCGGTCGCGTCCTTCAGGCGGAAGCGGAGCCGGGTCAGTGCGCTGACCCCCCTCACGCCGTGGTCGAAGGCGTCCCCGGCCAGCGGTTCGAGTTCGTCGAGCCGGTCGTAGAAGGTGCAGAAGGCCATGACGCCGTTGACGGGCATGTCCTTGGTCTTGTCGGCGTGCGACGCGATCCTCGCCTTGGACTGCTTGCGCCCCGGCGTGGCGAGGGTGTTGTGGTACGTCTGCGCGAGCACGTGATTGAGCGGGGCATGGTTCCGGAAGACGGCGGCGGCCTCGCGGTTCAGCGCCTCGACGATCTGCGTGTCGGTCGGGCCGAAGTTCTCGGTCGGTCCGGAGAGGTTCGTGGAGCACCGGAGCAGGCGGAAGCGCAGGGCGTCACCGTCTCGTGTGACGGGCGTCAGATAGACCCCGGTGCGACGGGCCGTCCCGGGCTTGGTGGACTCCGTCAGGGACTGGAACGCGTGCTCCGCCCTGATCCGTCCGAAGTGATCGGCGCCGGGCTCGAAGAACCGGCGGTAGTGGACGCCGACGCCGTGCACCCGCACCGGAACCCGGCCGAGGCCGATGAGGGGCCAGGACGCCCCGGCGTCGTCCTCGCGGTGACCGTGGGAGAGCTCCCGGACGACGAACACCCGTGCAGCGACGTCCAGTCGGCGGGCGCTGATCGCGGAGATGTCCCCACAGAGGTAGACGGTCCCGCCCGCGAGGTCGTGCGCGCCGGAGGCGAGGTCCTCCGGCGTGATCGTGGATCCGAAGAAGTCCTTGACCGGATCATCGTCCCGCGGGGTCGACGGCGCGACCAGGGTGTTGCCGGCATCCTCGATGCGGGCTTCCGCCGTCTCTGCCGCGTCCATCGGCTCAGGCACTGCGCCGGGTCGCCGCCAGGGCGTCCTTGACCTCCTGGGCCACGCGGGCCGCGTCCTCGGGGTTGTTCACGATGTCCGTGTGGTTCATGTCCACGACGAGCACCTCGCTGGCCGAGTAGTGCTTGTGCACCCAGTCGTCGTAGCCGGACCACAGGGTCCGGTAGTACTCCACGAGGCTCTCGTCCTGCTCGAAGTCGCGCCCCCGCAGCCCGATGCGGTGCAGCACCGTCTCGAAGTCCGCCTTCAGGTAGACCATGAGGTCGGGCGCCTTGCGGTACGGCAGGCCGTCGATCTCGCGCATCATCTCGTCGAGCAGCCCCTCGTACACCCGCATCTCGAGGGCGCTGATCCGGCCCAGGTCGTGATTGACCTTGGCGAAGTACCAGTCCTCGTAGATGGAGCGGTCGAGCACGTTGTCGCCCTGCTTGTACGCCTCCTTGATCGAGGCGAACCGCGTCTGCAGGAAGTAGAGCTGGAGCAGGAAGGGGTAGCGGTTCGCCTGGATCTCCTCGGGGCTCGCCGAGTAGAAGAGCGGCAGGATCGGATTGTCGTCCACGCTCTCGTAGAAGACGTCGCTGCCGAGCTCCTTGGCGAGCAGTTCGGCCACGCTCGTCTTGCCGATTCCGATCATGCCACCGACGCAGATCACCGGCATACCTCACTTCTCCCTGGGGGTCTTCTGTTCGTGGGCGGGGGCCGGGCCTCCCGCACCACTGAGACGCCCGTCGGTGGTCGCGCGATTCCCCAGGGAGGTCGTGATCGACGTCATGGGTTCCGGTACGGGGACCCTGACGTGGACCAGTCCGCTCTCCTCGACCGGTGGCCGCGTTGCGGCGGCGCGCGGCGACAGGATGTAGCCCCGTGACCGCCATGAATTTTAGATGACGATCGGGGATCCGGGCCCACCCCCGTGGGGCGGTCCCGGATCCCGTCCGGAGAGGCGGCCGTCCGCCGCGTCAGGCGCCCAGCGTGATCAGGGCCGCGATCGCCGGACCGAAGGCGCCGCCCAGCTGGTAGCAGAGGTTGAACAGGCCGATCGCCGTGGGACGCTGCGCCGCCGGCGCCGCCTGGGTGGCATAGACCGCGAGCGTGGCCTGGCCCGCGCTCGTCGTGAGGACGGCCAGCGTCGCCACGAGGAGGAGCAGCGGTGCCCAGGGGGTCAGTACGGCGGTGAGGGGGGCCAGCGCTCCGAGGACGAGCAGGATCGCGAGGACGCGCGGGCGGCCCAGCCGGGCCGAGGCGGCGGCCAGCGCCATGGAGAGCGCGGAACCCGCGAGGAGAGCGACGAGCTGCCCGGTGCCGATCGTGGAGGTCGACCAGTCGGTACGGTCGCGGAGCAGCTGCGGGACGGTGAAGAGCAGCGTGAAGTACGAGGTCGCGAAGGTGCAGGCGAGCAGGGCGGAGAGGACGAAGGCCCGGGTGCGCAGCAGGGCCAGCGGGACGAAGCCCGTGGGGTGGGACCGGACGTGCAGGGCCAGGAGCGCGGCCGTCAGGAGCGAGGCGGTCACCGCCGGGAGCGGGTGGCGGGGGATGAGCACCAGGGCCGTCGCCGTCAGGACCAGCAGGGCGGCGCCCCGGCCGTCGAAGGGCGTGCTCTCCCGGGGGGCGGAGAGGTCGGCGCGGCGCACGACCGCCGGCAGGGCCAGGAGGGCGACGGCCCCGACGGCGAGGGAGGCCCGCCAGGAGACGGCATCCGCTATGGCCGAACCGAGCAGCGGTCCGACCGCGCCGAGCGTGCCGAAGCCGGCGGTGATGACCCCCATGCGGCGGACCGATCCCGCCAGGCTCATCGCCGCGGTGATCAGGCCCGCGCCGCCCGCCGCCTGGGCCGCCCGGCCCGCCATGGCCAGCGGCAGCCAGGGTGTCACGGCGACCACCGCGGTGCCGGCCACGATCAGGGCCGCGCTGAGCCGGAGCGTGACGCCCAGACCGCGGCGCCGCAGCAGGCCCGCCATCAGCGGGGTTCCGACTGCCATGGCCCAGGCGAAGACCGTGACGAGCCAGGTGGCCGTGGCCGTACGGATGCCGAGCGAGGCGGCCATGTCGGGAAGGATCAGGACGGGGCTGTTGGCGCTCGCGGCGACCGGAGTGGCCAGCAGCGCCAGCCACACGGCGGGGACCCGGCGGGGGGCCGCGGCGGGGGCCGGGGCGGCGCGGAGGGCGAGGTCGTACATCGGCGTGCTCCAGTCGTTCAGCCTTGATAATCTCAACGTTGAGATAAAAGCAGCCCGACTCTCTCAACGTCAAGTGTCTTAACGTTGAGAAGATGTCCATTGAGAGGAGTGCGGCGATGAGCGATGCCGTGGACGCGATCGTCGGCCAGTGGGCCAAGGAGCGCCCCGACGTGGTGGAGGACCTCTGGCCGGTCCAGCTCTTCGGGCGGATCCAGCGGCTGGCCCGGGTGGTCGACAGGTCCGCCAAGGCCGCGGCCGCCGCGCACGGCGTGGAGCACGGCGAGTTCGACGTGCTCACCACGCTGCAGCGCTCCGGGCCGCCCTACACGCTCACCGCGGGGGCCTTCATCAAGGCGTCCATGGTGACCTCCGGTGCGATCACCAACCGCATCGACAGGATGGAGGCCAAGGGGCTGGTCGAGCGCGTACGCGACGGCGACGACCGGCGCACCATCAAGATCCGCCTCACCGAGCACGGGCACGAGGTCACCCGGGCCGCCTTCGCCGACCATCTGGCGAACTACGCGCAGCTGCTCGCCGACATAGACCGGGACCAGGTCGACCAGGCAGCCGAAGCCCTGCGGCACGTGCTGGAGACCCTCGGCGACACGACCATCGAGTGACGCGCCGGGGCGGGCGACACGAGAGGTGCCCGTCCTCGCCCGGCCGGCCGCGCGTTCAGCCCCGGAGCACGGCCCGGGCCAGGAAGTGGCGGGCGGCGTCCTCGTACGCGTCCACGCGCCAGCCCGTCGTCTCCAGAGCGGGCCGGAGGTTGCCCTCGGCGAGGAGGTCGTCCGGGTCGAGGGGCCGGTTGTTGCGGGCCGCGCGTTCGGCGCGGCCGGAGGGGTGGAAGAGCAGCAGGACGGCGTCCGGGGCACTGACGCGGCCCCATTCGCGGAGGGTCGCCCGTGGGTCGGGCACCTGGTCGAGCAGTCCTGCGGAGAAGATGCCGTGCACGGACCGGCCGGGCAGCGGGAGCCGGTTGCAGTCCGCGGCCAGCAGGTGGCCCTGCCGGTGCCGGGCGTGCCGGGCGGCGGACGCCAGCATCGCCGGTGTCACGTCGACCCCCACGACCTGGCCCGTCGGCCCGACCTGCGCGCGCAGCGCCGGCATGGCTCGCCCGGTGCCGCAGCCGAGGTCCAGGGCCCGGCTGCCCGCCCTCAGCCGCATCCGCGCCACGGCGGCCTCGTAGGCGGGGGCCTGGTGGGCGAAGCGCTCCTCCCAGTCGCCCGCCTGGCGCGTGAAGTGGGCCCGGGTGGTGGTGTGTGCGGAACGGGCGGCCACGAGGGCGGCGAAGCCGCGCAGGAGCCGCTCGCCCCACGGGCCGAGCCGACCGCCGTCCAGGAAGCGCACGCCCCACGTGGTGGTCCCGAGGCGGAACGCCTGCGGAGGGTGGCCCGCGCGGCCGGCGAGGGCGACGGCGTCGGCCGGCGGCGGGAAGGGCCCGGGCGCGGGGAGCGGTTCTGCCGGGAGCGGGCCGCACGTCGCGAAGAGAGGGTCCTTGCCGGCCGCCGGGGTCAGGACGATCCCTGGTGTGGAGCGCCCGGTGCCGCCCGGGTCGGCGACGGCTCCCGCGTCCGCCAGCAGCCGGGTGCCCGCGCCGAGTGCCAGCACGGGCACCTCCGCGGCGAGGGCGTCCCGGAGCAGGGCGCGCACGGCGGTGACGCCGGCCCGGGGCACGGCGAGGAGGACGACGCCCTCGACACCCGCCAGGCCGACGGCCGGGGACGCCTGGTGCACGGGAGGTTCGGACCGGACCTCAAGCCCCGCTCCGGTGAGTGCGGTCCTCACGCCGCCGGGAGTCTCCACCGCCGGATCCCGCACCACGACCACCGCCATCACGCACTCCTCGCATTCGAGCCACCCAAGGCCTTTACAATGGCATTCGCTGCAAGGATGCGCCGAATCATGCGCATATGCCAGACCGTCTCTCGTCATGAGGCGAGGTGTGCCGGGTTCAGCGAAGGGCCGGGCGGGCGCGACGAGGCCCCCTGCGCACCGAACACCGCGAGCGGTGCGCAGGGGCCTCCTGGCCGGCTGTACGTCGCGGTGAGAGCCACTCCGCCGCGCCGTGCCGGTGCGATGGAGTCAACAGTGCCCGCGTGGCCGGAACGACTGGACGCGTCCACCGAAATCGGAGGTTCGAGGCCCGCGCGGGTCCGGTGGATCGTCCAAGGGGGCCTCTTCCCGCCGGTCTCCTCCGGTGCGGGAGCGGCCACCCCTGGCAGCAGGGCCGCCGCCTTCGTGTCGCCGTCCGGCGAGGCCTGTCCCGCCCGCTCGTACTCGCCCTCTGATGCGATAGGCGCACCTGAGCGGAGATCGCGGAAGGAGTATCGCAATTGCGGTGGCGACCGTCGAGGAATCGGATCTTCTGCGGGCTCCGGAGCCATTGACGAATGAAGTGGCTCACCGTTCCGGGGGGAGAAGAGTGGCAGCTCAGAGGGGTCATGGGCGTGGAATGCCGGCATCAGGACGCATCCGCGGAATGCGCGAGGAGAACGCGTCCGTTCGGCTGGCGGATGCGATGCGTACGGAGAAGGGGAATTCCCTTTCCGGTAGCTTCGGCCGTAGGCAGGTCACAGAAGTGATGACTGTTCGTTACCGGCTGTGTGAGGCGTGTTCCATGACCCTGTCCATTCGTAACCAGCTCCCCGGCACCGTCACCGCCGTCACCGCGGGAGAGGCCATGGCGTCCGTGAAGGTGCGCCTGGACGGCGGTCAGGACATCACCGCCGCGATCACCGTCGATGCCGTCAAGGACCTTGGCCTGGCCGAGGGTTCCGCGGTGAAGGCCCTGGTGAAGTCCACCGAGGTCGCCCTCGCGACCGCCCCCGTGGCGGGCATCTCGATCCGCAACCAGCTCGCCGGCTCCGTCACCGAGGTCTCGACCGGCGGTGCCATGGGATCGGTGAAGGTCTCCGTCGCGGGCGGCGAGCTGACCGCCGCGATCACCAAGGACGCGGTCGAGGACCTCGGCCTGAACGCCGGCTCCTCCGTCGTCGCCCTGATCAAGTCGACCGAGATCTCGCTGGCTTCCGCCTGATCGCACCAGCAAGCGTGGGGGGGGGGGGGGGCCCCCCCCGGCGGGGCCGCCCCCCCGCCCCGCCCCACCCCCCCCCCCCCCCCCCCCCCCCCCCCCGTGTGT
>NZ_JBHWFF010000001.1:555537-579626 GCF_042733785.1 Streptomyces sp. NPDC059695 | reverse complement strand
CCGAAGCACTCGCCTCGCCGACCCAGACGCACCCCACCCCGCCGCCGGCCCGCCGCCCAGGGGGTGCAGTCGCCCCACCCGACACGACGTCCCTACGCCGGCCAGCCGCCGTACGGGACGGTGATGAGTTCCATCGCGTGGCCGGCCGGGTCCATGAAGTACACCCCGCGGCCACCGTCGTTGTGGTTGATCACGCCGGGCTGCTTCCGATGGGGATCGGCGTAGTGCTCGATGCCGCGCTCCCTGATCTTCGCGTACGCCGCGTCGAACTCCTCCTCGGAGACGAGGAAGGCGTAGTGCTGCGGCGTGATCCGGTCGGCGGGGATCGTGGTGAAGTCCAGCGTGACGCCGTTGCTCAGGTCGACGGCGATGAACGGGCCCCACTCCTCGGTGATCTCGAGGCCCAGGAGGTCCGCGAAGAACTGCGCGGATTCCCGGTTGTCACGGGCGTGGACGATCGTGTGGTTCAACTCGACGGGCAAGGATTGCCTCCGGGGCAACTCCTGACACCTCCATGCCTCACCCGGACGGCGACCGGCACGCGATGTCGCCCGACATCCTAGTCGCCCCGGTCAGGAGGGTCATCGGCCGTGCCGGTCCGGGGTGGGTCAGAGGCTGCGGGCGGTGATGTCGCCGTAGGAGGTGGTGGCGCGGATGGTGAGGGCGGGAGTTCCGTCGTTCTTGAGGGTGTTGGTGACGCGGCCGTAGGCGGTGCCGGCGTCGAGGGTGGCGGAGACGCCGGTGGCGGCGCCGACGGTGATGTCGCCCTTCTGGGTGGTGAGGGCGAGCGTGCCGCGGGTGGCCTCGGTGATGCGGATGTCGCCGCGGGCGGCGGTGATGTCGGCGGAGCCGGTCAGGCGGCCGACCTGGACGTCGCCGTCGGTGGCGGTCAGGGTCAGGTCCGCGGCCTCGTCGATGACGATCTCCCCGTAGGCGCCCTGGAAGGTGAGGTCGCCCAGGCGTCCGGTGGTGCGGAGTTCGGTGGCGGCGGCCTGGGCCTCGACGCGGGAGCCTGCCGGCAGCTGGACGGTCACCTCGATGGAGCCGAGGCCGTTGCCGAGAACGCCGTTCTTCTTCTTGGGGACCTCGATGCGCAGGACGCCGTCGGCGTAGGTGACTTCGGTCTGCTCGGCGGTGTTGACGTCGCGGCTCTTGGAGGGGTCGGCGGGGAGGACGTCGACGGTGGTGTCGGTGCGGTCGGAGGCGATGAGGCGGATGCGGCCGGCGGGGACGGTGAGGGTGGTGACGATCGCGG
Organism: Streptomyces sp. NPDC059695; assembly: GCF_042733785.1. NCBI lineage: Bacteria > Bacillati > Actinomycetota > Actinomycetes > Kitasatosporales > Streptomycetaceae > Streptomyces > Streptomyces sp. NPDC059695. The sequence goes on along the minus strand of NZ_JBHWFF010000001.1, from coordinate 578,371 downwards.
CGGCGGTGGCGAACTTCTGCACGGTGCTGCTCCCTGGTCGTGGCGGGCGGTGGTCCGCCGCGCTCTTTCCGATGAGGGAAAAGCTACGTTGCGTTCGAAGGTCCGGCAAGCACTTCATTGCGTGAAAACCCTATATTCGCAGGTCACTTACGGGATTTCATTGCAATGGTTCTGGATCTAACGCAACAACAGCCCGACAGTACGTTGCAATGGATTGTCGGTGAACGCCATGGCGGGCAGGTCCGGGGTCCGACCTGTCGTCGCGGAGCGGATTCCTGGCAGACTGGCCGGCCGTCCGCCGAAGGAGTACGAGGAGTACCCCGTGTCGATGATTCACCGCCTGCGCACCGCCGTCCGCCGGACCTACCGGCGTGCCGTCGACCTCAGTCACCCGGCGCGGTCACCGCTCGGCAGCGCGGTGGTCAACTGCGTCGTGTACCGCGACGGCGTGCTGCAGGAGGGCGTGCGCTCCGTCGAGGAGGCCGTGCGGCGCGTCCGCACGGCGGGCGACGGGTTCGTGTGGATCGGTCTGCACGAACCGGAGGAGAAGGAGTTCGCGGGGCTGGCCGAACTGTTCGGGCTGCACCCGCTCGCGGTGGAGGACGCCGTCCACGCCCATCAGCGGCCGAAGCTGGAGCAGTACGACGACGTGCTGTTCGCCGTCTTCAAGACGGTGCGCTACGTGGAGCACGAGGAGCTCACCGCGTCGAGCGAGGTGGTGGACACGGGCGAGCTGATGGCCTTCACCGGATCCGATTTCGTCATCACCATCCGCCACGGAGGGCACGGTTCGCTCGGCCCGCTCCGCGAGGCGCTGGAATCGGAGCCCGAGCAGCTGGCGAAGGGGCCCGCCGCGGTCCTGCACGCGATCGCGGACCATGTCGTCGACGACTACCTCGCCGTCGTCGACGCCGTACAGGACGACCTCGACGCGATCGAGACGGCCGTCTTCTCCGAGCAGGGCCATCGCGGTGACGTCGGCCGGATCTACCAGCTCAAGCGCGAACTCCTCGAACTCAAGCGGGCCGTGACACCGCTGGGCCGTCCCCTCCACCGCCTCGCGGTCGAGCCGCTCCCGATGGTCGCGGGGGAGATACGCGCGTACTTCCGTGACGTGGCCGACCACCTGGCGCGGGTCACCGAGCAGGTCGCCTCGTACGACACGCTCCTGGACTCGATCCTCCAGGCCCATCTCGCGCAGGTGACGGTCGCGCAGAACGAGGACATGCGGAAGATCACCGCGTGGGCCGCGATCGTCGCGGTCCCGACGATGGTCTGCGGGGTCTACGGCATGAACTTCGAGCACATGCCCGAGCTGCGCTGGACCTACGGCTACCCCACGGTCCTCGGTGTCATGGCCCTCGCCTGCTTCGTCATCCACCGGGGCTTCCGCCGCAACGGCTGGCTGTGACCCAGGGGGTCCTGCCGCCAGGCGCACAGCGCCCCGGGGCCACCTCGGGTGCCGGCGTGGTGGTTCGCCCGGTGGGGACCGCGCGATCCTGTTCATCCGTACAAGATCATCCGAGGGGGTGCCGGCACTAGCCTGCCCAGGGATCACCGACACCGCGACACCCGGGGGAATGAAGCATGTTCACCGTCCTCTCGTCCGACGGCACGTCCGTGGCCTGCGAGCGGTACGGGGGGAGTGGACCGGCGCTGGTGCTCGTCGGCGGTACGTTGATGCCCCGGGCCCGGCACGCGCCCCTCGCCCTGGCGCTCTCCCAGGACTTCACGGTCTACAACTACGACCGCAGGGGCCGCGGCGACAGCGGCGACCATCCGCGGTACGACGTGCGGCGGGAGATCGACGACCTGGACGCCCTGATCGAGCACGTCGGCGGTCCGGTCCTGCTCTTCGGGATGTCCTCCGGAGCCGTCCTGGCGCTGGAGGCCGTGTCCCGGGGCAGCGAGGTCTCCGCCCTCGCCCTGTACGAGCCGCCGTTCGTCGTCGACGGGTCCCGCCCGCCCCTGCCGGCCGACTACGTCTCCCGCCTCGATGCGCTCCTGGCGCGAGGCGACACCGAGGCGGCCCTCACCCACTTCCTGACGGCCGGCCTGGCCATGCCTCCGGCAGCCGTCGACGGCATGCGGCACACGCCCGTGTGGGCGGCGTGGCAGTCCGTCGCCCACACCCTCCCCTACGACGGCCGGCTCATGGCCGGCCTCATGTCCGGACTCCCGCTGCCCAGGGACCGATGGTCCGGCGTGACGGTCCCGGTCCTCGTCGCCCACGGCGACGCGGGCGAGGCCTCCATGGCCCGGGCGGCGAGGGAACTCGCCTCCCACGGGGACAACTACACCCTCCGCACCCTCCCCGGCCAGACCCACGACGTCGACCCCCACGCCCTCGCACCCGTCCTCACCGCGTTCTTCACCGGGGTGTGACCGGCGGCTGCGCGCCGCCGCCCGCTCCGGTGAGCGCGCGGTGAGCCCGTGGTGAGGGGGTGCCGTCACTCTCGTGGCCGTCGGCGGGCGTCCGAGGCCCGGCCGCGAGGACGAGGAGTACGTGATGGGCACGCAGGAGAACGTCATCCGCACGCGGGAGTTCGCGACGGGTGCGCGGGACAACGGGGCGGGCGCAAGGGAGAACGGGGCGGGCGCGGGGGAGGACCGGGTGGGCGCGCGGGAGAGCGCGAGCGGGGAGGTGGCGGCCGGCGCGCTCCGGGGCAGGACCGCGCTCGTGACCGGTGGGTCCCGGGGGATCGGCCGGGCCATCGCCCTGCGGCTCGCCGCCGAGGGGGCCCTGGTCGCCGTCCACCACGGCGGCAACACCGAGGCGGCGGAGGAGACCGTCGCGCGGATCGAGGCGGCGGGCGGCCGGGCCTTCGCCGTGCGGGCCCGGTTCGGTGACGACGGCGCGGTGGACCGGCTGTTCGAGGGCCTGGTCGGGGGACTCGGGGGACGCGGTCTGGACATCCTCGTCAACAACGCCGGTATCGGCTCCGGCAGTTCGATCGCCCAGGTGTCGCCCGAGGAGTTCGCCAGGCTGCTGGCCGTCAACGTCGTCACACCGTTCTTCGTGATCCAGCGGGCCCTGCCGCTGCTCAACGACGGCGGTCGCGTCATCAACATGGGCTCGACGGCCAGCCGGTTCGCGGTGTCCACCCAGATCGGGTACACCATCAGCAAGGCGGCGATCGAGTCGATGGCCCCGTCGTTGGCCAACGAACTCGGCGCACGCGGCATCACGGTGAACACGATCGCGCCCGGCGCGGTCCGGACCGACATGACCGCGGGCTACACCGCCGTCCCCGAGGTCGTCGCCGGACTGGAGTCGATCACCGCGCTCGGCCGGATCGGTGAGCCCGAGGACGTCGCGGACGTCGTCGGCTTCCTCGCCGGGCCGCAGGGACGGTGGGTGACCGGCCAGACCATCGACGTCTCGGGCGGGACCTACCTCGGCCCCCTCGCATGATCGACGCTGGTGGATAATCGCCTGCATGCGGTTCTCCATCCTGGGCGAGACCCTGGCGCGGCACGCCGACGGAACCGTGGTTCCGCTGGGCGGTCCGGCGCGTCGCGCGCTGCTGGCCCTGCTGCTGACGAGCCCCGGAGAGGTGGTGTCGGCCGACCGCCTCGCGGAGGAGATCGCCCCGGGCGGTTCCGTCTCCGCGCACGCGCTGCAGGCGCAGGTGTCCCGGCTGCGGGCGTCCCTGGGCCCGGCGGCGATCGAGCGGGCCGGAGCGGGCTATCGCGCCGTCGTCGATCCGGACGACGTCGACGCCTGCCGGTTCGAGCGGCTGGCGCGCGAGGGCAGGACCGCGCTGAGCGAGGGCGACGCCGCACGCGCGGTCGCGCTGCTGCACGAGGCGCTGGGGCTGTGGCGGGGCGCGCCCCTGGCCGACATCGCCGGGAGCCGGTCGGCCCAGGCCGCCGTGGCCCGTCTCGAGGAGGGCCGGCTCGGGGCGCTGGAGGACCGGATCGAGGGGGAGCTGCGGCTCGGCAGGAGCCGGGCGGCCGTCCCCGAGCTGCGTGAACTGGTCGGCCGTCATCCCCTGCGGGAACGCCTGGCGGGACTGCTGATGAGGGCGCTGTTCGCCGAGGGCGGGCAGGCCGGGGCGCTCGTGGTGTTCGAGGAGACCCGACAGCACCTGGCCGAGGAGCTGGGCGCCGATCCCTCGGCCGAACTGGTCGCGCTCCACCGGGAGATGCTGAGCGTCGACCCCTCTCCCTCGCCCGTCGCGCCGCCCGCCCCGCTGACGTCCTTCGTCGGCCGCGCCGGAGAGCCGGACGAGATCGCCGGGCTGCTGCGCGTGGCCCGTCTCGTCACCCTGACCGGACCCGGCGGCGTCGGCAAGACCCGGCTGGCGGTCGAGGTCGCCGCCGTCGCCGACGATGACGTGTGCTTCGTGGAGATCGCCCCCGTGCGCGACGGCGCGGACCTGCCGCAGGTGGTGCTCCGCGCCCTGGGCCTGCGCGAGAGCGGGCTCCAGCCGGGCGGCGGCGGCCGGACGCCCGTCGAGCGCCTGATCACGGCCCTGTCCGACCGGGTGCTCCTGCTCGTCCTGGACAACTGCGAGCAGGTCGTCGACGAGGTCGCGGCCCTGGCGGCACGGCTGCTCGCGGCCTGCCCGCGGCTGCGGGTCCTGGCGACCAGCCGGGAGCCGCTGGCCGTCATCGGCGAGAGCCTGTGGCAGGTCCGGCCCCTCGACGACGCCGCGGCCGTACGGCTGTTCACCGACCGGGCCGATGCCGTGCGGCGCGGAGCGGCCGCCGACCACGGCAGCGTGCGGCGGGTCTGCGCGGCCCTGGACCACCTGCCGCTGGCCATCGAGCTGGCGGCGGCGCGGCTGCGCACGATGGACCTCCACGACCTGGCGGGGCGGCTCGACGACCGGCTGGGGATGGCCACCGCCCGGAGCAACCGCACCGCCGACGAACGGCACCGCACCCTGCGCTCCGTGGTCGCCTGGAGCTGGGAGCTGCTCTCCGCGTCCGAGCAGCGGGCCGCGCGACGGTTCACCGTCTTCGCCGCGGGCGCGACCGCCGCCGCGGCACGGCAGGTGTGCGCGTGCGACGGCGAGACGCTCGAGTCGCTCATCGACAAGTCGCTCCTGGAGTTCGCGGACGGCCGCTTCCGCATGCTGGAGACGATCCGTGCCTACGGCGCCGAGCAGATGGAGGCGGCCGGCGAGGCCGACTCCGTACGGGATGCCCACGCGCGCCTCGTCCTGGACCTCGTCAGGACCGCCGATCCGCATCTGCGCCGGGACGAGCAGCTGGAGTGGCTGGGAGTGCTGGCGGCCGAGCACGGCAACCTGCTGGCGGCCGCGGGCTGGGCGGCGCGTTCGGCCGCGTGGGAGACGCTCCTCGGCCTGCTCTCCTCGGCCTCCACCTCGCTGTGGATCCGCGGCCTGCCGGCCTCGGTCGCGCCCCGGGCGGCGGTGCTGCTGGACGCCCTCGGCGACCGGGTCCCGGACGGACTGGGCGAGGAGTACGCGGCCTGCGTGCTCCTCGCGGCGGCCGGGCCCGACGGGCCCGCGCTGTGGCGACGGCACCGGGTGCGGGCCGAGCGGGCCCTGGACGCGGCGTGGCTCGGCGCCACGGCCGGCCGCCACCCGGCCGTCCTGCTGCCGTGGATGATGCGGAACGCCACCGAGGGCGACCCGGGGCGCGCGTTCGCACTGGTCTCCGCCCAGCTCGACGGCCCCGACCCCTGGCTCCGGGCGCTCGCCCGGTACGTCTCCGGGTTCGCGCTCCTCGGCGAGGGCGACACCTCGGGCGCCGAACGGGCCTTCGGCACGGCGGTCGAGGGCTTCCGCTCGGCCGGCGACCGGTGGGGCCGCGCGCTGGCCCTGGACGCCCTCGCCGGTCTGGCGGGCGCGAGCGGCGACCGCCCGACGGCCCTCGCGCTCACCGACGAGGCCCTCGCGCTCACCGAGCAGCTCGGTGCCCTGGAGGACAGCGCCGACCTCCTGGTCAACCGGGGCGACCACGTCGTCGGCGACGACGTCCGGGCGGCCGGCACCGCCTACGCGCAGGCCGCGGCCCTCGCCCGTCGCGCCGGCAGCTCCACCTGCCTGGCGGCGGCCCTGCGGGGCCTCGGCGACATGGCCCTCCTCGACCAGGACCCCGCCGAGGCGGAACGCCTGTACACCGAGGCCCTGGAACGGACCGACCCGCACTGGGCCAAGAGCACGGGAAACCGGGTGCGCACCCTCGCCGGGCTCGCCCGCGTCGCCGAGACCCGCGGCGACCGCACCACCGCCGCGGCGCGCTACCGCGAAGCGTCCGACGCCGCGGCCGCCGTCCTGGGCGATGCCGACCGGGATTCCCTGCGCATGCTGGGCCTGCCCGAAGCCGTCATCGACGCGGTGAGTCCGCGGTGAGCCCGCGGTGAGCGGTTCCGTCGATGGTGTCGCCCATGAAGAACAACAGCGTCCTCATCTCCGGCGCCTCCGTCGCCGGCCCCGCACTCGCCTACTGGCTCCACCGCCACGGCTTCGCCCCGACGATCGTGGAGCGCGCGCCCGCCCTGCGTGACGGCGGCTACGCCGTCGACTTCCGGGGCGAGGCGCACCTGTCCGTCCTCCGCCGCATGGGGATCCTGGCCGACCTGGAGCGCGTCCGCACCGGAACGGGCTCCATGTCGTACGTGAACAGCGCGGGCAAGCCGGTCGCCGAACTGCCCGCCGACCTGTTCGCCGGGGACCTGGAGGTCCTCCGGGGCGACCTGTCCCGCATCCTGTACGACGCCACCGAGCAGCACACCGAGTACCTCTTCGGGGATTCCGTTACCTCCCTCCACGAGGACGCCGACGGGGTGACCGTCACCTTCGAGCGCGCCGCCCCGCGCCGCTTCGACCTGGTGATCGGCGCCGACGGGCTGCACTCCACCACCCGGCGCCTGGCGTTCGGGCCGGAGGAGCGGTTCGTGAAGCACCTCGGGGTCTACTGCGCGATCTTCACCACCGACAACCACCTCGGGCTCGACCGCACCGGTCACGCCCACCGCACCGGGGGCAGGCTGGCGGCGATGTACAGCGCGCGCGACAACACCGAGGCCAAGGCCGTGTTCTACTTCGCGTCGCCGCTCCTCGACCTCGACCGGCGCGACGTACCGCGCCAGCAGGCCGTCCTCGCCGAGCACTTCGCCGGCAGCGGCTGGGAGAGCGACCGCCTGCTCGACGCCATGCGCCACGCCACCGACTTCTACTTCGACTCGGTCGGCCAGGTCCGCATGGACAGCTGGACGCGCGGCCGCGTCGCGCTGCTCGGCGACGCCGCCTGCTGCCCCTCCTCCCTGTCGGGCATGGGATCGGGACTCGCCCTCGTCGGCGCGTACGTCCTCGCCGGAGAACTGGCCGCCGCGCACGGCGACCACCGCGTCGCGTTCGCCCGCTACGAGCGGGAGATGCGTGCGTACGCGGAGGGCTGCCAGAAGATGGGCGACGGCGTCGCCAGGCTCATGGTCCCCGGCAGTCGCACCGCCGCCGCGCTCCTCAACCGCTACTACCGGGTCATGCCCTATCTGCCGGGCAAGAACATGGCCGCCAAGATCGCCCGCAAGGCCGCGGAGAACATCACGCTGCGTGACTACGGGACGGTCGCCGCGGGCTGATCCGTCCCCCCTTGGCATGCGGTGTCCGTTCCCGGGTAGCCGCCGGGCATCCGGTACCCCGCAACGGTCGGTACCCCGTCATTCGGGAGGCAGTCTCCATGGGCAAGCTGAAGGGCAAGGCGGACCAGGTCGAGGGCAAGGCGAAGGAAGAGATCGGCTCGATGACCGACGACAAGAGCATGGAGATGAAGGGCAAGGCGCAGAAGGTCAAGGGACGGGTCGAGGAGTCCACGTCGGACGCCGCGGCGCGGATGCGGAGGATGGGCGAGAAGAAGAGGTGACCGGCGCCCGGCGCGGCGCCCCCGGTCGGGCCCGTCCTCGCGAAGGAGACGTCAGTCAGGAGCTCGATCCGGGACGTCTCCACCGGCAGGCGCGGGGGACAGCGCCCCCACACGGAGCGCGCGGGACCGCCGTACGGGGGACAGCGCCCCCACACGGCGCGCGGGACCGCCGTACGGGGGACAGCGCCCCCACACGGCGCGCGGGACCGCCGTACGGCCAGTTCTACGCCGAGGCCCGGCGCCGTGACCCGCACGGCCGGTCCTCCACGAACAAGGCCGCACTCACGCGCGCACTCGGCAGCTGACGCGCCCCCGGCCTCGGCTCGCCGGGGCCGGTTTGCGTGAGAACTGCAACTGGCTGTCAGTAACTTGCGATGCTTGCGCTAGTCTTGCGTGTATGACGCGACGACTTGCTCAGGTGGCGAAAAAGGTGGGGGTCAGCGAGGCGACGGTCAGCCGTGTCCTCAACGGCAAGCCGGGGGTCTCCGAGGCGACCCGGCAGTCGGTGCTCACCGCGCTCGACGTGCTCGGCTACGAGCGGCCCACCCAGCTCAGGGGCGAGCGCGCCCGGCTCGTCGGACTCGTCCTGCCCGAGCTGCAGAACCCCATCTTCCCGGCCTTCGCCGAGGTCATCGGCGGCGCCCTCGCCCAGCAGGGGCTCACCCCCGTGCTCTGCACCCAGACCAAGGGCGGCGTCTCCGAGGCCGACTACGTGGACCTGCTCCTCCAGCAGCAGGTCTCCGGAGTGGTGTTCGCGGGAGGGCTCTTCGCCCAGGCCGACGCCCCGCACGACCACTACCACCAGCTCGCCGAGCGCAACATCCCGGTCGTCCTCATCAACGCCTCCATCGAGGGCCTCGACTTCCCCTGCGTCGCCTGCGACGACGCCGTCGCGGTCGAGCAGGCCTGGCGCCACCTGGCCTCGCTCGGGCACGAGAAGATCGGGCTGCTCCTGGGCCCCGTCGACCACGTGCCCTCCGGGCGCAAGCTGCAGGCCGCGCGCGGCGCGGCCGAGGCGGCCGGCACCCCGCTGCCCGACGAGCAGATCGTGCGCTCGATCTTCTCCCTCGAAGGCGGGCAGGCCGCCGCCAACGGCCTGCTCGAGCAGGGTGTCACGGGCATCGTCTGCGCCAGCGACCCGCTCGCGCTCGGGGCGATCCGGGCCGCGCGCCGGCGCGGACTGCGCGTCCCGCAGGACGTCTCGGTCGTCGGCTTCGACGACTCCGCCTTCATGAACTGCACCGAGCCGCCGCTGTCGACCGTCCGCCAGCCCATCGAGGCGATGGGGCGGGCCGCCGTCGAGCTGCTCTGCTCCCAGATCCAGGGCGTCCACTCCCACCCGGGCGAGCTGCTCTTCGAGCCCGAGCTCGTCGTCCGCGGCTCCACGGCCCCGCCGCCGGCACGCTAGGGCCTGTCCTTCGGATCAGCCCCCAGCGGGAGCGCCGTACCGCTTCCTCCTCAAAGGCACCGTTTCCTGCCGTCGTCCGGACGGCTCGGCAAGCGGTGCCTTTGTCATTTCCTTGTCCGTTCCGTTGACATGCTCGTCATCCTGGAGAAATCTGTGCCACCAGTAATCGCAAAACATTGACTGATTCACTCAAAAGATTGCGAGTCACTGTGTACGGACGACGACTGGCGATGGGGTGGCTGATCGCGGCCCTCATCGCCCTCGGGCTGCTGCCCGTCCCCGCGCAGGCCGCCGCCGCGGCCGACGCCGACCTCGCGCTCGGCAGACCCGCCACGGCCTCCGGCGCCCTCGGCGCCTATCCGGCGTCCCACCTCACCGACGGCAGCCAGGCCAGCTACTGGGAGGGCCCGGCCGGCGCCTTCCCGCAGTGGGCGCAGGTCGACCTCGGCGCCGCCGTCCGCGTCGACCGCGTCGTCCTCAAACTGCCCACCGGCTGGGAGGCCCGCGACGAGACCCTCTCCGTCCTCGGCTCCACCGACGGCAGCGCCTTCACCCCGCTCGCCGCCGCCCAGGCGCGCCGCTTCGACCCGGCCGCCGCGAACGCCGTCTCCCTCACCCTGAACGGCGGTCAGGTCCGGTACGTACGCGTCCAGATCACCGCCAACACCGGCTGGAGCGCCGCCCAGCTCTCCGCCGTCGAGGTCTACGGCGAGCCCGGCACCGTCGAGCCGCCCGTCGGCGGCACCAACCTGGCCCGGGGCAAGGCGATCGAGGCGACCTCGGTCACCCAGACCTACCAGGCCGCGAACGCCAACGACGACTCCACCTCGACCTACTGGGAGTCGGCCGGCCTGCCCGCGAGCCTCACCGTGAAGCTCGGCGCGGACGCCGACGTCCAGGGCGTCGTCGTCAAGCTCAACCCCGACCAGGCCTGGGGGCCGCGCACCCAGTCCTTCGAGGTCCTGGGCCGCGCCGCGGGCGCCACCGCCTTCACCACCCTCAAGGCGCGTGCCGACTACGCGTTCAGCCCGTCGTCCGGGCAGAACACCGTGACCGTGCCGGTCACCGGCCGCTTCGCCGACGTCCGGCTCACCTTCCAGACCAACACCGGCGCCCCCGGCGCCCAGGTCGCCGAGCTCCAGGTCCTGGGCACCGCGGCCCCCGCCCCCGACCTCGTCGTCACCGACCTCACCTGGACCCCGGCCGCCCCCAGCGAGACCGACGCGGTCACCGTCCGGGCCACCGTCCGCAACGCCGGCACCGCCGCGGCCCCCGCCTCCGCGCTGAACGTCAGCGTCGAGGGCGCCGTCGCGGGAACCGCCCAGGTCGCCTCCCTCCCGGCCGGGGCCTCCGCCACGGTCGACGTCCCCGTCGGCCGCCGGTCCGTCGGCGCGTACACCGTCTCCGCCGCCGCCGACCCGGCCAACGCGGTCGCGGAGCTCGACGACACCAACAACAGCCGCACCGCCGCCTCCAAGCTGACCGTCGGCCAGAGCCCCGGCCCCGACCTCATGGTCACCGGCATCACCGCCAACCCCTCGGCCCCGGCGGTCGGCGCGCCCGTCTCCTTCACGGTCTCCGTCCTCAACCGGGGCACCACCGCCGTACCGGCCGGCACCGTCACCCGCCTCACCGCCGGCACCACCACCCTGAACGGGACGACCGGCGCCGTCGCCGCGGGCCAGAGCGCGACCGTCGCGATCTCCGGCACGTGGACCGCCACCACCGGCGGCGTCACCCTGACCGCCACCGCCGACGCCACCGGCACCCTCACCGAGACCGACGAGACCAACAATGTCTTCAGCCGGTCCCTCGTCGTCGGACGCGGGGCCGCCGTCCCCTACACCGAGTACGAGGCGGAGGACGCCCGCTACCAGGGCACCCTGCTCACCGCCGACCGGCTGCGCACCTTCGGACACACCAACTTCGCCACCGAGTCCTCGGGCCGCCGGTCCGTCCGGCTCGACGCGAACGGGCAGTACGTCGAGTTCACCTCGGTCAACCAGGCCAACGCCCTCACCGTCCGCAACTCGATCCCGGACGCCGCCGCCGGCGGGGGAGCCGAGGCCACCCTCAGCCTCTACGCCGACGACGTCTTCGTGCAGAAGCTGACCCTCTCCTCGAAGCACAGCTGGCTGTACGGCACCACCGACGACCCGGAGGGCCTGACCAACCGGCCCGGCGGCGACGCCCGCCGGCTCTTCGACGAGTCGCACGCGCTGCTCAGCCGGTCCTACCCGCCGGGCACCCGGTTCCGGCTCCAGCGGGACGGCGACGACCGGGCGTCCTTCTACGTGGTCGACCTGATCGACCTGGAGCAGGTGGCCCCGCCGACGCCCCAGCCGGCCGGCTGCGTCTCCATCACCGAGTACGGTGCCGTGCCCAACGACGGCATCGACGACACCGACGCCCTCCAGCGGGCCGTCACCGCCGACCAGAAGGGCGAGATCGGCTGCGTCTGGATCCCGGCCGGACAGTGGCGGCAGGAGCAGAAGATCCTGACCGACGACCCGCTGAACCGCGGGCAGTACAACCAGGTCGGCATCCGTGACGTCACCATCCGCGGCGCCGGCATGTGGCACGCGCAGCTCTACACGCTGACCGCGCCGCAGAACGCGGGCGGCATCAACCACCCGCACGAGGGCAACTTCGGCTTCGACATCGACGACAACACCCAGATCTCGGACATCGCCATCTTCGGCTCCGGCACCATCCGCGGCGGCGACGGCAACGCCGAGGGCGGCGTCGGGCTCAACGGGCGCTTCGGCAGGAACACGAAGATCAGCAACGTCTGGATCGAGCACGCCAACGTCGGCGTCTGGGTCGGCCGCGACTACTCCAACATCCCCGAGCTGTGGGGGCCGGGCGACGGCCTGGAGTTCAGCGGCATGCGGATCCGCGACACCTACGCCGACGGCATCAACTTCGCCAACGGCACCCGCAACTCCACCGTCTACAACTCCTCCTTCCGCAACACCGGCGACGACGCCCTCGCCGTCTGGGCCAGCAAGTACGTCAAGGACACCTCGGTGGACGTCGGCCACGACAACCACTTCCGCAACAACACCGTGCAGCTGCCGTGGCGGGCCAACGGCATCGCCGTCTACGGCGGTCACGGCAACACCATCGAGAACAACGTGGTCTCCGACACCATGAACTACCCGGGGATCATGCTGGCCACCGACCACGACCCGCTGCCCTTCACCGGGCAGACGCTGATCGCGGGCAACGCGCTGTACCGCACGGGCGGCGCCTTCTGGAACGAGGACCAGGAGTTCGGCGCCATCACCCTCTTCGCGCAGGGGCAGGACATCCCGGGCGTCACCATCCGGGACACCGAGATCCTCGACTCGACCTATGACGGCATCCAGTTCAAGACGGGCGGCGGAGCCATGCCCGACGTCCGGATCAGCAACGTCCGCGTCGACGGCACGGTCAACGGCTCCGGGCTCCTCGCCATGAGCGGGGCCCGCGGCAGTGCCACCCTGACCGGGGTCACCTTCGCGAACACGGCCGAAGGCGACGTCCTCGTCGAACCCGGCTCGCAGTTCGTCGTGAACCGCGGCTGACCTGCGCCGATCACCGCCCGGAACGGCGGTCCGCACCCCGCGGGCCGCCGCTCCGGCATGCCCGCGCACGGCATCTGACGCCTTCTCAACTCACCCCGCGCAACCGGTAGACGGTCCCACGATCCTCTGGAACTCTCTGAGCGTCCCGCGCAAAGAATCGACATTCAAGCGCGATTTCTGGACGCCATCCCCCCATGCAGAGATCGAGGAGCGATGAGGATCCGCAACTGGAGATCACGGTGCCTGGGCGCCGCGATCGCGACGAGCCTCCTGGCACTGGGCGGTCCGCTGATGACCGCCCACGCGGCCGGCGGTCCCAACCTGGCCCTGGGCGACACCGCCGCCGCGAGCACCGCGCACGCCGAGTACGGCGCCGCGAACATCACCGACGGCAACCAGGGCACGTACTGGCAGAGCTCCGGCTCCGCCCTCCCGCAGTGGGTGCAGGCCGACCTCGGCACCGCCACCCGCGTCGACGAGGTGGTGCTCAAGCTCCCGGCCGGATGGGAGAGCCGCAACCAGACGCTGTCCGTGCAGGGCAGCGCCGACGGCACCGCCTTCACCACCCTGAAGTCCTCGGCGACCTACGCCTTCACCCCGGGCGCCGGGAACACCGTCACCATCGCCTTCCCGGCCGCCCAGGCCCGCTTCGTACGGGTCGACATCACCGCCAACACCGGCTGGAGCGCCGCCCAGCTCTCCGAACTGGAGGTGCACGGCGCCGACGGCACCTCCCCGAACCTCGCCGCCGGCAAGACCCTCACCGCGAGCAGCAGCACCCAGACCTACGCGGCGGCCAACGCCAACGACGGCAACCGCGCCACCTACTGGGAGAGCACCGGCGGCGCCTTCCCGCAGTGGCTCCAGGCCGACCTCGGCGCCGCCCTCCGCGTCGACCGGGCGGTGCTGCGCCTGCCGGACGGCTGGGAGAGCCGCAGCCAGACCCTGAAGATCCAGGGCAGCACCGACGGGACGTCCTTCACCGACCTGACCGCCGCCCAGGCGTACGCCTTCGACGCGGCCGGCGGACGCAGCGCGACGATCACCTTCGGCGCCACCACCACCCGGTACGTCCGCGTCCTCGTCACCGCCAACACGGCCCAGAACGCGGCCCAGTTCTCCGAGTTCGAGGTCTACGGGCCGACGACCGGCGACACCCAGGCGCCGACCGCCCCCGCGAACCTGGCCTACACCGAGCCGGCCTCCGGCCAGATCCGGCTCACCTGGACCGCCTCCACCGACAACACGGGCGTCACCGGATACGACGTCTACGCCAACGGCACCCTGCTCACCAGCGTCGCCGGGAACGTCACCACCTTCACCGACACCCGCCCGGCGAACCAGACGGTGTCCTACCGGATCAGGGCCCGCGACGCGGCCGGCAACCAGTCCGGCGACTCCAACACCGTCACCCGGACCGCCGACGCCGGCGACACCCAGGCGCCGACGGCCCCCGCGAACCTGGCCTACACCGAGCCGGCCTCCGGCCAGGTCCGCCTGACCTGGACGGCGTCCACCGACAACACGGCCGTCACCGGCTACGACGTGTACGCCGACAACGTCCTGCGCGGCAGCGTCGCCGGGGGCGTCACCACCTACACCGACACCCAGCCGGCCTCCGCGACCGTCACCTACCAGGTGCGGGCCAAGGACGCGGCCGGCAACCAGTCCGGCGCGAGCAACAGCGTCACCCGCAACGGCAGCGGCGGCACCGGCTCCAACCTGGCCGTCTCCAAGGCGATCAGCGCCTCCTCCACGGTCCACACCTTCGTCGCCGCCAACGCCAACGACAACAGCACGGCCACCTACTGGGAGGGCGCGGGCGGCAGCTACCCGAACACCCTCACCGTCAAGCTGGGCGCCAACGCCGACCTCGACCGGCTCGTCCTGAAGCTGAACCCCGACACGTCCTGGGGCGCCCGCTCCCAGACCGTCGAGGTCCTCGGCCGCGCCCAGGACGCCACCGCGTTCACGAGCCTCGTCGCCGCGAAGAGCTACGCCTTCGACCCCGGCGGCGGCAACCAGGTGACGATCCCGCTCACCGCCCGGACCGCCGACGTGCAGCTCCGGATCACCGCCAACACGGGCGCCCCCGCCGGTCAGATCGCCGAGTTCCAGGTGATCGGCGTGCCCGCGCCCAACCCGGACCTGCGGGTCACCGGGCTGACCGTGTCGCCCGCCTCGCCGGTCGAGTCGGACCCGATCACGGTGAGCGCCACCGTCCGCAACGACGGCAGCGCCCCGGCCCCGGCCAGCAGCCTCGCCGTGCGGCTCGGCGGCACCAAGGTCGCCACCGCCGCGGTCGGCGCGCTCGCCGCGGGGGCCCAGACCACCGTCACGGCCGCGATCGGCGCCCGCGACGCGGGCTCGTACGAGCTGAGCGCCGTCGCCGACGAGGCGGACCAGGTCGTCGAGCAGAACGAGACCGACAACACGTACACCAGCCCCAGCGCGCTCGTGGTGCGGCCGGTGGACAGCTCGGACCCGGTCGTCGCCTCGGTGGGCACCTCGCCCTCCAGCCCGGCGGCGGGCGACGCCGTCACCTTCAAGGCCGTGGTCCGCAACCAGGGCACGGTCGCGACCGCGGGCGGCAGCCACGCCGTCACGCTCACCCTGCTGAACCAGCAGGGCGGCACCGTGAAGACCCTCAGCGGCTCCTACAGCGGCGCTCTGGCCGCCGGGGCGCAGACGGAGGTGAGCCTCGGCCCGTGGACGGCGGCGAACGGCTCGTACACCGTCCGCACGGTCCTCGCCGACGACGCCGACGAGCTGCCGGTCAAGCGGAGCAACAACACCGCCACCCAGCCGCTCTTCGTCGGGCGCGGCGCGAACATGCCGTACGACATGTACGAGGCGGAGGACGGTACCCCCGGCGGCGGCGCGACCGTCGTCGGCCCCAACCGCACGGTCGGCGACATCGCCGGCGAGGCGTCCGGCCGCAGGGCGGTGAACCTGGACGCGACGGGGGAGTACGTCGAGTTCACCACCCGGGCCTCGACGAACACCCTGGTCACGCGCTTCTCGATCCCGGACGCCCCGGGCGGGGGCGGGATCGACTCGACGATCGACGTCTACGTCGACGGGGTGTTCAAGAAGGCCCTCCCGCTCACCTCGAAGTACGCCTGGCTGTACGGCTCCGAGACCGCGCCGGGCAACTCCCCGGGCGCGGGCGGCCCGCGGCACATCTACGACGAGGCGCGCCTGATGCTCGGCGAGACCGTGCCGGCCGGCAGCCGGATCCGGCTGCAGAAGGACGCCGCGAACACCTCCACGTACGCCATCGACTTCGTCAACCTGGAGCAGGTCGCCCCGGTGGCGAACCCCGACCCGGCCGCGTACGCGGTCCCGGCGGGCTTCACCCACCAGGACGTGCAGAACGCCCTCGACCGGGTCCGCATGGACACCACGGGCGCCCTGGTGGGCGTCTACCTGCCGCCGGGGGACTACCAGACGTCGAGCAAGTTCCAGGTGTACGGCAAGGCCGTGAAGGTGGTCGGCGCCGGGCCCTGGTACACGACGTTCCGCGCGCCCTCGACGCAGGACAACACGGACGTCGGCTTCCGGGCCGAGGGGACGGCGAAGGGCTCGCTGTTCAAGGGCTTCGCCTACTTCGGCAACTACACCTCGCGGATCGACGGCCCGGGCAAGGTCTTCGACTTCGCGAACGTGTCGGACATCGTCATCGA
Source organism: Streptomyces sp. NPDC059695 (assembly GCF_042733785.1). NCBI lineage: Bacteria > Bacillati > Actinomycetota > Actinomycetes > Kitasatosporales > Streptomycetaceae > Streptomyces > Streptomyces sp. NPDC059695. The sequence goes on along the minus strand of NZ_JBHWFF010000001.1, from coordinate 561,866 downwards.
CGACGTCTGGAACGAGCACTTCGTCTGCCTGTACTGGGGTGCCAACACCGACCGGATCACGATCAAGAACGCGCGGATCCGGAACCTGTTCGCCGACGGCGTCAACATGACCAACGGGTCGACGGACAACCTGGTGACCAACAACGACGCACGGGCGACCGGCGACGACAGCTTCGCGCTGTTCTCGGCGATCGACGCGGGCGGCGCGGACATGAAGAACAACGTCTACGAGAACCTGACCAGCACGCTCACCTGGCGAGCGGCGGGTGTGGCCGTCTACGGCGGCTACGACAACACCTTCCGCAACATCCACATCGCCGACACCCTGGTCTACTCCGGGATCACCATCTCCTCCCTGGACTTCGGCTATCCGATGAACGGATTCGGAACCGGTCCGACGACCTTCGAGAACATCTCGATCGTCCGCGCCGGCGGGCACTTCTGGGGCGCGCAGACCTTCCCGGGCATCTGGGTCTTCTCCGCCTCGAAGGTCTTCCAGGGGATCCGGGTCAACCACGTCGACATCGTCGACCCCACCTACAGCGGGGTGATGTTCCAGACGAACTACGTGGGCGGCCAGCCGCAGTTCCCGATCAAGGACACCGTCTTCAGCGACGTCTCCGTCACGGGGGCGCGCAAGAGCGGTGACGCCTTCGACGCGAAGTCCGGCTTCGGCCTGTGGGCCAACGAGCTGCCCGAGTCCGGCCAGGGCCCGGCGGTGGGCGAGGTGACCTTCAACGGGCTCCGCATGAGCGGCAACGCCGTCGACGTCCGCAACACCACCTCCACCTTCAGGATCAACGTCAACCCGTAGTCCCAAGGCTCCTGTGAGGCCGGCGCGCACCGCTTCGGACGGTCGGCGCCGGCCTCACCCGCATGCGGTCCCGACACCCGGTCCCACATGCGGGGTTGCGCTGCACTGTCGACCATTTACGAAATCAGCGCGATATCTTGCGTTCACTTGTCGTCGGTGGTTGAGTGTGGCGCACCCCACCCACGCACCCGAGTTGGGGTGACCTCCACGCCCAGGCCCGAAGGGGACCACTCATGAGAAGTGCCCGGCTCCGCCGTACCCGCCGACCCGCCGCCGTCGCCCTCGTCTCCGCCCTCACGCTCACCGCCCTCGCCGCCTGCGGCACGAGCAGCAGCGGCGACAACGGCAACGGCGGGGACGGGGCGAGCGGGTCCTCCGACCCCTCCGCGCCGCTCGACCCCAAGACGAAGGTCACGCTCACCATCGACTGCATGCCGCCGGCGGCCAAGGCGGCCGAGCTCAAGGAGTGGAAGGAGGACGTCGCCGCGTTCAACAAGACGTACCCCAACGTCACCGTCGAGGGACGCTCCACCCCCGGCCAGTGCCTGGAGCCGCCGCGCTTCACCGCGATGCTCAAGGCCAAGTCCCAGCCGGACGTCTTCTACACCTACTTCACCGACCTGCCGCAGGTCCTCTCCGAGGACGGCGCCGCCGACATCAGCGCCTACGTCACCGACAAGAGCGTCCCGCTCCTCAAGGACATCGACCCCAACGTCCTCGGCTCCCTCAAGCAGGACGGCAAGCTCTACGGCCTGCCCACCAGCAACTACACGATGGGCCTGCTCATCAACCGCAAGCTCTTCAAGGACGCCGGCCTCGACCCCGACAACCCGCCGCGCACCTGGGAGGAGGTCCGGGCCGCCGCCAAGAAGATCGCGGCCCTCGGCAACGGCGTCTCCGGCTTCGGCGAGTACAGCGCCGGAAACACCGGCGGCTGGCACTTCACCGCGCAGATGTACAGCCTCGGCGGCGACGTCGTCGACGCGAGCGGCACCAAGGCCGCCTTCAACAACGAGCTCGGCAAGCAGGTCGCGAAGAACCTCCACGCCATGCGCTGGGAGGACGACAGCATGGGCAAGACCCAGCTGCTCAAGTGGGGCGACCTCCAGAAGCAGATCGCCACCGACAAGCTCGGCATGTTCCTCGCGGCCCCCGACGACATCGCGTACATGGTCCAGCAGCTCGGAGCGAAGTACGAGAACTTCGGCATGGGCCCGATACCCGGCGGCCGGAACACCCTCGCGGGCGGCAACAACTACATGGTCAAGAAGGGCATCTCGTCCGACAAGATCAAGGCCGCCGTCGCCTGGCTCAACTTCAAGAACCTCACGGTCGGCAAGGGCCAGTTCGACTGGGCCCGCACCAAGGCCGACGGCCTCCCCGTCGGCGTGCCGCAGCCCAACTTCTGGCTGAACGCCTCCAAGAGCACCGACGACGCGAGCCGCGTGCAGAACGCGACCATGCCGGTCGCCAACTTCAAGTCCTTCATGGACAACCCGGTCGCCGGCAAGGCCGAGCCGCCGAAGGCCCAGGAGGTCTACAAGGTCCTCGACAACGTGATGTCCGGCCTCCTCACCAACAAGGACGCCGACGTCGACAAGCTCCTCGCCACCGCGGAGACCCAGGTCAACCAGGTCCTGGCCAACCAGTGACCCGCCCGGGCGGCGGCGGACCGGCCCGGTCCGCCCCGCCCGCCAGCACCTTCAGCAGCGGCACCCCAGCACCGAGGAGCGACGATGCCGGCCCTCCGTACGATCCCGAGCACGGCGGGAGCGGACCCCCTCCCCTCCCCACCCCGCGAGGCGGCGCCCCGCCCGGCCGCCGGTCACCTCGCCAAGGCCGTCCGGCGCAACCTGACCGCCCACGGCTTCCTCATCGGCGCCGTCCTGTGCTTCGCGGTCTTCTCCTGGTACCCGATGGTCCGGGAGTTCCTGCTCGCCTTCCAGAAGACCGAGCGCGGCCGCAGCACCTGGGTCGGCCTCGACAACTTCCGCACGGTCGCGAACGACCCCGCCTTCTGGCAGGCCTGGGGCAACACCGTCCTCTACACCGCCTTCGCGCTCGTCCTCGGCTTCGCCGTCCCCTTCGTCGCGGCCCTCGTCATCAACGAGTTCCGCCACGCCCAGGGCTACCTCCGGCTCCTCGTCTACCTGCCCGTCATGCTGCCCCCGGTCGCCTCGGTCCTCCTCTTCAAGTACCTGTACGACCCCGGCTACGGGCTCCTCAACGAGCTCTTCGGGTTCCTCGGCCTGCCCGCACAGCAGTGGCTCCAGGACCCCGACATCTCCCTGCTCGCCGTCGTCATCGCCTCCACGTGGATGAACATGGGCGGCGCGACCCTCATCTACCTCGCCGCGCTCCAGTCGATCCCCGGCGAGCTGTACGAGGCCGCCGAACTCGACGGCGCCGGCCTCCTCCGCAAGATCTGGCACGTCACCGTCCCGCAGACCCGGCTGGTGCTCTCGCTGATGCTGCTCATGCAGGTCATCGCCACCATGCAGGTCTTCGTCGAGCCGTTCCTGCTCACCGGCGGCGCGGGACCCGAGGGGTCCACCACCACCGTCGTCTACCTCATCTACCAGTACGCCTTCAGCTTCAACAACTACGGCGCCGCGGCCGCCCTCGGCCTGATGCTGCTCGTACTCCTGGCCGGGTTCTCGGCCGCGTACGTCAAGCTCAGCCGCGCCGAGGACGAGTAGGACCGGGGAGACACACATGTCCACACGCACGCTCATCGCACCCGCCACACTCGCCCGGCCCGGAGGCAGGGCGGTCTACCGGATCGTCCTCGGCCTCGTGCTCGTGCTCTTCACCCTGGTCTTCCTCGGCCCCCTGTACTGGCTGGCGTCCAGCGGCTTCAAGGACGCCCAGGAGGTCATCCAGACCCCGCCCACCCTGATCCCCGGCACCTTCACCCCCGAGAACTACACCCGGGCCTGGGAGGTGATGGACCTCGCCACCCTCCTGTTCAACACCCTCTACTACGCCTTCGGCGCCCTCGCCTTCCAGCTCGTCCTGGACGTCGCCGCCGCCTACTCGCTCTCCAAGCTGCGCCCCGTCCTCGGCAAGGCCGTCCTCGGCATGATGCTCGCCACCCTCATGATCCCGGCGACCGTCCTCGTCGTGCCCCAGTACCTCACCGTGCTCGACGTGCCGATCGTGGAACGCAACCTGCTGAACAGCCCCTGGGCGATCTGGCTCCCGTCCGTCACCAACGCCTTCAACATCTTCCTGCTGAAGCGGTTCTTCGACTCCATCCCCAAGGAACTCCTCGACGCCGCCTCCATCGACGGCGCCGGACCCCTCCGGATCCTCCGGTCGATCGTCCTGCCGATCTCCCGGCCGATCCTCGGCGTCGTGTCGATCTTCGCCGTCGTCGGCGTCTGGAAGGACTTCCTCTGGCCGATGCTGACCCTCCCCGACCCCGGCAAGCAGACCCTCAACGTGGGCATCTACTCCCTGTCCAACGGGGTCCCCGTCAACATCCTCATCGCCGCCCTCACCATCGCCGCGCTCCCGACGCTCGTCGTCTTCCTGATCTTCCAGCGGAACATCATGAGCGGCCTCACCGCCGGCGGACTCAAGGGCTGACCCGCCCCACCCCCGCACCTCCACCGCACACACCCCTGCCCGAAAGGACCCTCACGTGGCAGCCCCCAACCCGTCCCGCACCGCCGACTGGTGGCGCGACGCCGTCATCTACCAGGTCTACCCGCGCAGCTTCGCCGACGGCGACGGCGACGGCACCGGGGACCTCGCGGGCGTCCGGGCGAGACTGCCCCACCTCGCCGAACTCGGCGTCGACGCCGTCTGGTTCACCCCCTGGTACGCCTCCCCGATGATCGACGGCGGCTACGACGTCGCCGACTACCGCGCCATCGACCCCGCCTTCGGCACCCTCGACGAGGCCGAGAAGCTCATCGCCGAAGCGGCCGACCTCGGCCTCCGCGTCATCGTCGACATCGTCCCCAACCACGTCTCCGACCAGCACGCCTGGTTCAGAGCCGCCCTCGCCGCGGGCCCCGGCAGCCCCGAACGGGCCCGCTTCCACTTCCGCCCCGGCCGCGGCGAACACGGCGAACTCCCGCCCAACGACTGGCCGTCCCAGTTCTCCGGCGACACCTGGACCCGCGTCCCCGACGGCGAGTGGTACCTGCACCTCTTCACCCCCGAGCAGCCCGACCTCAACTGGTCGCACCCCGACGTCCGCCGCGAACACGAGGACGTCCTGCGCTTCTGGTTCGAACGCGGCGTCGCCGGCGTCCGCATCGACTCCGCCGCACTCCTCACCAAGGACCCCGCACTCCGCGACTTCGTCGAGGGCGTCGACCCCCACCCGTACATCGACCAGGACGAGATCCACGACGTCTACCGCTCCTGGCGGGCCATCGCCGACACCTACGGCGGCGTCTTCGTCGGCGAGGTCTGGCTCCCCGACGCCGAACGCTTCGCCCGCTACCTCCGCCCCGACGAGCTCCACACCGCCTTCAACTTCAACTTCCTCGCCTGCCCCTGGGAGCCCGGGCGGCTCCGCGCCACCATCGACGACACCCTCGCCGAGCACGCCCCCGTGCACGCCCCCGCCACCTGGGTGCTCTGCAACCACGACGTCACCCGCACCGCCACCCGGTACGGCCGCGCCGACACCGGCTTCGACTTCGCCGCCAAGCGGTTCGGCACCCCCACCGACCTGGAGCTCGGCACCCGGCGCGCCCGCGCCGCCGCCCTCCTCACCCTCGCCCTCCCCGGCTCCGTCTACCTCTACCAGGGCGAGGAACTGGGCCTGCCCGAGGCCGACATCCCCCTCGACCGCATCCAGGACCCCATGCACTTCCGCTCCGGCGGCACCGACCCCGGCCGCGACGGCTGCCGGGTGCCCCTCCCGTGGGAGGCCGGGGCCCCCTCGTACGGCTTCGGCACCGGCACGGAACCGTGGCTGCCGCAGCCCGCCGACTGGGACCGCTACACCGTCGACCGGCAGAGCACCGAACCCGACTCCATGCTCACCCTCTACCGCACCGCCCTCGGACTGCGCCGCACCGTGACCGGCTTCGGCGACGGACCGCTCACCTGGCTCCCCGCCCAGGACGGCGTCCTCGCCTTCGCCCGCGCCCACGGCCTGACCTGCGTCGTCAACCTCTCCGACGCCCCCGTGGAGCTCCCCGCCCACGACGAGCTCCTCCTCGCCAGCGGGCCGCTCGACGCCGCGGGCGCCCTCCCGCCCGACACCGCCGCCTGGCTGCGCGCCTGAGCCGCTCCCGCCACCCCGAGAGAAACGAGAGCCCGCATGGCCCACCCGTACGGGAGGGCGACGGCGCTCGCCGCCGCCCTCCTCGCCCTCGGCGCCGCCCTCACCACCGCCCCCGCCGCGGGGGGGGGGGGGGGGCCGCCCCCCCCCCCCCCCCCCCCCCCCCCCCCCCCCCCCCCCCCCCCCCCCCCCCCCGCCCCCCCCCCCCGCCGCCCCGCGCCCCGCGCGGCGCCCGCCGGCGCGCCCCCCGGCGCGCGGCCCGCCGCG
>NZ_JBHWFF010000001.1:455814-555527 GCF_042733785.1 Streptomyces sp. NPDC059695 | reverse complement strand
GGCCCCCCAAACCCGCGGGGCGTGCCGCTCGCGCGCCGGTGCGGGGGGGGGGGGGCCCGCCCCCGCCCCGCCCGCCACCGGGACGACCGTCACCGGGCCCGTCGTCACCCGCGCCGGACTCGACCCGGCCCTGGTCACCGGGCGCGGCGCCACCGTCGCCTTCGACGAGCAGGAGGCGGAGAACGCCCGCACGAACGGCACCGTCATCGGCCCGGACCGCACCCCGTACACCCTCCCCTCGGAGGCGTCCGGCCGGAAGGCGGTCCGGCTCGTCCCGGGGCAGTACGTGGAGTTCGTCCTGCCCCGCGCGGCCAACGCCCTGACCGTCCGCTACAGCATCCCGGACGCGACCGGAGGCGGCGGCATCACCGCGCCCCTGGACGTCGGCGTCGACGGACGGCACCACCGCACGATGACACTGACGTCCCAGTACTCCTGGCTCTACAACCAGTACCCGTTCACGAACGACCCCGGCGCCGAGCCGCTCCACCCGGACTGGTGGCTCACCGAGTGCTCCTGCGTCCCCGCCGCCACCACGCCCGCGCCCACCTTCGGCAAGCCCTTCCGGCCCACCCGCTTCTACGACGAGCAGCGCCTCCTCCTCGGCGCCACCCACCGGGCGGGCGACCGGATCCGCCTCACCGTCCCGGCCGGCAGTCCCGCCGCCTGGACGGTCATCGACCTCCTCGACACCGAACTCGTCGCCGCCCCGCACGTGGAGCGCGGCGGCGTCGACGTGCGCCTCTTCGGCGCCGACCCCACCGGCCACCGCGACGCCGCCCCCGCCATCGAACGCGCCATCGCCCTCGCCCGCCGCACCGACCGGCCCGTCTACCTGCCCCCGGGGACCTTCCGGGTCGACCGGCACATCGTCGTCGACGACGTCACGATCGTCGGCGCGGGCCATTGGCACACCGTCCTCAAGGGCCGCCAGGTGGCCCTGGCCGAGCCCGCCCCCGACGGCTCCCGGCACACCGGCGTCGGCCTCTACGGCCGGCCGGCCTCCGAGGGGGGCAGCCGGAACGTGCACCTGTCCGGCTTCGCGATCGAGGGAGACGTCCGCGAGCGGATCGACACCGACCAGGTCAACGCGATCGGCGGGGCCCTCGACGACTCCACGATCGACGGCCTCCACCTGCACCACACCAAGGTCGGCCTCTGGTTCGACGGCCCCCTGCGGAACCTGAAGGTCACGAACAACGTGATCACCGACCAGATCGCCGACGCCCTCAACCTCCACACCGGCGTCACCGACTCGCTCGTCCGGAACAACTTCGTCCGCAACACCGGCGACGACGGCATCGCCCTCTGGTCGGAGAAGACCGCGGACGCCCGCAACACCGTCGCCCGCAACACCGTCCAGTCACCCACGCTCGCCAACGGCATCGCCGTCTACGGGGGAGCGGACACCACCGTCGCCGGCAACCTCGTCGCCGATCCCGTACGCGAGGGCAGCGGGCTCCACGCGGGCGCCCGGTTCGGCGCCGAACCGTTCACCGGCGCCCTCCGCTTCACCGACAACACCACGGTCCGCGCGGGCACCCTCGACCTCAACTGGAAGATCGGCCTCGGCGCCCTCTGGCTCTACGCCCTGGACGGCTCGATCGACGCGGACGTCCGGGTCACCGGGGACCACTACCTCGACTCCACCCACAACGCGATCATGCTGGTCAGCGAGTACGGGGTGAAGGACCGGTACGGCATCCCGTCCGTCCACTTCAAGGACGTCCGCGTCGACGGCACCGGCAACTCCGTGGTCAGCGCCCGCACCGCCGGCTCCGCCACCTTCGAGAACGTCGACGCCCGGAACGTCGGCGCCGTCGGCGTCAACAACTGCGGATCGTTCCACTTCCCCGCCACCGGCTCGGAGTTCACCCTCACCGACCTCGGCGGGAACGACGGCGGCTGGCTCGCCCCCTGGCTGCTGCCGAACACCCTCACCTGCGACGACCGTCCGCCGGTCGTCGCACCCCCGGCACCCGCGCCCTGGTCCTGACGCCGGGGCGCGGGGCCCCACGGGGACGGCCCGCTGTGGTCACCAGCCGAAGCGGCGGTCGACCACCGCGGCGAACTCCTCCGGGCTCAGGACGCGGTCGCCGTTCTGGTCGGCCGCGTCGAAGAGCGCCGCGGAGTCGTCGACGTCCCCGACGCCCCAGAAGGGGATCACGCCCCGCGCCGCCAGGGTGGGCCCCTTCTCCCGCAGGGCACGGATGACCTCGGTACGGGTCAGTGTGCCGTCCTGGTCGAGGTCGAGCGCGTCGAAGAGGATGCGGGCCTTGTCACTCATGGCGTGTCCTGTCGGATGGGGCCGGGCGAGGCTGCGCCCGGCACGTCATGTGAAGGAGGACGCACCGGCCGCCCCGCGGGTTGCCTCGTCGTCCGGCCCGTCGAACACCTCGCGGTTCCGGACGATCTCGCCCTGGTGCTCCCGCACCCACCCCACGACGTGGGCGACGGTGCCGGTGAGCGAGCGGCCCAGCGGGGTGAGCGCGTACTCGACGCGCGGCGGCATCTCGGCGTACGCGGTCCGGGTGACCAGGCCGTCCCGGGCGAGCGCGCGCAGGGTCCGGCTCAGCATCCGCTGGGAGATCCCCTCGATCCGGTCGTGGAGCGCCTTGAAGCGCAGCGGTCCGTCGGCGAGCGCGGTGACGACCAGGACGGTCCACCGGTCCCCGACGCGGGCGAGCACGTCGCGCACGAGCGTGATCGTCGCCGCGCACTCCGGGGAGGGCCCGGCGGCCGGGGGACCGGACCGGGGCGGGGAGTCCAAGGTGCCGTTCCCTTCCTGTGCGTTGCTGACTTCGAAGTGCGTATCGGCGGGCTCTTGATCGAGGCCCGCGCACCCCGTTGCATACGGAGTGCAACCACGGGGCCAGCCCCGATACTCCCATCGCACGAGGTGAACATGTCCGTCCCCGGATCCCCCGCGTCGGCCCCGCCGGAGGCGCGGCACGAGACGTTCACGGTCGAGTCCCGGCAGGCCGCCTCCCCGGGCGCGGTGTTCGGGGCGTTCGCCGACGACGCGGTCCGGCGCCGGTGGTTCCGGATGCCGGGACGCCGCGCCGCGTACCGGCACGACTTCACCGTGGGCGGCGGCGAGGTCGCCTCCAGCGAGTTCCCCGTGCCGGACGCGGAGCCGGAGCGACTCGCCTACGCCTCCACGTACCTCGCCATCACGCCGGACGCCAGGATCGTCTTCGCGTACACCTCCACGGTGGACGACGTGCCGCGGTGGTCGTCGCTCGTGACCGTCGAGCTGCACCCGGAGGGCGACGGCACCCGGCTGCGGTGGACCGAGCAGGCGGTCTTCCTGACCCCTTCCGCCGAACCGGCCCACGACCTGCCGCATCTGCGCGGCGCCACCCGCCTGCGGCTGAACGGCCTCCCCGCGGCCCTGGCGGCGGCGGCGGGGGCACCTCCGGGCGCCGCTACGGGGTGAGCCAGCCGCGCAGGAGCCTGCTCACGGCCGGCATGGCCACGTACGTCATCAGGACGTTGAAGACGCAGGCGACGACGGCGCTGCTGAGCAGTACGGGAAGGGCGGTGAGGTGGGGGACGAGGAAGAGGGTGCCGAGCACCGAGATCGGGTAGATCGCGAGCGTCGCGCTGATCGCCATCTTCCAGCGGGGCGGCGCCGGTCGGGTCGAACCCGGCTTGGCGAACCAGGTCTCCATCCCGGTGAGCTTGCGCCGCGCGATCTCCGTGTGGTGGTGCCCCCGGCAGTCGGCGAACCAGGCGGCCCGCTCGGGGGACTCCTGCCAGGCGCGACAGGCCTCCGCGTTCCGGAAGCGGTGCACGAGGAACCAGGGGGCGTCGCCGCCGGAGGACCGGAAGAGCCCGTACCCGAGGTGGCCGGGGAAGGCGGCCGCGGTGTCGAGGATGCCCTTGGCCCACCGCTCGAAGGTGTCCTCGTGGCCGGGCTCCACCCGGCGGGCAATCAGCAGCGTCACCTCGCCGGTGTCGGCGGGGACGGTGGTGTGCTCAAGGCTGACCGCGGTCACTGATACTCCTCGTGATCACGTCGCGCCCGCGCCCACTGTACGCGGCTCGTGGCCGACCGGGGCCGCGCCGGCCCCCCGCCGGCCGCCCGGCGGGGTGTCAGGCGGCGCGGCAGAGCGCGGCGGGGTCGGCCGGGGACGGGGCGCGGGACACGGTCGCCGGCAGGGGGCGGGCGGCGCGGGCGACAGCGGTCCGCGAGCGGGTCCGTGCGAAGACGACGAGACGCAGCACCGCGAAGCGCGCGGCCCCGGTGAGCGCGGAGGCCGAGAGGTACACCACCTGCTCCAGGACCGCACCGGGCTCCGCCACCAGCAGGCGCAGCGCGAGCATCGCCAGACAGGTCACCGCGTACCCGGCCGCCGCGGATCCGGCCGACTGCGTGTGCTGGCGCCAGGTCGCGCGCCCGCCCGCGCCGAAGGTGAAGCGGGCGTGCAGCTCGGTGGCGAGGAGCGTCGAGACCACGGTGACCAGGGCGTTGGCGAGGGCCCAGGGGATCAGGCCGGCCAGTGCCGTGACGGCGAAGCTCGACGCGATGCCGACGCCCCCGCCGCAGAGCGCGAAGCGGGCGAAGGCGGTGAGGGCGCCGGGCGCCGCCCGGTCCGGTTTCCGCGCCGTGTCCATGATCTGTCCGCCCCCGTCGACGACTCGTGCCGTGAAGGGCGCCCCCGGCCGATGAAGCCATGCGTGCGCCGCTTGTGGTGCCATCATGGCGCATGAATGGCGCCACCGCGACCCCTTTGCGGTGTCACCCTTGCCGGCGGGCCGCGTCAGGGGTCCGCAAGGAGCGCGCCGCTCCTCGTCAAGGTCGCGTCAGGGGAGGCCGGACGGGCCCAGGACGGGGCATAGCTTCGGTGCCGCCCCCGGATCGCCTCCCCGCTTCCGGGGGCCGACCGCCTTCCCCGCACCGAGGAGCACCCCATGTGCCTGTTCCGCTACGACGACGATCCCGAGCCCGAGGAACGGGACCCGGCCGGACCCCTGTACGTCCCGGTCCGGCCGGGCGCACCCGCCGTGACGGTACGGCTGTTCCGCACCCCGCTGGGTGCCCGTACCGCCGTCGGCTTCACCGCCAGGGAACGGCTGACCGCCACCCTCGGAGCGGGACAACCGTGGGTCCGCCTGTCCGGGCCGGTCCTCCGCTCGCTGACCGAGCCGCTCGGAGTCGGGCTGCTGACGGTCGATCCGACCCTGACCGCGCCCCCGGTGACCGCGCCCCCGCCCGCCGCACGCCGGACCGGGCCGCCGGTGACGCGGCGGGCCGGGCTCGCCCCGCGCGCGGGCTGACCGGACCGGGCGGCGCCCGCACCCTCCGTCAGGGCGATTCGGCCCCGGGCCGCCGCGCGGCGCCGGATCGCCGCCCGGGGCTCGGGATATCAGTGGTCGCACACGGCGGTCGGCGTCGGCCGCCTCTGTCCGGAAGGCGGAAGACCGGTGACCGTCCCACCCATCCCCGAGGGATATCCGCGCGTCACGCCGTACCTCTGCGTCGACGGGGCCGCGGCCGCGATCGACTTCTACGTCGCCGTGCTCGGCGCGACCGAGCGCATGAGGATGCCCGCGCCCGACGGCACCATCGGCCATGCGGAACTGGAGCTCGGGAACTCCCTCGTCATGCTCGCGGACGAGTTCCCGGACATGAACTTCCGCTCCCCGAAGGCCGTGGGCGGCACGCCCGTCACCCTGCACGTGTACGTCGACGACGTCGACGCGGTCTTCGCCGACGCCCTCGCCCGGGGCGCCAAGGAGCTGTCACCGGTGAAGAACGAGTTCTACGGCGACCGCACCGGACAGTTCGAGGACCCGTTCGGCCACCGCTGGAACCTCTCCACGCACGTCGAGGACGTCACCCCCGAGGAGATGGAGCGGCGGGCCGCCGAGGCCATGGGGTCCGACTAGCCCGCCGCGCCGGCGCCGTCGGGGCGGGGCGGGCGGCGGAACCCGGTGGTCCCGTCGCGCGATCCGGACGGCAGGCTCTAACGCCCCGCCGGGGCGATGTTCTGGTTGTGGTGGAAGACGTTGTCCGGGTCGTACGCGCGCTTCACATCGGCCAGCCGGTCGTAGTGTCCGCGGTACGTGGCCCGGACCCGGTCCTGGGCCTCGTCCGCGCCCAGGAAGTTGACGTAGGCGCCGCCCATCGACTGCGGGTGCAGGGCCTGCCAGTAGTCCACGGCCCAGGTGCGGATCGCGTCCGCCTCGGACGGTTCGGGGCTGATGCCGCCGATCACGCCGGACCAGACCGCGTCCCGGTAGGCCCAGGCGGTGTCCGCGGGGCCCACCCGGTGGGCCGCGGCGTCGACGGGGTAGAGGTGCATCGTCGACAGGTCGGTCGGGAGGTTCTCCAGGAACCTGCCGTGCACGTCGATCGCGTCGTCCGTGATCCGGTCGAAGAAGTCCCCGCGCCAGTACCACTGGAGGCCCTTCGGGATCAGCTCGTCGAACAGCGACTGGAGGGCCGGGTAGGGGATCGGCGTCGCGAAGTGGAAGGCGGGCGGGGCGGGATCGGCGACGGAGGCGAACGTCCTCGCGAGGCCCTCCTCGTCCGTCGCGCCCGTGGAGCACCACACCACGCCGCACATCTTCCGGCCGTGGATCTCCTCCGGGAAGGGCGGTCCGGGCGCGACCGTCAGGACGGCGAAGAAGCCGTTCAGGTCCTCCGGGGCCGCCGGCAGGAACTCGCGGTACCAGCGCAGCACCGCCCCGATGTGCTCCGGCTCCCACAGGGTGACGCCCAGGCCGACGGTGTCCACCGGGTGCAGGGCGTACGTGAACGTGGTCGCCACGCCGAAGTTGCCGCCGCCGCCCCGCAACGCCCAGAAGAGATCGGGGTGTTCGTCCGCGGAGGCGGTGACGGCCGAGCCGTCCGCGAGCACCACGTCCGCCGCGAGGAGGTTGTCGACGGTGAGTCCGTACGCGCGGGTCAGGTGCCCGTGTCCGCCGCCGAGGGTCAGTCCGCCGACGCCGGTCGTCGACATGATCCCGGCGGGTGTCGCGAGCCCGAAGCCGTGCGCCTCGTGGTCCAGGTCCCCGAGCTGACTGCCGCCGCCGACGAGGGCCGTCCGCGCCTCGGGGTCCACCCGCACCCAGCGGACGCCGGACAGGTCGATCATCAGTGAGCCGTCGGCCAGGCACAGGCCGCCGCCGCTGTGCCCGCCGCCGCGGACCGTGAGGTCCATGCCGCTCTCGCGGGCGAACCGGACCGCGGTCCGGACGTCCGTGGTGTCGGCGCACCGCGCGATGACGGCCGGCCGACGGTCGATCATCGCGTTGTAGATCGTGCGGGCCTCGTCGTACCCGGGGTCCTCCGGGCCGATCACCTCGCCGTGCAGCGCTTCGCGCAGGGTCTCCACCGCCGTGCCGCCCATGACCACTCCTCCTGGGCACCCCTGCCTGCCGGCCGCGCTACCCCTTCAGTCTCCTCCCGCCCCACCGGCCCCGCGAGCCCATGACGCGCAACCTTCGGGTTGCTCCTCGTGGAGTGATGTGCAACTCTGGAGTTGCACGATTTCGCCGGCAACCGCCGGCGAGCTCACCCCACGCGGAGAGGATTCCCCCATGAGCGAGGACCGGATCGAACGCGAGATCCAGATCGACGCGCCCCTGGAGCGGGTGTGGACCCTGGTCGCCCAGCCCGGATTCTGGGTGGCCGAAGAAGCGAGCCTGGCCGGGACCGTGGCACGGGAGGGCGAGACCATGGTCGCGCGCAACCCGCAGTACGGAGACTTCCCCGTGCGGGTCGAGAAGGTCGCGCCGCCCACCTATCTCGCCTACCGCTGGGCCAGCGCCTTCCCCGGCGAGGACCTGACCGACGGCAACAGCACGCTCGTCGAGTTCACCCTCACCCCGGAGGGCCCCGGTACCCGCCTCAAGGTCGTCGAGAGCGGCTTCGCCGCGCTCGTCGGCCCGGAGGAGCTGCGGGCCAAGGCGGTGCGCGACAACTCGGTCGGCTGGCCGCAGGTGTTCGACGCCTTCAAGAAGCGCGCCGAGCAGTCGCCCGCGTGACGGAGGAACCCGTGAGCGACCCCGCCGACCGCGTCTTCGGGGCCCTCGCCGACCCGACCCGGCGCGCCCTGCTCGATCTGATCGCCGAGCAGGGCGAGGCCACCGCCACCTCCCTCGCGGCCCGGCTGCCCGTCTCGCGCCAGGCGATCGTCAAGCACCTCGCCGTGCTCGACACCGCGGGCCTGGTCACGGCGGCCCGGGTCGGCCGGGAGGTGCGGTACGCGGTCCGTCCGGCCGCTCTGGACGCGACGGCCCGCTGGATGTCGGCGCTCGCCTCCGACTGGGACCGCCGCCTGGCCGCCGTCAAGCGGATCGCCGAGGACGGCTGATCCGCCGCGTGCGCGGCCCGGCGGGGACGTCCCTCACCTGACCCGGAACGTGGCCATCATGCCCATGGCGGAGTGGTCGAGCATGTGGCAGTGGTACACGTAGTCGCCCCGGAAGCCGTCGAACGTCACGTGCAGCTTCACCGTCTCGCCCGGCATCACCCGGACCGTGTCCTTCAGACCCGCCTCGGCCGGGCCCGCGGGCCGTCCGCCGCGTTCCAGGACCCGGAACTGGACCAGGTGCAGATGGAAGTTGTGGGCGACGCGCTGGTTGGTGTTGGTGACGTTCCAGATCTCGGAGGACCCGAAGGCCACGGTCGTGTCGATGCGATCGGGGTCGTACAGCTGCCCGTTGATGAAGCCCCGGGGGTCCGGCCGCCCGTCCTCGTCCATGCTCAGCTCGATGCGGCGGGTGACCGCCGGGGCGGCCAGGGCGGAGGCGGGCGGCAGCGTGCGCAGCACCGGGGGCACACGGCTCGGGTCGTCGGCGGTGCGCACCACGTCGAAGCGGAGGACCTGGCCGACCTGCTCGGGCTTGCCGGGGCCGCTGTTCCTGAGGACCAGCCGGGTCCCGACGGGGTGGCGGGAGAAGTCGACGACCACGTCGGCCCGCTCACCGGGAGAGAGCGTGAGCACGGGCACCGCGACGGGGCGTTCGAGCAGTCCGCCGTCCGAGGCTATCTGCGTGAGCGGAGTGCCGTCGGACAGGCTCAGCGCGAAGATCCGCAGGTTGGAGCCGTTGAGCAGCCGGAAGCGGTACTTGCGGGCCGCGACCTCGAAGTACGGGGTGGGACTGCCGTTGGCGAGGAGGGTGGTGCGGTTCCGGTCGGACATCGTGTACGCCAGCTGCCCGTTCTCGTCGAAGCGGGCGTCGCGCAGCGTGATGGGCACGTCGTACTGCCCCTTGGGCAGCGGAAGGCCCTGTTCGAGGTCGTCGGTGAGCAGATAGGTGCCGGACAGGCCGCGGTAGACGTGCTCGGCCTCCATGTGGTGCGCGTGGTCGTGGAACCAGAGCGAGGCGTGCGGCTGCCGGTTGGTGTACGTGTAGGTCCGCGAGGTGCCCGGGGCGAAGACGTCCATCGGATTGCCGTCGGACGCGGGCGGGACCATCGCGCCGTGCAGGTGGACGGCGACGGGCATGTGGAGCCCGTTGCGGTGACGGACGAGGACCCGGCGCCCGGAGCGGGCGTGGATGACGGGGCCGGGGAAGTGCCCGTCGTAGGTCAGGACGTCGGTCGTGACGCCCGGGAGGATCTGGGCGGTGGCCTTGCGGATCGTCAGCTCGTAGCAGTCCACGTCGCCCGTCGAGGCGAGGGGGCGCAGGACGCGCGGGACGGGCATGGCCGTGGTGAACGCGGGAGGCACGGGCGCGCGGCGGGGGGGTGGCGGGGGGCCGGCCTGCCCCGCCAGGGCCGCCCCCCCCGCCGGGGTGCGCGGGGGGCCGGGGGGCGGGGGGGGGCGGGGGGGGGGGCGAATGGACGCCCCACCCACGGCGCGCGCGGGCGCGGGGGGGGGGGGGCGAGGGCGGGGGGGGCGCGGCCCCCGCGCGGCGGGGCCCCCCCCCCGGGCGGGCGGGCGGGGGGGGCGGCGCGGCAGGCCTGCGGCGGCGAGTGCCCCGCCGAGCACACTGCGACGGCTGATCATCGACTTCCTCCCGGGAGGTGGGCGGCAGGTGACGCCGGACGAGGGGCTTCCGGCGGGCCGGCCGACACCCTGTGATCCAGGTCTAGCCGAGAGCGGCGCGAACCGCACACGGCGACGGGGCCTCCGCGGGCCGCGGCACGTGGTCACGGGTCGGACCTCCGGCGCGGTTCCGGGTGCGGCGGCCCTCCGGTCCGGCGCCGCACCGGGTACTCCGTGCGGGGAGGCCCCACCGCCGGCAGGACGGCCCGTACCGCGTCCTCGGCCGATCGGGGGAGTGACGCCGCCATGGACCAGAAGGGGGGCGTCGAGTGGAACGGCCCCGCCCGCGGGGGCCGTCGGGGCCGTCCTCCGCCTCGGGCGGGACCCGCACGCCGGGCACGGGCCCGTCCGGGGAGGGGCTGACGGCCGGTCAGCCGGCCCGCACGAGACCGGTGGCCCGGCCGTCCCCGTCCCGTACGACCGTCAGGACCGTCTCCACGGCGGCACGGTCGATCGGCCCGAACACGTGCGGGAACAGGGTCTCCTCGGAGACCCCGGGCGGCGGGGTGGGCGCGGCCGCCTCCCACTCGGTCCTCGCCGTGAGCCGGCCCTCGTCGACCAGGAGCACCAGGAGCGGCCCGGCGGCGTCGGGGAAGAAGGCGTTGACGACGGCGAGCGTGGTCGCCTCGTCGGGGGAGCAGTGGACGAAACCGTCCTCCGCGAGGGAGGCCGGGACGTACGGCTCCTCCGGCCGGGCGGACCATGCGGCGGGCGTCACGACGTGGTAGATCATGTTCCGGTTATAGCAGGAGCTGTCGGCGCTCCCCCGGGGCCGGGCGCCCGGGTCACCAGGAGCGCCCCGCCTCGATCAGCAGGTCCCGCACGCGGATCACGTCGGGGTTGCCGGGGCGGCCCGGACGCTGGACGAGATAGGCGGTGTTGATCGGCGGGTCCTCCGGCTCGTGCAGGGCCACCAGGGCGCCCGAGGCCAGTTCGGCGGCGCAGAGATAGCGCGGCAGGACGCTGAACCCCGCCCCCGCGACGACCGCGGCGAGGACGCCGCGCAGATCGGGCACGGTCACGGCGGCGGGGCGGGACAGCCGCGCCCCGAACACGTGCCGCCAGTAGCGCCGCGCGATGGGCAGGTCCTCCGCGTACGCGACCAGGGGCACGGAGTGCAGCGCCGCCGGTCCCTCCCGGCCGAGCCGCTCCCCGACGCGGTCCGCCCACACGGGCGCGGCGACCAGGACGAACTCCTCGTCGGTGAGCGGTACGGCGGTGAGCGCCCGCCCGCGCGGCCGGAAGGTGGCGATCACCAGATCGTGCCGGCCCGCGCGCAGCTCGTCGAGGAGCGGCTCGGTCAGCCCCTGGCCGACCCGCAGCCGTACCCCCGCGGCGGTGAGGGGGGCGAGCGCGGGCAGGACCCGCGCGCAGAGCAGCTCGGCCGGGCCCGCCAGATGCACGGGAGCGGCCCGCTCGTGGGGTGCGGCCTCGTGCCCGGCCGCGGCGGCCAGCGCGTCGAGCGGACCGGCGACCCGCGCCGCCAGATCGTCCGCGACCGGCGTCGGCGCGACACCGCGCGGCAGCCGCTCGAACAGCTCACGGCCGGTCTGCCGCTCCAGCGCCCGGATCTGCGTGGTCACCGTCGGCTGCGACAGGCCGAGCAGTCCGGCCGCCGCGGTGAACGAACCGGAACGGTGGACGGCCAGGAAGGTCCGCAGCAGGTTCAGATCGGTCACCGGCCGCACGGGGCCACGCTCCACACCCTCGGATTCCTTGTGCCGCATGGGGCGAGCCTAGCGACAGGCCCAGGGGCGGGCGGCCTCTCCCCGGACGGCCCGGGGCCCGGGTCCGAGATCGCCCCGCCGCGACCGGTGCCGGCCGGGCTACTCGCTGGTACGGTCCCCTGACCTACCGGTGCTCCACGGGGAGCGGCCGGAGCCGGGGAGGGGTGGAACGATGACGCGGAGAACGGGCGAGGTGCGTCCAGGGGTGCTTCCCGCAGGACTCGCCGAGGAGATACGGGGGACCGCCGGCGACATCGCGGCGGTCCTGCGCGGCCCGGCCCCGGACGGCCGCCCGGCGGACACCGGCCGGCTTCCCGTGCCCCGCTCCACCTGGACGGTCGGCGAGGCCGCGGCGCACCTCGCGCAGGCGAACGCCCTCATGGCAGCCCTGGCCGCGGGCCACGACCGGCCGTACGGCGACGGCACTCCCGGCAGCCTGGCCGAGGCCAACGAGCGCGCCCTCGCCGGGTTCGGCGAGCGGGCGCCGGGACCGCTCGCGGAGATGATCACCGCCCAGGCCGACGGGTTCCTCGCCGCCGTCGAGGAACGCGACCCGGCCGAGCTCCTCTCCACGCCGCTCGGCCGCATGACCCCCGCCGTCCTCGGCTCGTACCTGCTGACCCACATGCTCGGGCACGGCTACGACCTCGCCGTCGCCCTGAACCGCCCCCACATGCTCGACGCCCGCCGGGTCGGGCTCACCCTGCCGTTCATGGTGGAGGCGATGCCCCGGGTCGCCGACCCGGCCGCCGTCGCGGGACTGACCGCGAGCTTCGCCGTACGCCTCCGGGGCGGGGGGCCGCGCTTCGGCGTCACCGTCACGGACGGCGCGGTCCGGACCGACCACGAGCCGCCCGCCCGCCCCGACTGCACGATCCTCACGGAGCCGGTCGCCTTCCTCCTCCTGGGCCTCGGACGGATCGACCCCTGGCCGGTGATCGCGCGGGGCAGGGCGCTCGGCTGGGGCCGCAAGCCCTGGCTCGCCCCCCGCTTCCCCCGCCTCTTCCGCGCGCCCTAGCGGGTGTCCCGTCGATCGGGCCGGGCTCCCGGAGGCGCCGTCCCCGCGCGTTCCCGCCGCCGCCGATGGATCCTGGAGGTATCGGAAGGGCCGCGCCTTGGTTCCGCGTGGCCCGGCGATGCGAGGAGGTGGACCATGACCCGCACGCTGGAGTGGAAGGTCGGCCTGGAACTGACCGAGGAGAGCGGCAGGACGAAGGCCGAGGCGCGGCTCAGCACCGGCACCTCGACCCTCACGGGCCACGGCTCCGCGCGGTGCAACCCGGCGGACGTGGACGTGCCGGCGATCGGCGACGAACTCGCCGCGAGCCGGGCGATGAAGGACCTGGCGGGCAAGCTCATGCGGGAGGCCAACCGGGAGATGGAGGCGGTCGGCGCGGGGACCGTGCCCCGGCGGACCGGCCCCGGATACGGCTGGCCGGAGGCGGTGTCCTGACGGAGCCGCCTCCCGCGCCGGGAGCCCGGCGGGCCGGCGACGCCCCGCCGGGCTCCCCGGGCGGGCGCGCGCCCGGACCGCCGCGCCGTCACGAGCGGCTCCTCGGTGATCCGTCCCGGACAGCGCCCCGGGGCCGGTCCCGGATCGCGGGGGACCGGCCCTAGACCGCGTCCTCGCCCTCCTCCGGCGTCATCCGGTCCACGACCTCCACGACCCCGTCCACCGTCTCGCACAGCCGGACCAGGATCGGTCCGAGGCCGGGGCGTTCGAGGGTGCCGCTCAGGGTCACCCGGCCCTCGTCGACGTCGATGTGCACGGCCGACGGCGACAGGCTCAGGATCCGGACGACGACGTCCTCGCGGATCTCCTCCTGGATCGAGCGGTCCCGCCGGAGGAACAGCTGGAGCAGGTCGCTGCGGCTGAGCACCCCGATGAGCCGGCCGTCGCCGTCGACGACCGGCAGCCGCTTCACCCGGTGCCGTTCCATCAGGCGGGCCGCCTCGACCGCCGTCCAGGAGGGCCGGGCCGTCACGGCCGGGCTCGACATCATGGCCTCCGCCGAGCTCGGCCCGTCCTTCGCCGTGTGCCTCCGCAGCAGGTCGGCCTCGGAGACGACGCCCACCGGCCGGTTCTCCTCGTCGACCACGGGGACCGCGGTGATGCCGTACTCGTCGAGGAGCCGCGCGATCTCCTTGAACGACGTCCCGCGCTGCACCGCGACCGCGGTGGGGGTCATCAGGTCCGCGACACTGCGGTGCCTCATCGTCCGATCCGTCCCTTCTGCGTTCCTGCGTCCATGATCCCGCACCGGGCGGGAGAGGAGACGCGGAGGGGTGCCCTCCAGGGTCTTGTGAGCTCGACCCGACCATGGTTACCTCCGGTAAGTCGTCGTCGTGCCACGGAAGAAGGACCCTCATGCCCTCTCCCCGAACGTCCCGGACCAGCCGCTTCCTCGGAGCCCTCGGCGCCGCCCTCGCGCTCGTCACCACGACGGGCGGCACCGGAGCCGCCGCGCCCGCCGGGCTCCAGGAGGTGATGTTCGTGGGCAACAACTGGGACGGCACCGCCGACGTCATCTCCTCCCGCGGCGACCTCCACCGGATCGGCCGCGTGAACGTGATCCCCGACAAGGAGGAGCGCCTCCGCGAGATCTACCTGAACCCCCTCAAGCTCGCCTTCTTCCTCGGCGTGCGCAGCGGACCGGGCGAGGGGCACGACCAGTTCGTCGACGACATGTACGCGACCCCCGACGGCTCCGCCATGGTCGTCTCGCGGCCCAGCTTCGCGGACGTCGTCTCCCTCGACCTGCGGACGGGACGCGTCAACTGGCGCTTCCCGGTGGCCGGACACCGCGCCGACCACATGGCGGTCTCGCCCGACGGCACCCGTGTCGCGGTCTCCGCCTCCACCGCGAACACCGTGCACTTCCTGGACATCGCCACGGGACGCCAGGTCGGCTCCTTCACGACCGGCGACAAGCCCCACGAGAACGTCTTCACCTCCGACGGCCTGCTCTGGAACATGTCCATCGGCGAGGTCACCACCGCCCTGGACGCCCCCTGGCTCGACTGGACCAAGGGCGACCGCAGGATCACCGTCGTCGACGCCCGCACCTTCGAGACCGTCCGTGTCGTCGACATGCGCTCCCGCCTCGACGCCTTCGGCCGCGGCGACCTCTCCGACGCCGTCCGCCCGCTCGTCTTCACCCCGGACGAGAAGAAGATCTACTTCCAGGTCTCCTTCTTCAACGGCTTCCTGGAGTACGACATCGAGTCGGACCGCATCACCCGCCTCAAGAACCTCCCCGGCAACCCGGCGACCGACCCCGACCGCACCACCTGGGTCAACGACTCGCGCCACCACGGTCTCTCGATCAGCCCGGACGGCTCCAAGCTGTGCGTCGCCGGGACGATGGACGACTACGCCACCGTGGTCGACCGCGACACCCTCCAGCAGGGCCCGCTCGTCCAGGCCTCCAAGCCGTACTGGGCGACGGTGAGCGGCGACGGCCGGTCCTGCGTCGTCTCCGAGAGCGGCGCCGACCGGGTCACCGCGATCGACTTCGCCACCGGGCGGCGGGTCGCCTCCGTCGACGTCGGCGACCACCCCCAGCGCGTACGGCTCGCCCGGGTCCCGGCCGACTGGACCGGCCCCACGGCCGGCTGACGCCCGGGACGTGACGCCCGGGACGTGACCCCCCGGGTCTTGACGCCCGGGATGTGGGACGCGGAAAGGGGCTGCCGGATCCGGACGCGGATCCGACAGCCCCTCTCCCGTGGTGCTCAGGACCTGTTGACGGCCACCTCGTAGAGCGAGTAGCCCCAGTCCGTGGCCCGCTTCACCCCGTGGACGCGCACGTAGCGGGCCGACTGCGAGTCGAACGTCGCCGTGTCGTAGCCGCCGTCACCGGAGTCCGTGGACCACACGTCCCGCCAGTTCGTGCCGTCCTCCGACAGCTCGATCCGGTACGCGCGCGCGTAGGCCCGCTCCCAGTCGAGCGTGACCCGGCCGACCCGGCGCACCGAGCCCAGGTCCACCTGGAGCCACTGGTCGTCCGACCACTCGCTGGCCCACCGGGTCCCCGTGTCGCCGTCGACGGTCAGCCCCGGCGAGAAGTTCACGAACGGGTTCCACCACTGGGTGGTGGAGGCCGACGCCGGCCGCCCCGCCGCCAGGTTCACACCCGGCTCGTGGTCCTCCGTCTTCTTCCACGTCGTCAGGTACGACTCCGCTCCGTGCGACAGCTCGTCGACGACGCTCTGGCCGCCGGGGGTGAGCCGGATCTGCTCGACCCAGTCCGGCACCAGACCGTTGTGCGCGGCGCCGTCCGTGTTCAGGTCCCAGGTGCGCTCACCGGTGACCTGGCGGTCGATGACCGAGCCGCCGTCGAAGCTGCGGAACGGGTACTTCACGGCGTTCGGAGCGTCGGGCCCGACCGGGCCCGGCCAGCCGCCGACGCCGTTCATGTCCGTGCCGTAGCCGAACCCGACGCCGTACTTCTTCCGCAGCTCCGCCTTCTGCGCGGCCTCACCCACGAAGCCCTGGGCGCCGTGCATGTACGAGGCGGCGAAACCGCCGAGACGGTAGAGCCGCTCGGTCCAGTCCAGGTCCATCCAGCTGTGGCTGGACAGGACGCCCGGGTACTCCTCGGCCTCCAGCATGTCGAGCGCGCGCCCGGCGGCCTTCACGCTCATGTGGTCGAGCTCCAGCATCATGCCGCGCTGGATCATGCCCTTGAGGGCGTGCTCCCCGAGCCGCGTGAGCCCGCGGGTGTTGCACTTGGCGTCGGAGGCGTACGACGGGACGCTCACCCCGGCCGGCAGCTTCTCGGCCATCGCGGCCGGCGCCGCGGCGAGCCCGATCGGGTTGTCGTGCTGCGGGCCCGCGCACTTCTCGGTGCTCCAGAACGTGCCCGTGGAGAGGAACTGGCCGATGTTGACGGCCACACCGGTCGTCCCGCTGTCGAAGCGGACGCCGCAGAGCGCGTTGTCGAACTTGTGGCACAGGAACATGCTGCGCACGCCCAGCGCGTACAGCTCGTCGAGGCCCTTGTCGATGTCCGCCTGGCTGCACTGGGCGACGTCGAGGATCTGCTTGCAGCCGAAGGGCTCCGAGGTCTCCACGCCGAGGACGACGGCGAGCTTGCCCTGCTGGATCACCGAGCGCGCCTGGTCGGCGCTGGTGACGATCCGGAACCAGCCCTTGCCGGGGCCGCCGTACATCCCGTCGACGTAGTCCTGCAGCTCGTACGTCTTGCGGGCCTCCAGGCGGATCGCGGTCATCTCGTCGCAGCTGCGGTCACGGGGCAGCAGCGAGCAGATGAGGCCGTTGGTCACCAGGTCGTTGACGAGGACCCGCTGGCCGCCGCGCCAGGCGCGCTCGACCCAGGCGTAGTAGTTCTGCTGGTGGCTGAGGGAGTTGTTGGCGGGCCAGTCCTTGAAGGTGGGCCAGCCGACCGGGTCGTGCTTCCCGTTGTCACCGCCCGTGAGGTGCTCGAAGAGCGCCCCCGAGCCGTCCGGGTAGTGCTCGGGACAGTCCTTGAGGGCGTCGGCGACACCCGCCTGCGAGAACGTCGAACCGCAGATCATCCGGCCGCCGAAGCCCTCGTTGGACATGAGGTGGTTGTGCGCGTCGACGAACCCGCGCACCTTGCCCTGCGCGTCCGTTCCCGTGAACGGCGCGCCCGTGACGTTGATCTGGGAGTCGGGGGCCGGACGGGACGTGGCCTCCCACCACGAACCGCCGGCGGCTGCGGGCACCGGCGCGGAGCCGAACAGCACCGCGGCCAGGGCCAGGAACAGCGCGAGGAGGGCGGATCTGCCGCCGCGTCCGCGCGAGAAGGGTCGAGTCATGGTGGGCGTGCCTCCGGGCGGTGGGGGTGTACCGGCGCCCCGAGGATCGCGTTACCGGAGGTACGAGTCAAGAGTCCGGGTCAAATGACCTGTTGAAGAATTCGGTACTCCCGCGCTGCTCAACCCTCGATCAGGGATACAAATTGATGAGCAGTCAGATCGAGGTGGTCGGCGGCCGCCTTCGGATCGCGCAGGACGAGGAACTGCAGGGTCAGCCCGTCGATCGCCGCCGCCAGATACCGCGCGAGCACCTCCACCGGCACGCGGGGCTCCCGGTCCCGCACCCCGACCTGTTCGAGCAGCGCGGTCGCCGACGCCACGTACTGCTCGTACTGGGCGCGCGCCAGATGCTCGAACCCCGGCTCCCGCAGGGCGTACTGCGTGAGGTCGTACGTCAGCATGTGCTCGCCCGGGTGGGCCGTGACATGGTCCCAGTACGTCTGCAGAGCGCCCCGGACCGTCTCGCGCAGCGTCGCCCCCTGCGCGACCGCGTTCCTCACGCGGTCCACGTAGTTGCCGGTGATCGACTCGATCGCGGCTTCGAGCAGCGCCTGCTTGGAGTCGAAGCAGTAGTGGAAGACGCTGAGCGA
Source organism: Streptomyces sp. NPDC059695 (assembly GCF_042733785.1). Taxonomy (NCBI): domain Bacteria; kingdom Bacillati; phylum Actinomycetota; class Actinomycetes; order Kitasatosporales; family Streptomycetaceae; genus Streptomyces; species Streptomyces sp. NPDC059695. The sequence goes on along the minus strand of NZ_JBHWFF010000001.1, from coordinate 537,398 downwards.
GACACCGGCCTCGGCGCAGATCGACCGGGTGGTGGTCCGGGCGACCCCGTCCCTGGTCATCGCCCTGATCGCCGCCTCGACCAGCTGCCTGCGTCGTTCGGCCGACGGCATCCGCGCCATGGTTCCTCCTCGCGTCCGGCGCACAGGGTAACCGCAGCCTCTGTGCACCGGGCGGGCCGTGATCCTCCCGCGCGCCGGGCTGGGAGCCGCCCGGCGCGCGGGAAGGCGCCACCGCCCCAGGAGCCGTCAGGCCGCCGCCGACTCCCGCGTCGCCGCCGCCAGGTCCGCCCGCAGGGCGGCGAAGGACGGGTCGCCGCGCAGCGACGCGACGTCCGTGGCCGGGTCGCGGGGGAGGGGCACCGGCACCTCGGCGACCACCCGGCCGGGGCCGGCCGCCATCACCAGGACCCGGGAGCCGAGCAGGACGGCCTCCTCGGCCGAGTGCGTGACGAAGAGGACCGTCGTTCCGGTCGTCGCCGCCAGCGCGCGCACCTCCTCCTGGAGGCGTTCCCGGGTCAGCGCGTCGAGCGCCGCGAACGGTTCGTCCATCAGCAGGATCGGGGGCTCCGCCGCCAGCGCCCGCGCGATCGCGACCCGCTGCTGCTGCCCGCCCGAGAGCTCCCAGGTCCGCCGGCCCGCCATGCCCGGGAGGCCGACCAGGGACAGCAGCTCCTCGATCCGGGCGCCCCGTCCCGCGCGGGCCACACCGTGCCTGGCCAGGGCGAAGGCGAGGTTCCCGCCCACCGTGCGCCACGGGAAGAGCCGCGGCTGCTGGAAGACCACACCGACCTTCCGGCGCACCGCCACGGTCCCCGTCGCGGGCCCCTCGAATCCGGCCACCAGCCGGAGCAGCGTCGTCTTGCCGCACCCCGAGGGGCCCACGAGCACCACGAACTCGCCGGGCTCCACCGAGAGGGACACCCCGGAGACCGCGACGACGGGCGCCCTGGCGGAGCCGTACCGGACCCCGACGTCCGCGAGCTCGATGTCGGCGACGCGCGCCCCGGGCCCGGCGGGTGACACGGGCTCGGCGCGCGCCCCGGGCCCGGCGTGAGGTGTGGGCTCAGCGCGCGACACGGGCGAGCTCCTTCACCGCGAGGGACTTCGCGAAGTCCGCCTGGTCGGGGACGGCGTCGATCGCCTTCTGCCCCTTGAGGAAGACGGCGGCGTCGTGGAGGTTCGAGGCGAGCGCGCCCGGTGCCTCCGGGGTGCCGAGGTACGCGGCGCCCTGCTGCTCCTTCGCGGTGAGCAGGACCAGCTCGGCGAGCTGCGCGCGGGCCTCGTCGGGCGTCAGGTTCAGCTCGGCGCCGATGGCGCCGGCCGCCTTCGCGGGGTCGCTCTTGGCCAGCTTCACGGCCTGGTCCTCGGCCTTCAGCCAGGCGTCGACGATCTCCGGGTGCTTCGCGGCGAACGCGTCGGTGACCACCCCCAGGTCGGCGGTCGGCCTGCCCCGCTCGGCGATCGCACGGCTGGTGACGAGCACCTTGCCGTCCTTCTTCAGCTCGGTCAGGCTCGGCGTCCACACGTACGCGGCGTCGATGTCGCCCCGCTGCCAGGCCGCGAGCGCGTCCTGCGGCTGGAGGTCGACGAGCGTCACGTCCGTGGCCTTCAGACCGGCCGACTCCAGCGCCACGAGCAGGGAGTAGTGGGAGGTGGACCCGAAGGGCGTGGCGATCTTGCGGCCCTTGAGGGCGGCGACGGAGCCGATGTCCTTCTTCGCGACGAGCGCCTCGTTGTCACCGATGAGGTCGTGGATCCACAGCACCTTGTACGGGATGTCCAGCGGCGCCGACAGGCCCTTGGTGACCGGGCTCGAACCGAGGAGCCCGAGGTCCACGGCCCCCGCGATGACGGCGGTGTTGACGTCGCCGCCCGAGTCGAACTTCACCCAGGACACGTCGGCGTCCGGCAGGGCCTTCTCCAGGAGCTTCTGGTTCTTCACCACCAGATCGGCGTTGGGGATCGCCTGGTAGGCGATGCGGACCCGGACCTTGCCGCCCTCGTCCCCGCCGGAGTCGCCGCCCGTGCCGCAGGCGGTGGTGGACAGGGCGAGCAGCAGGGCGGTGGCGGAGGCGGCGAGGACGGCGCCGCGACGGGACGAGGGCATGACGGTTCCTTCGGGGGAGAACGGAAGGGGGAACGGAAGGGGGTTCGGGGGGAAGCGTGCGGCGGAGCCGGACGGGTCAGACGCGTCCGCGCCACGGGACGGCGGCTCGCTCCAGACCCTTGAACAGCGCGTCGAGGACGATCCCGGAGAGGCCGATCGCGATGATCCCGGCGATGACGACGTCGGTCTGGTTGTAGCGCTGGGCGTCCCGGATCATGCCGCCGATGCCGGGGACGCCGTTGATGGTCTCGGCGGCGACGACCGAGGTGTACGCGATGCCGACGGCGATCCGCACGCCCGTGAGGATCTCCGGCAGCGCGGCGGGCAGCCGGATGGAGAGCAGCAGCGCCGCCGGGCCCGCGCCGAGGGCCCGCCCCGCCTCCACCAGGTCGGCGGGGACGCCCCGCACGGCGGCCGCCGTGGCGGCGGCGATCGGCGGGAGGGCGGCGATCAGCAGCAGCCAGATCTTCGGGGACTCGTCGATGCCGAACCAGATGACCAGCAGGGAGAGGTACGCCAGCGGGGGCAGCGTGCGCAGGAACGTGACGGCCGGCTCCAGGACCACGGCGAGCGGCTTCACCACGCCGATCAGCAGCCCCAGGGGGATGCCGACGAGGGCGGCGTAGCCCGTGCCGACGGCGATCCGGCGCAGGGAGACCGCCAGATGCTCGACGAGCAGATGGTCGCTGATGCCCCGCACCCCGTCGTGGACGGTCGACGCCCGGACGAAGGCCTCCCACACGTCGCCCGGGGAGGGGACGAGGACCCGGGGCCAGACGCCGGCGGCGACCACCGCCTGCCAGGCGCCGAGGAGCACCACGAGGGCGAGGAGCCGCAGCGCGGTCCAGCGCAGCGCGGCCACCCCGGCCCAGGGGCGACGGGCCGGGCGGGTGGAGGCGGGAGCGCCCGGGCCGGTCTTCCCGGCCGCGTGACCTGACCGTCCGTCCGGCGGGTCTCCGGCGGGGTGCGAGGTCTGTCCGCCCGGCGGGTCTCCGACGGGGTGCGAGGTCTGTCCGCCCGTGGTGTCGGCGACGGTCACGCCGCCACCTCCCCGGCGGTCGCCCCGGTGAGCGCCCCGGTGAGCGCCCGCAGCCGGGGCGCCACCTCCTCGCCGACGCGGTAGGCCTCTTCGAGGTGCGGGTAGCCGGAGAGGACGAACTCGTCGATGCCGGCCCGCCCGTACTCGAAGAGCCGCTGGGCGACCTCGTCGTGCGAGCCGACGAGGGCGGTTCCGGCGCCCTCGCGGACGAGGCCGATGCCGGCCCACAGGTTGGGCGCGACGGTCAGGCTCTCGGCGGAGCCGCCGTGCAGCGCGGTCATCCGGGCCTGCCCGGTGGAGTCCATCCGGGCGAAGCGTTCCTGCGAGGCGCGGACCGCCTCGGGGTCGAAGCCGGCGAGGATGCGGTCGGCCTCCTGCCAGGCCTCGGCCGAGGTGTCCCGGGCGATGACGTGGAGGCGGATGCCGAAGCGCAGGGAGCGCCCCGCCCGCGCTGCCCCGGCCCGTACCCGTGCGACGCGCTCGGCGACGGCGGCCGGGGGCTCGCCCCACAGCAGCTGCACCTCGGCGTGGTGCGCCGCGACCTCCTCGGCCTCGGCGGAGGCGCCGCCGAAGTAGAGGGGGACGGGGGTGCCGACGGAGGGCGCCGCGAGGCGGGCGTCCTCCACCCGCACGTGGCGGCCGTGCAGGGTGACGGCCGATCCGTCGAGCAACTCGCGGACGACCCGCATGAGTTCCCCGGTCCTGACGTAGCGTTCGTCCTTCGGGAGATGGTCGCCGTAGGCCCTCTGCTCGACCGGGTCGCCGCCCGTCACCACGTTGAGGGCGATGCGGTCGCCGAAGAGGCGCCGGAAGGTGTCCGCCTGCTGGGCGATGAGCGTGGGCTGGGCGAGCCCGGCGCGGAACGCGACGAGGAACCCGATCCGCTCCGTCACCGCGGCGACGGCGGAGGTCAGCACCCACGGATCCACGCACCCGAGGCCCACCGGCGTCAGCAGCCGTGCGAATCCGGCCTGTTCGGCCGCGCGGGCCACCTGGGCCAGATATCCCAGGTCGGCGCCCCGGCGGGTCGCGGCGGCCGAGCGGCCCTGGACGGCGGTGACCCCGCCGGGGTCGCGGCCGTCGCCGCCGGTGGGCAGGAACCAGTGGAGGACGGGTTCGGGGGAAGAGGGCATGCGGACGTACCTCGGGGAGGAGCGGGGCCCGGACGGGAGCGCGTGGCATCCCGTCGGGCGCGGGGAGCGTGAGAGGAGGCCCGGGAGTACGGGCCGGAAGGGATGTCACGGGCGGCGCGCACGGCCGGCGTCGGAGGACGGCCGGCGGTACGAGGAGGTGCGGGGAGCCGAAGGGGGCTCAGTGACCGTTCGCGTGACGGCACGCCGTGCGGCAACAGACCGCGTGACGACAGGACTCGGACCGACACAGCATCCCCGCGACACGCAGAAGATCCACGTGGCGGCGGGAGACGAGGGCGGGAGTCATGCGGGCATCCTGGTCCCGGCGGCGCCCGGCTCACAAGTCACGTCCGCGATACGGACGGTGTCGTCTCGATCACCGGGACGGCGTCCGGCCCGGCGCGTGTCTCCGCGCCCCGGCCCCGGCGGTCGTGCCCGCGCTCCTCCAGGTGGCGCGCCGGTTCCGGCGGGCCGGGCGCGGCGGGTGGGGCCGCTCCCGCACCGACGGGGCGGTCAGGTCCCTTCCGGGGTCTCCAGCACCTCGCGCAGCGCCGCCACCGCGTGGGCGCGGTGCTCGTCGAGGTGGCGGACGGTGGAGTCCTCGTCGCGCCGCCGGAGTGCGGCGATCACGGCCCGGTGCTCCCGCACGGCCTGCGCCCGGTGCGGGGAGTCGGTGTAGTAGAGCGAGCGGTACGCGTCGGTGGAGTCCCACAGGGTCGTGACGAGGCGGACCAGGCGCGGCATCCCCGAGGCCTCGATCAGGGTGAAGTGGAAGCGCCGGTTCGCCGCGGCCATCGCGGCCACGTCCCCGGCGTCGGCGGCCCGTTCCACCTCGTCCTGGATCTCTTCCAGCGTCCCGATCGCTCCCTCCGGCAGCCGTCGTACGGCCGTGCGGACCGCCTCGGTCTCCAGGAGCTCCCGGATCCGGTAGATCTCCTCCAGGTCGTCGAGCGAGAGCTCCGCGACGAAGTAGCCCCGGTGGACGTGGTGGACGACGAGGCCCTCGGCCTCCAGGGCCTTCAGGGCCTCCCGGAGCGGCACCCTGCTCACCTCGAACCGGGCCGCCAGGGCCTCCTGACGGATCGCCCCGCCGGGCCTGAGCTCCCCGCTGGTGATGGCGCGCCGCAGTTCCTCCAGGACGAACTGCTGGGCGGTCTGCGGCCGCCGCTTCTGCACCGCGCTGCTCATCGCCTGTGACCTTCCGTTCCCTCACGTCGCCGGTGGCGGACCCCGCCGCCGGTGCCGACCATCTTCCTACGCGCCGCCGTTCTCCGCGGACGCCCTGTGGACCGGTCGTCCCAGCTCGGACCGCACGCCGTCGGTGTGCTCGCCGAGGCGCGGGGGAGCCGTGCGATAGGAGGGCGGGGTGGCGCCGAGCCGGATCGGGTGGGCGACCTGACCGGGGCCGGCCGCGGACTCCGGGACGCGCGGGTCGAGCCCGAGCCGGTCGGCGAGGGCGAAGGCGGCCGCCAGGTCGTTGATGGGCCCGCAGGGCACGCCGGCCGCGGTGAGCTCCTCGAACCAGGCGTCGGCGGTACGGCCGCCGAGCGGGCCGGCGAGGGCCTCGACCAGCTCGTCCCGGTGGGCGACCCGGGCCGTGTTCGTCGCGAAGCGGGGGTCCCCGGCGAGCTCCGGTCGCCCGAGCCGCTCGCACAGGGTCCGGAACTGCCGGTCGTTGCCGACGGCGAGGACGAGCGGCCGGTCGTGCGCCTCGAACACCTCGTACGGCGCGATGCTCGGGTGCCGGTTGCCCATCGCGCGCGGCACGACCCCGGCCCCGAGGTGGGCGGCGGCCTGGTTGGTGAGCGCGGAGAGGAGCGAGGCGAGGAGGGAGACCTCGACCCGCTGGCCCTCGCCGGTGCGCTCCCGGTGCCGCAGCGCGGCGAGGATGCCGAGGCCCGCGTGGAGGCCGGTGATGACGTCGACCAGGGCGACGCCCGCCTTGGTGCCCTGCCCGTCCGGTTCGCCCGTCACGCTCATGAGGCCGCCCATGGCCTGGACGAGGAGGTCGTAGCCCGGCAGCCGGGCGCCCGCGGCGGTGCCGAATCCGGTCACGGAGCAGTAGACGAGGCCGGGATTGTCCGCCCGGACGTCCTCGTATCCCAGGCCGAGCTTCTCCATCGTGCCCGGGCGGAAGTTCTCGACGAGGACGTCCGCGCGGTCCACGATCGCACGGGCCGTCGCGAGGTCGTCGGGGTCCGTGAGGTCGAGGGACACGGAGCGTTTGTTCCGGTTCACGCCGAGGAAGTACGTGGCCTCGCCCGCGGCGAAGGGCGGGCCCCACGCGCGCGTGTCGTCCCCGGAGCCCGGGCGCTCGATCTTGATCACGTCCGCGCCCAGGTCGGCGAGGAGCATCGTCATGTACGGCCCGGCCAGCACCCGGCCGAAGTCGGCGACGACGATTCCCGACAGGGCGCCGTCGTCCGCCGGAGGCGTCCCCGGCGGGCCCGGCTGATCTGCGTGCATGCGGCGTTCCTCGCTCCCGCTGGGGATACCGGAGAGTGGCGACCGGATCCGGGGAGTGGCGACCGGATCCCGGCGTCCGGTGATTGGATCCCATCGGACCGTACGGCTCGGGTGTCGGGAATTCAATACTGGATCCAATATCCGATCTCCCGCTACGCTTCGGCTCGCCGAGTTGCCACAGTCGCCAGGAGGCCGTCCGTGAAGTCGCCGTCCACCCCCGTCCACCCCTTCGACCTGCTCGCCCTCGACGGACTCCTGACCGACGAGGAGCGGGAGATCCGGAACACCGTGCGCGCCGTCGCCGACCGCGAGCTGCGGCCGCACGTCGCCGGCTGGTTCGAGAAGGGCGAGATCCCCGCCCGCGAGCTCGCCCGCACCCTCGGCGGCGTCGGCGTGCTCGGCATGCACCTGGAGGGCTACGGCTGCGCGGGCACGAACTCCGTCGCGTACGGCCTCGCCTGTCTGGAGCTGGAGGCCGTCGACTCCGGACTGCGCTCCCTCGTCTCCGTGCAGGGCTCCCTCGCGATGTACGCGATCTGGAAGTACGGCTCCGAGGAGCAGAAGCAGCGCTGGCTGCCGAAGATGGCGGCCGGCGAGTACATCGGCTGCTTCGGCCTCACCGAGCCGGACGCCGGGTCGGACCCCGGCGCCATGCGGACCAACGCCAAGCGGGACGGCTCCGACTGGGTCCTCAACGGCACCAAGATGTGGATCACCAACGGTTCGGTGGCGGACGTGGCCGTCGTCTGGGCCCGGACCGAGGAGGGCGTCCGCGGCTTCCTCGTCCCGGCCGGCACCCCCGGCTTCAGCGCCCCCGAGATCAGGATGAAGCTCTCGCTGCGGGCGAGCGTCACCAGCGAACTGGTCCTGGAGGACGTGCGCCTCCCCGCCGACGCGATGCTCCCGGACGCCCGCGGCCTCTCCGGCCCGCTCGGCTGTCTCAACGAGGCCCGCTTCGGCATCGTCTTCGGCGCCCTCGGCGCCGCCCGCGACTGCCTGGAGACCGCGATCTCCTACGCCAGGGACCGGACCGTCTTCTCCCGCTCCCTCGCCTCCTACCAGCTGACCCAGCAGAAGCTCGCCGACATGTCCGTCGAGCTCGGCAAGGGCATGCTCCTCGCCCTCCACCTCGGCCGGCTCAAGGACGCGGGCGCCCTCACCCCCGAACAGGTCAGCGTGGGCAAGCTGAACAACGTGCGCGAGGCCATCGCCATCGCCCGCGAGTGCCGCACGATCCTGGGCGCCAACGGCATCACCCTGGAGTACCCGGTGCTGCGCCACGCCAACAACCTGGAGTCGGTGCTCACCTACGAGGGCACGAGCGAGGTCCACTCCCTGGTCATCGGCAAGGCGCTCACCGGCGAGCAGGCCTTCCGCTAGGCCGAGGGCGTCAGCCCGCCGTCACCCGGCCGACGAACGCGTCCAGGTTGCCCGTCAGACGGGCGACCTGCTCGTCGAGCGTCAGGGACTCCTCGTGGCGCCGGTGGCGCAGCTTCGGCTGGCGCCGGCCCCGGACGTAGAGCGAGCACGCGAGGTCCGCGCAGAGGTAGAGCCCGACCGTGTTCCCGTCGCGGCCGCGGCTGCCCGCCAGCGGCGCCACCAGGAGCGTGACGCCCGACGAGGCGTGCGCGGTCAGACAGACCTGGCACATGCTCGACTTCACGGCGCTGGTCCGGCCGGTGGCCGGCACCCGCAGGGAGACCCCGACCGGCCCGTCCTCGCGCGGCACGACCAGGTGCGCCCGCAGCGGCGCGCCCGGGTCGACCCAGCCGAGGAAGTCCAGGTCGTCCCAGGGGAGTTCGGCGAAGTCGAGGGGCAGCTTGAGGCGCGCCGCCTCGCCCTTGGTGCAGTTCACGAAGGACGAGCGGATCTCTTTGTCGGTCAGTGGTTCCACTCGGTGGACCGTACACGGACCACCGGGGGCCAGGCATCCGAATTCGGCCCCCGCGGTCCCCGGGTCAGGCCACCCAGTCCGGCAGGGCCGGGTCGGCGCAATGCCCCGGGGCGCCGTCCAGAGCCGCCGCGAGCCGCTCCGCCGCCGTCTCGTACACCTCCGCCGGGAGCGTGAACGGGATCCGCAGCCGGTGCTCGTGCGTGCCCGGGTCCACCCCGAACCGGGCCCCGCCCTCCACCCGCACCCCGTGCCGCAGCGCCCGGGCCGCCAGGGAGGAGGCGACCGGACGGCCCAGGTCGATCCAGAGGCACATCCCGCCCGGCGGCACCGCCCACCGCCACTCGGGCACATGGCGCGCCAGGGCGTCGGTCAGCGCGGAGCGGCGCAGCCGCAGCCCGTCGAGGCGCTCCGGCAGGATCACGTCGAGGCGGTCCATGAGGGCGACGGCCACCAGCTGGTCGAGCACGGAACCGGAGAGGTCGGCGGTGATCCGCACCCGGGCCAGCTCGGTCACCACCCGGGACGCCGCCCGCACCCAGCCGACCCGCAGCCCGCCCCAGCAGCTCTTGCTCAGCGAGCCCACGGACACGATCTGCTCGCCGTCGCCCCCGGCGGCCGCCGCCGCGAACGGCAGCGGCGCCGGCACGTCCAGGGCCATGTCCGTCAGCGTCTCGTCGACCACCAGCCAGGTCCCGGTGGCCCGCGCGGACCGGGCGAGCTCCCGGCGCTGCTCCGCCGGCATCAGCCGCCCGGTCGGATTGTGGAAGTCCGGGATCAGATAGGCCAGCCGCGGCGCGGTCTGCCGGAGCGCCGCGTCGACGAGCCCGGTGTCCCAGCCGGTCTCCGTCACCGGGACGGGCGTGATGCGGAGCATGCGCCCGCGCATCGCGTCGAGGGCGTTGGTGTACGAGGGGTTCTCGGCGAGCACCCGGTCGCCGGCCCGGCCGAGCAGCGTCAGGACCAGCGAGACGGCCTGCTGCGCGCCGGTCGTGACGAGGATCTGCTCCGGGAGCGTCGGCAGGCCCCGCGCCGTGTAGCGCGCGGCGATCGCGGAGCGCAGCGGGGGCAGCCCGTACGGGTGATAGCCCTGCGAGCCCGCGTAGCGCGGAAGCTCGGCCGCGGCCGCCGCCAGCGCGGCGGACAGCTCCTCCTCCGGTGCCGGCGGGGCGGCGAGGGCCAGGTCGACGGTCGCGCCGGCGTCGTCCTGGAACGCGCCGAGCACGGTCGGAGCCTGCCCGTCCGGCAGCGCGGTCCAGGTGCCGGCGCCGCGCCGGCTGTGCGCGTAGCCGCTTTCGCGCAGCAGGTCGTAGGCCCCCGTCACGGTGGTCCGGCTCACCAGGAGCACCGCGGCGAGCTCCCGCTCGGCCGGCAGCCGCAGGCGCAGCGCCACCCGGCCGTCGAGCAGCGCCTCCCGCACGGCCCGCGCGAGCTCCCGGTAGCCGAACCTCCCCTCCGGAGGAGGGGTGAGGAGCGACGCGAGCTGCCGGCCCGTCAGGGTCCGGTCCGCGGTGTGGACCACACGTGCCACTGCCATGCCAATCACTCCTCATTGGCTCTGCTGTCCGGGCCAATAAGAGTACAGAGTCCTTTCCAGTGGCCTGGTGGCCATGGTCCTCAGGGAAAGAAGACGACCGATGTCCGGACACTTCACCGACCGCGACGAGCGGATGTGGCAGCAGCGCGCCGAGGAGCGGGCGGCCCGCCCCCTGCCGATCGGGGCCTGGCTCCGCGCCCTGCGCGCCAGGACGGCCCGCACCCCTTCGGGACGCCGCGCCGCGACGCCCGTCCCGCGCGCCCACGCCTGCGAACCGGCATGACCGGACCGTTCCCTCGGGACGGCCGCCGGATCGTCGTCGGCGTGACCGGCTCGCTCGCCTCGCTCGCCGCCCTGCGGCACGCGGCCTCCCTCGCCCGCCGCGAGGGCGCCCCGCTCCTGGCGGTGCTGGCCTGGGAACCCCCCGAGGGCGAAGGCCTCTTCGCCAAGGCCCCCGACCGGGCCTGGGCGCGGCTGTGGGGCGAGGACGCCCGGCGGCGCCTGGAGGACGCGCTCCTCGACGGGCTCGGCGGCGTCCCCGAGGGCCTCGACTTCGAGGGCAGGGTGGTCCGGGGCGCCCCGGCGCCCGCGCTGTGCGCGGTCGCCGACCGCCCGGGGGACCTGCTGGTCCTCGGCTCGGCACCGGACCGCGGCCGGCTCGCCCGGCTGCGCCCCCGGCCGGTGCTGCGCGCCGTGCTGCGCCGCGCGACCGGGCCGGTCCTGGCCGTGCCGGGCCCGCTGCTCCTCCCGGGCGAGGCCCGCGTCCTGCGGCGGAACGCCCGTACCTCCGTACCGGAAGGACGGGTCGGCACGGAGGTACGGGACGGGCGTGGCACCGGACCGGCCGGGCCGGGGTGCCGCACGCCCTAGGGGTGTCGTGCCGACCGGGCCGGGCTCGATCGACAGGACGCCCGCTAGACCACGGGCGCGGAACCGGGCCCGGGCGCCAGGGCCGAGGGCGAACCGGTGGTCCTGCCCGGGGCCGGCGGAGTGAGGGAGGCCATCGGGGAGACGGCCGCCGCCGACCGGTCCGCCTGCGGCGACTGGCTCGTGAGCTCCGCCGGGCTCTCCGGCGCCTGCGAGGACGGACCCGACGAGTCGGCCGGGGGCGACGAGGAGGAGGACGACGAGTCCGGCGGGCTCGAGGAGTCCGAGGGCGATTCCGGCGAGGACGTCGACGCCGAGGGGGAGAGCGTCGAGGGGCACGGCGACGGGGTGATCCCACCGCTCGGCGTCGGGGTCTCCGTGCCGGTCACCGTCACGCACGGCACCGGCGACGACGGCGGCGGGCTGGACGCGGACGACGAGGGGGACGTCGACGGGGAGACCGTGGGCGGCCGGGTCGGCGGCGGGGCCGGCCGGTCGTGCTCGCCGGTGTCGCCGTGCCGCCGCGCGAACCAGCCGTCGTCCTGGGGGTCGTAGACCACGAAGACGTTCACGACCGTCACCGAGGGCGCCACCACGACGACCTGCTGGGAGCTGTAGCCCTGCCACGGCGTGCCCGTCGTGCGCGGGGCCTTCTGCGGCACCGCGACGGACAGCGGATTGCCGCAGGCGCAGCGCACCCGGGGCACCCCGTGCCCGTCGACCATGACCGCCGTGCCCGCCTGGAGCACCGCCTGGTACGTGGTCGCGGCGCCGTCACGGAAACCGTGGTTCGTCACCCGGGTGTCGACCCGGAGCTGAAGCGGGGTCAGGGACCGGAGATAGCCCGGCACGTCGGAGGGCGGGATCCCGATCACGGAGGCGAAGGCCGCGTTCTTCGCGGGTTGGCCGGACAGGTAGCGGACCTGCTGCTCGACGTCGCAGCTGGAGACCGACTTCGTGCCGCCGTAGAGACCGGGGGTCGACCCCGACACCTCGGGAACGGCCGAGGCGGTGCGGGGAGGCAGCGTGGCCGGCGGGGCGGAGCCGCCCTCGGTGCGCGCCGTCGAGGGGGTGAACGGGTCGGGGCCCGTCGCGGAGGCGTTCTGCAGGAAGACCTCGCCGCCGGATCCCGTGGCGTCGTGGCCGGTGCCGCCGGAGCGGTTGGTGAGGACGACGCCCAGCGCCGCGGCCGCGACGAGCACGGCGGTGACCGCGGCGACCTTCGGGACGGACCGCCACCAGGGGCCTCCGCCCCCCTTGCCGGGGCCGCCCGTACCGCCGCCCGCGCCCGATCCGCCGTTCCCGGAGCCGCCTCCGCCTCCGGAGCCGCCGGAGGACCCGCCTCCGGAACCGCCGGAGGAACCGCCGCCGGAACCGCCGGAGGAACCGCCGCCGCCCGGACCTGGCGGCGGTCCGGGCGGCGGAGGGGGACCGGCGCTTCCCGGGCGTGTGCTCGGACCCGAGAGGGGGCCCGAGGGGGGACCTGTGGGGGGAACCGACGGGGGGCCGGACGGCGGGTGGGAAGTCACGTTTTTCCCTTTCTTCCGTTCCGCGCCCATTGTGTGCGCCGAACGACGCCCCTCCGCAAGCGGAGGTGTTCCGTCCGCAAGCGGACCTCCGGTACCGGTACTAGCGTGGGCAGGGTGACGAGCAGTCGGCTCCCCACCTCCACGCGGTCGTCCGCGACCCCGGCCGGGCCCTACGCCCGCGTCGTCCTCCAGGCCCTGGCCGCCGTGGTCGCCGGGTTCGCCGCGATGGGCGTCGTCGCCGCGCTCGGCCTCTGGGCCGCCGGCGCCGCCGACCTGCCCGGCGGCTTCGTCTCCGTCCTCGCCGCGGTCGTCGTCATGGCCTCGGGCGGCAAGGTCGAACTCTCCGGCGACGCGGGCGCCCTCGCCGGCACCCAGGCCGAACTGACCGCCATGCCGCTCACCGTCACCCTGGTGGGCGCACTGGTCACCGGCTTCTGCTTCCTGCGCCCGCTGCGCCACCACGCGGTGACCAGCACCCGTGAACTCCTGCTCCGCGCGGCGAGCGTCGTCGTGCTCTGGCTGGCGGCCCTCGCGGGGATCTCGGCCCTCGCCCGCCACGACTTCCCCCTCACCCTGGGCGGAGGCACGTCCGACAACGCCCTCATGGACCTCTTCGGCGACCTCCTGGACGCCGCGAACCCCACCGTCGGCTTCCGCACCGACGTCGGACCCACGCTCTTCTACGGACTCCTGTGGATCCTCGGCGTGCTCGCCGTCGCCCTCCTGGTCTCCCGGCGGACCCCGCTGCCGCCCCGGCTCGTCCGCTACCACGAACCCGTCCGCCCCGCCGCGTTCGCGATGCTCCTCCTGCTCCTCGCGTACGTGGTCGTCGGCCTCGTCATCGGGATCGTCGTCGCGGCGACCCGGGGCCACGCCGCGGAGACCCTCGCCGTCCTCCTCCTGGGCCTCCCCAACATCACCTGGCTCGCCCTCGGCGTGGGCATCGGCGGCTCCTGGCAGGGCAAGGCGGAAGGCCCCTTCGGCCTGCCCATGCCACAGGTCCTGGACGCTGTCCTGCGCGGCAACGGCGACAGCCCCGACCTCTCGACCGTCGACCTCTCCTCGCTCGCCGCACAGGACGCGCGCGCGTGGTGGCTGCTGCCCGTCGCCGCCGTCCTGGTGCTCGCCGCCGCCTTCTTCGCCGCCGTCCGCTCCCCGGCCCGGATGTCGCTCTGGCAGCACTCCCTGCACCTGGGCATCGCCTTCGCGCTCACGATGCTGGTCGCCGCACCGGTCACCCTGGTCGAGGCCCGCTTCGGTCTCTCGGTCCTCGGCATCGGCGACCTCGCCTCCCTCGGCGGCGAGGTGGTGCTCCGTCCGGACGTCTGGAAGACCGCCGGCTTGGCCCTGCTGTGGGGCCTGGCGTGCGGTCTCCTCGGCGGTCTCCTCGCCACCCGGGTCCACCGCAGGGGCGAGGTCGACAGCGGCGACAGCGGCAAGGGCCGGTAGGACGAACGGCCTCACCCGCCCATCTCCTGAAGACCCCGTCACCTCACCCGCCCAGCTCCCGGAACACCGGGCGCGCCCACGCGGGCGGGTCGGGCGGAGCACCCGGCTCCCGAGGCCCCCGGGCCACCACCGGGCCGCCCGGGTCCGCGCCGGACAGGGCGCCGCGCAGCGCGGCGACGAACTCCAGGCACGTCCCGTACCGCTCCTCGGGCGTCTTCGCCAGCGCCCTGGCGAACACCGCGTCCGCCGCCTCCGGCAGCCCCGGCCGCAGCTCGGAGAGCGGCGGCGGCGGATCGTACTGCTGCGCCCACAGCACCGCCCAGTCGGACTCGCGGCGGAACGGCGGCATCCCCACGAGGGTCTCGAAGACCACGCACGCCAGGCCGTAGACGTCGCACCGGCCGTCCACCGGTTTCCCGGAGATCTGCTCGGGCGCCACGTAGTCCAGCGTCCCGACGAACTCGCCCACCGTCGTGAAACCGGTGAGCGACAGCGACTTCTTCGTCAGTCCGAAGTCGGTCAGGTAGACGTGCTCCGGGTGGTCGCCGTCGGTGCCCTCGGCGACCAGGATGTTGCCGGGCTTCACGTCCCGGTGCACCAGGTCGTGCGCGTGCGCCGCGTCCAGGGCCGAGGCCACCTGCGCCGCGATCCGGCCCGCCTTCACCGGCGGCAGCGGCCCCTCGCGGCGGAGCAGGGCCGCCAGGTCCTGCCCCGCCACGTAACGCATCGCGATGTACAGCACGCCCTCCGTCTCGCCGGCCTCGAACACCGGCACGATGTGCGGGTGGTCGATCGAGGCGGCGACCCGCGACTCGTGCGCGAACCGCCTGCGGAAGGTGTCGTTGCGGGCCAGCTCGGGCGCCAGCAGCTTCAGCGCCACCGTGCGGTCCAGACGCAGGTCCAGCGCCCGGTACACGACCGCCATCCCGCCGCGCCCGATCTCGCTCTCCACCCGGTAGCCCGCGATCTCCTTGCCGAGCAGCCCCGAGGGCCGGCCCGCCGGGATCTCCGGGTCCCCGCCCGCCGTCATCGCTCCTCACCCGCCGGACCGGTCGGCCCCACGACCCGCGTGGGCGGCGGCCCGGCCGCCGCCGGATCCACCTGCGGCACCACCTGGGTCGGCTCATGGCCGGGCGGCGCCGCGGCGGGCTCCTCGGCCACCGGTACGGGCTCGGCCGGGGGAGCGGCGGACGTCGCGTACGTACGGAGCGTGACCCCGTCGCCGTACACCCAGCGTTCGTGCTCCGCGTCGTACAGCCACACCGACTCCCCGTCCACGACCATCCCGACCCGCAGGCCGCGGGTCCGCAGCCGGAAGCCCTCGCCGTCCAGGCGTCCCGCGCCCAGCTCCTCCGCCGCCCGTCGGTAGCGGCCGAGCGCGTCCTCCGCGCGGGCGATGAGCGGCCGGGGATCGGCCGTCCTGGTCAGGGGGCCGCCCGCCGCCGGAGGATCGTCCGGCACGGACACCAGGAGGCGGGCGTCGACCCACGCGGTCCAGCCGTTGGAGCACAGCACCCGGCCCCAGTCACCGGTCCGCTCCTCGAGCCGCACCGGCAGGAAGGCGTCGAGCGGTGTCGTGGGCAGCCCCGGATCGGGCGCCTCCCAGGCGGAGAGCCCGGAGCGCGGCACCACGTGCGTGGGCCGGAAGTCCGGTACGTCATCGGGTACGGGCACGCTCACGGTCTCACCTCCGCCACGGGGCCTCTGCGGGCCGGGTCCACGGGCCTACTTCCGCATGACGACCGGCTCGTGGCGGCGCAGCAGCCGGGACACGGCCAGACCGAGGGCGAGACACAGCACCACCATCATTCCCATGTCGAACAGCCAGGCCTCCGCCGTGTGCCGCATCAGCGGATCGGCGGTCTTCTCGCTCGGCGCGATCTTCCCGATGTCGATCGTCGCGCCCATCGCCGCGAACGCCCACCGCGAGGGCACCAGCCAGGCCAGCTGTTCGAGGACGGGCGTCCCCCGCACCTTCAGGAGCGCCCCGCAGAACACCACCTGCACGATCGCGAGGAGGACGAGCAGCGGCATCGTCACCTCCTCCTTGCGGACCAGCGCGGAGACCAGCAGGCCGAGCATCATCGCCGTGAAGGCGAGGAGTGCCACCGCGAGGGTGATCTCGATCAGCGGGGGCATCAGGACGCCCTTGCCGCCGGGCACGTTCAGCGGCACGCCGATCAGCGCCACCAGCGTCAGGACCACCGCCTGCACGACGGTGATCACGCCGAGGACCACCACCTTCGAGGCCAGGTAGGCGGAGCGGGACAGGCCGACGGCTCTCTCGCGCCGGTAGATGGTGCGCTCCTTGACCAGCTCGCGCACGGCGTTCGCCGCACCGGTGAGGACCCCGCCCACACAGAGGATGAGCAGGACGTTCAGCGTCGACTCGGGGTTGAGGCTGCCCTCGGACAGGGCCCTGGCCATCGCGCCCATCACGAACGGCAGGGCGATCATGATGGCGAGGAAGGTCCGGTCCGCGGACAGCGCGGCCGCGTAGCGGCGGACGAGTGTCCTCAGCTGGGAGCCCCAGCTCTGCGCCTTCGGCGGCGGCGCCGGTTCCCCGCCCGCCCGGCCGCCCGCGGGCACCGGGACGTCGGGGCGGGCCGTCGCGTCCGTGATGTACCGGCGGTGGAAACGGGACGAGCGGTACTGTCCGGCCCAGTCGCGGGCGCGGTCGTTCTCGAAGGCCTCGAAGGCCTCCGGCCACTGCTCGAAGCCGAAGAAGCCCAGGGTGTCGCCGGGCGGCCCGTAGTACGCGACCCGCCCGCCCGGCGCGAGCACCAGGAGACGGTCGCACACGTCGAGGCTGAGCACGCTGTGCGTGACCACGACGACCGTGCGGCCGTCGTCCGCGAGCCCGCGCAGCATGTGCATCACCGAGCGGTCCATGCCCGGGTCGAGACCGGAGGTCGGCTCGTCCAGGAAGAGCAGCGAGGGCTTGGTGAGCAGTTCGAGGGCGACGCTCACCCGCTTGCGCTGGCCGCCGGAGAGGCTGTGGATCGGCTGCTCGGCGCGCTCCACGAGCCCGAGCTCCCGGATCACCTCGTCGACCCGGGCCCGCCGTTCGGCCGCCACGGTGTCCTCCGGGAAGCGGAGCTCGGCGGCGTACCCGAGGGCCCGGCGGACGGTGAGCTGGAGGTGCAGGATGTCGTCCTGGGGGACGAGACCGATGCGCTGGCGCAGCTCCGCGTAGTCCTTGTACAGGTCACGGCCGTCGTACAGGACCGTGCCCCGGTCGGCCGGTCTCTGACCGGTGAGCGCGCCGAGCAGGGTCGACTTCCCCGCGCCGGACGGACCGACGACCGCCAGCAGGCACTTCTGGCCCACCGGGAACGACACCTCGTCGAGGAGGGTCTTGTGCCCGTGGTCGACGGTCACCGCGAGCGAGCGGACGTCCAGGGAGACCTCGCCGGTGTCGGCGAACTCGACGAGCTGCCCGCCGATCAGACAGAAGGCGGACCGGCCGATGCCGACGATGTCCTCGGCCGTGACCCGGGCGTCCACGACGGGGGCGCCGTTGAGGAAGGTGCCGTTGTGGCTGCCGAGGTCATGGATCCGGTAGGTGCCGTCGGGCTGCGCGCGCAGCTCGGCGTGCCGGCGCGAGACGACCAGGTCGGCGACGACCACGTCGTTGTCGGGGGCACGCCCGATCCGGATGGTGCGGGCCGGCAGGGGCCGCACGGAGGTCGGCTGCCGGAAGGTGCCGGTCGCGGCGGGATGCGCGACGGAGGGCGGCGGGAGGACCGCGGGGCGCGGAGCCCCGGGACCCGAGGCCTCCGGCCCGGGCTCGGCGGGGGGCGCGGGTTCTGGTGCCGGGGGCTCGGGTGAGGGTGGTTCGGGCGCCGGGGGCTCGGAGACAGGGGGCTCGGGCGCCGGGGGCTCTGGTGCAGGTGGTTCCGGCGGTTCCGGTTCGGGCCAGGGCGTCTCCGGCAGCGGGGCCTTCGGCAGGTGTACGGCGGCGGGGACGACACCGGCGTCGGGTGGCGCCGCGGCGGGATCCGGCCCGGCGGCGAGACCAGCCCCCGCGGACGGATCCGGCCCCGCGGGGGGCGCGGCGGCCGGGGGAGCGTCGCTGGTCGAGAGCACCGCGCGCGGCCCCTCGGCCGGATGCCCGAACCGTACGACCGTCCCGGGTCCGACCTCCCGCGGCCGGGCGACCCGCAGACCGTCCGCGAACGTCCCGTTCGTACTGTTCTCGTCGACCAGGGTCCAGTGGCCTCCGGCGGCGCTCAGCACCGCGTGGTGCCAGGACGCCCGGGCGTCCGAGAGCACGATGTCGCTGGTGGGGTCGCGCCCGATGCGATAGACGCGGCGCGGGTCGATGAGCGTCGCGTCCCCGTCGATCTCGAGGACCAGACCGGGCGCCGCGGGCGCGACGGGCCGCTCTGTCATGCGTTGAATTTTATCCGCCGGTGCTGATCGCCGCCCGGGAAGAGGGCGCCGGTAGGGTGGGCGTCCGCCGCGCGAGCGGCCCGAACGAGGAGGACCCACCCGTGCCGAAAGGTGTCACCAGGCGTCGGCCCCGCACCCGCGCGGCGCTCCTGAAGGCGGCCCTGGAGACCTTCGCCGAGCACGGCTTCCACGCGACGACCATCGAGCAGATCTGCGAGCGCGCCGGCTACACGCGGGGCGCGTACTACTCGAACTTCGCGAGCAAGGAAGAGCTCTTCCTCGCCCTCTTCGACGAGCACAGCGAGCGGACGGTCCGGCGCCTCGCCGACGCCATCGACGCACTGAGCCCCGAGGAGTACACCCTGACCCGGCTCGCGGAGCTGGCCGCCCGCGTCGAACCGGACGAGCGGGACTGGTACCTCGTCACCACCGAGTTCACCCTGCACGCCATCCGCGACCGGCAGGCCGCCTGGGTTCTGGCGCGCCACGACGAGCGGCTGCGGGCCGAGATCGCCCGCGGGCTCACGCTCGTCCTGCGCCGGGCCGGACGCGAACTCACCGTGGAGCCCGACCGGTTCGCCCGCCTCCTCATCGCCCTGCGCGAGGGCGGCCTCGCGCAGAGCTACGTGGAGCCGGCCGAGCTGCCGCCGGGGACGCTGGAGCGGCAGTTCCTCGCTCCGCTCCTGGAGGCGACGACGCGGGAGATCACCGGCCGGGAGGCCCCGGATCAGCCGAAGAGGTCCGGGTCGGACGCGGCGATCTGATCCCACAGCGGGCGCGCCTGGAACCAGCCGGCCAGGTGCCCGCCGATCTGCCCCCGGGTGAGCAGGGCCGTCTCGCGGTCGATGAGCTGCGGCGTGCCCGCCGCCATGGCGAGCAGCTGCGCCTGACAGGAGCGCTCCATGGTGACGAACCACCACACGGCCTCGGCGACGGAGTGCCCGACGGTGAGCAGCCCGTGGTTCTTCAGGATGACGGCCTTGTGGTCGCCGAGGGCCTTGGCGACCCGCTCGCCCTCGTCGGTCTCGTTCACCACGCCCCGGTAGTCGTCGTAGATCCCGTGGTCCTCGAAGAACGCGCAGGCGTCCTGGGTGATCGGGTCGAGCGGGATGCCGAGGCTGGAGAAGGCCTTGCCGTGCAGGGAGTGCGAGTGCGCGGCGGCGACCGCGTCGGGGCGGGCGGCGTGGACCCGGGAGTGGATGACGAACGCGGCCCGGTTCACCGGCCGACGGCCTTCGAGGACGGTGCCCTCGTGGTCCACGAGGATCAGGTCAGAGGCCTTGATCTGCGTGAAGCTCATGCCGAACGGGTTGACCCAGAAGGCGTTCGGGTCGCCGGGGTCGCGCACGGTGATGTGCCCGGCGACGCCCTCCGAGAAGCCGAACCTCCCGAAGATCCGGAACCCGGCCGCGAGCTGCTCCTTGCGGTAGCGGCGCTCCTCCTCGACGGAGTCGAAGGTGGGCGGCAGCGGCACGATCGCACCTTCGGGCAGCGGCCCGACGGCGGCGGCGAGTGCGGGCGGCACGGTGCTCATGGCGGCTCCTCGGTGTGCGGGGTGCGCGGGCGGGACGCACGGCGCGCCAAAAGATACAGAGATGTATCCGATACGACAACGGATCGGGCCTGGGCCGGTCTTCGTGCGTGTACGGATCAGGCTGGGACGGTCTCGTACGACAACGGATCGGGCCGGGGCGGTCTCGTACGTGTACGGATCGGGCACGGACAGTCCCGTACGACAACGGATCGGGCCCGGGTGGCCTCCTCCGGCAACGGATCAGGCGCCGGGCGCCCCGAAGCGGGCCAGGTAGTGCCAGACCTTCTTCACGTCCTGCGGGTCGTACCGTCCGCAAGCGCCCGCCTCCTGCACGATCCGGGGGTCGAGCCGCCCGTCGACGGCGATCCGGGCCGCGAGCGCCACGTACGCGGGCCCCCGGAATCCGGGGTGCCGCCGCAGCTCGTCGACGGAGACGCGGAACCCCCCGTGCCACTCCACGCGGCACGGCAGCCGCCGCGCGGCCTCCTCCACCTCCGTGCCCCGGTGGCTCGGGTCCAGGACCAGCGCCTCCACGTCTCGCCCGATCACGACCGGGCCGTGGACCTGTGCCTCGACGTAGTCGTCGAGCGGATCCCTCGCGTCGGCCTCGGCGAGGGCCGTCAGGCCCATCCGGGAGGCGACACCGAAGTCGTCCGGCTCCACGTGGCTGTCCGGGTAGCAGAAGGTCGCCCGGTCCAGGGCGGCGGCCGTGAGCCGCAGATGGGCGGAGCCGAAGCGGGCGGCCGCTCCGTGGGGGCGGCGGCGGAGGTCGAGCGCGCCGTAGACCGGGCGCGTCTCCGCCGGGGCCTCGTCGTAGGCCCCGCCGAACATGCGGCTCTCCCAGCGCCACCGGTCCCCGCCGGGGTGGGCGGTGAGGCCTCCGTTGCTCGTGCCGGTGACGAACTGGGAGCGGTACACCCCCTCGTCCGCGAGCCGGTGGAGGAACGTCGGGTGGAAGTTGAGGGTGATCCGCAGGGCCGGGTCGAGCGACGCGCCGGTGGAGCGGTCGGCCACATGGGCGATCGCCCGCCGCCCGTGATCGTGGAGGGGTGTCATCGCGGCAGTCCGGCGGAGCGCCGGGGGTTGCGGCGCGGGGTTTTCGGCCGATACGGTCAACGCGGTGGAGAAAGCGCTTTCCCCCGTGATTCCCGGCTTTCTCCACCACTCGCCGTCCCCGTACCGCACCGCCCCCGGAGTCCCTCGCGTGCCCACCGCCGACGACGTCCTGATCTACACCCGTACATCGGGCTACCGCCACGACTCCATCCCCGCCGGCGCCGCCGCCCTCAGCGAGCTCGCCCGGGGGCTCGGGCGTGACGTCGAGGTCACCGAGGATCCGGGCGCCTTCAGCCCCGGGCGGCTCGGCCGCTGCGCCGCCGTCGTCCTCCTGTCCACGACCGGGAACGTCCTGACGCCCGAGGGACGCACCGCCTTCGAGGGGTACCTCCGGGGCGGCGGCGCGCTGCTCGCCGTGCACGCCGCGGCCAACGCCGAACCGGACTGGCCCTTCTACGGCGAGCTCCTCGGCACCCGGTTCGACGGCCACCCCGAGGTCCAGCCCGGCCGGGTCCTCGTCGACGCCCCCGACCACCCGGCGACCGCCCCGCTCCCGGAGCGCTGGGCCTGGACCGACGAGTGGTACAACTTCACGTCCCACCCGGGGGCCGGGGGCGCCCGGATCCTGGCCCGTGCCGACGAGTCCGCGTACCGCGGCGGCACCCACGGCGACGACCACCCGCTCGTCTGGTGCCGGGAGGTCGACCGGGGGCGGGTCTTCTTCACCGCCCTCGGGCACGCCTCCGAGGCCTACCTCGACCCGGCGTTCCGCGCCCACCTCTCCGGCGCCCTGGCCTGGCTCACCGGCCCGGTCCCGCCCTCCTGAGCCCGCCGCAGCGGTCACCCCACCGCCCCGCCCCTGTTGCGCCGACGCCCAGGGAGCGGAAGGTTGCAGACGGGGGCCGATGGCAGGAGGAGGAACGTCATGGGCATCGCCACCGTGAACCCCGCGACCGGCGAGACGCTGCGCACGTACGAGGCCCACGGGCCCGAGGAGGTCGAGCGGCGCGTCGCCGCCGCCCACGAGGCGTACCGCCAGTACCGCACGACCTCCTTCGCCGAACGCTCCCGGCTGCTGCGCGCCGCCGCCACCCTCCTCGACGAGGACAACGAGGACATCGCCCGCACCATGACCACCGAGATGGGCAAGCCCATCGCCGCGTCCCGCGCGGAGGCGGCCAAGTGTGCCAAGGCCATGCGCTGGTACGCCAAGAACGCCGAGGCGCTGCTCGCCGACGAGCACCCGGCCGAGAGCGACGTCCAGGACTCCGGCGCGGACACGGCCCGGGTCCACTACCGGCCCCTCGGCCCCGTCCTCGCCGTCATGCCGTGGAACTTCCCGCTCTGGCAGGTGATCCGCTTCGCCGCGCCCGCGCTCATGGCGGGCAACACCGGTCTCCTCAAGCACGCCTCCAACGTGCCGAGGACCGCCCTCTACCTGGGTGACCTCTTCCGCCGGGCCGGCTATCCCGACGGCTGCTTCCAGACCCTCCTCATCGGATCCCGCGAGGTCGAGGGCGTCCTCCGCGACCCCCGGGTGGTGGCCGCCACCCTCACCGGCAGCGAACCCGCGGGCCGGGCCGTGGCCGCCGTCGCGGGCGACGAGGTGAAGAAGACCGTCCTGGAGCTCGGCGGCAGCGACCCCTTCATCGTGATGCCCTCCGCCGACATCGTCGGGGCGGTGAAGACGGCCGTCACCGCGCGCGTGCAGAACAACGGCCAGTCCTGCATCGCCGCCAAGCGGTTCATCGTCCACCAGGACGTGTACGACGACTTCTCGGAGCGCTTCACCGCCGCCATGAACGCCCTCACCGTCGGCGACCCCCTCGACGAGTCGACCGACGTCGGCCCCCTCGCCACCGAGCAGGGCCGGGCCGATCTGGAGGCGCTCGTCGACGACGCCGTGGCACGCGGCGCCACCGCCCTCTGCGGCGGCCGGCGGCCCGAGGAGCCGGAACTGCGGAACGGCTGGTACTACCGGCCCACGGTCCTCGCCGGCATCACCCCGGAGATGCGGATCCACCAGGAGGAGGCCTTCGGGCCGGTCGCCACGGTCTACCCGGTCGGCGACATCGAGGAGGCCGTGGCCGTCGCCAACGACTCGCCGTTCGGCCTCAGCTCCAACGTGTGGACGCGCTCAGCGGACGACGTCGCGTTCTTCGTCCGCGACCTGGAGGCGGGCGGGGTCTTCGTCAACGGCATGACGGCCTCGCACCCGGCCCTGCCCTTCGGCGGCATCAAGCGCTCGGGGTACGGCCGCGAGCTGTCCGGTCACGGCATCCGCGAGTTCTGCAACGCGACCACGGTCTGGCAGCGCGCCTGACCTCCGCACGCGCCGGTCACGGCCCCCGCCGGCCCGTCGTCCACTCCGACAGGCGTTCCGCCGGCCAGGTGTTGATCACCCGGTCCGGCGGCACCCCGCACTCCTCCGCCCGCGCGCACCCCAGGATCTGCCACTCCAGCTGACCCGGCGCGTGGGCGTCCGTGTCGACGGCGACGTACGTGCCCGCCGCCACGGCCAGCCGCAGCAGCCGGCGCGGGGGATCGAGGCGCTCCGGGCGGCTGTTGATCTCCACGGCCGTACCGGACTCGGCACACGCGGCGAAGACGCGCTCCGCGTCGAACTCGGACTCCGGCCGCAGCCGCCCGCCCGCCACCAGCCGCCCGGTGCAGTGCCCGAGGACGTCCATCAGCGGGTCGCGCACGGCCCGTTCGAGGCGCCGGGTCATCGACCGGGCGTCCATCCGCAGCTTCGAGTGGACCGAGCCGACCACCAGATCGAGGCGCGCGAGCAGCTCCGGCTCCTGGTCGAGCGAACCGTCCTCCAGGATGTCGCACTCGATCCCGGTCAGGAGCCGGAAGGGCGCCCACTCCTCGTTGAGCCGTGCCACCACGTCCAGTTGCTCCCGCAGGCGCTCCGGCGACAGGCCCCGGGCCACGGTGAGCCGCGGCGAGTGGTCGGTGAGGACCGCCCACTCGTGCCCGAGGGCCGCCGCCGCACGGCCCATGTCCTCGATCGTGGCACCGCCGTCGGACCAGTCCGAGTGCAGATGGCAGTCGCCGCGCAGGGCCGCCCGCAGCGTCTCGCCGCCCCGGCCGTCGCCCTCCGACGGGACCAGCGAGGCCTCCAGCTCCTCCTCCAGGCGCGCCAGGTACTCGGGCACCCGGCCCTCCAGGGCCTCGCGCACCACCGCCGCCGTCTTCGGGCCCACGCCCTTCAGCGACTCCAGGGTGCCCGCCGCCGCGCGCCGGGCCGCCTCGCCCTCCGGCAGGGCGGCGACGGCGGCCGAGGCCGTGCGGAAGGCGCGCGCCCGGTAGCCGGGCGCCTGGGCGCGTTCGAGCAGGAACGCGATGCGGTTCAGCGCGGCCACGGGGTCCACGGCGACCTCCTCACCCGCCGCCCGTGGTGGACTGGGCCACCACCGGTGCCGGCCCGATCTCGCACCACACCGCCTTGCCCTCGCCGCGCGGCTCCACGCCCCACCGGGACGCGAGCGCGTCGAGCAGGAGGAGCCCGCGCCCCGAGGTGGCCGCCTCGCCGGGCGTACGGCGCCGCGGCCAGGCGCTGGACCGGTCCTGCACCGAGAGCCGGACCCGCCGCACCGGTTCGGGCAGCACCTCCAGGGTCAGCACCGCCCCGCCCTCGGTGTGCAGCAGCACGTTCACGAGGAGCTCGCCCGTCAACAGCTCGGCGTCGTCCGCGAGTTCCTCCATGCCCCAGTCGCGGAGCGCCTGCCCGACGGCCGCGCGCGCGTCCGAGAGGCCCTGGGGGTCGGCCTGGTGGATGTACTGGTGGATGCGCGGCGCCCGGGGCGTGCCCGGGTCGGGGCTGCGCCGGAGCACCAGGAGCGCCACGTCGTCGCCCGAGCCCCACCGCTCCCAGAGGCTCTCGGAGAGGTGGTCGGCGAGCGCCTCGGCCTGCGGCGGGCCGCTGCTGATCGCGTTCGAGAGCGCGGCGAGTCCGGTCTCGATGTCCGTGCCGGGCTGTTCGACGAGTCCGTCCGTGCAGAGCACCAGCGTCTCGCCGGGCACGAGGTCGAGACGGGTCTCGGGGAACTCCTCCTCCCCGAACACCGTCGCGAGGCCCAGCGGCAGCCCGCCCCGCAGCTTGGGCTGCCCGACCCGGCCGTCGGTGTGCCGGATCAGCGGATCGAGATGCCCGGCCCGCACCGCGCGCAGGGTGCCGCTCGTCAGGTCCACCTGCGCGTACGTGCACGTCGCGAAGCGGTTGGTGTCCAGCTCGGCGAGGAAGCGCGAGGCCCGGGCGAGAACGGTCGACGGGGCGTGGCCCTCGCCTGCGTACGCGCGGAGCGCGATCCGCAGCTGCCCCATGATGGCGGCGGCGTGCGTGTCGTGGCCCTGGACGTCGCCGACGACGATCCCGACCCGGCCGCGGGGCAGCGGGATCACGTCGTACCAGTCGCCGCCGACCTGCCGTCCGCTCCACGCCGCGTGATAGCGGACGGCGATCTCGCCGCCGGTGAACTGCGGGATCCTGCGCGGCAGCATCGTGGCCTGGAGTCCGGTCGCCAGCTCCCGCTCCTCGTCGAAGAGGATCGCCCGCTGGAGCGACTGGGCGACGATCGCGGCGAGACCGAGGGCGAGGTTGCGCTCGTCGGCGTTGAACGAGGTGCGGCCCCGGTAGAAGAGCGCCATGCCGCCCAGCGAACGCGCCTGCGCCACCAGCGGGAGGTAGCAGGCGGCCCGGAAGTCGAGCCGTGCCACGTAGGGGGCGAGCTCGGGGAAGTCCCGGCCCAGTGAGGGGAACGAGGAGACGAACCGGGGCCGCCCGCTCAGGACCGCGTCGGCCAGGGGCAGCTTCCGGTCGAGACGGCGGCTGCGGAAGTCGTTGAGGATGTCGAGGGATTCGCCGCTGAGCGCGATGATGTTGAGCGAGCCGTTCTCCACGAGACCGAGCGCGAGACCGTCCGCGCCGAGCCGGGCGAGACCGCCCGGACCGGTCAGGGCGGCCGTCACGTCGTCCACGGTCACCGCGCGCGACAGCGCGTTCGTCGTCCGCTCGACGATGCTCGTCTGGACCTCGCGGCGCTTCTCCAGTTCGTGCACGAAGGCGACGTGCGCCACCTCGGCGGTCGTGTCCCGCACGACGCCGACGATCCGCCGGGCGCGGCCGTCCGGAGAGCGCAGGATCCGCGCCTGCACATGGGTCCAGTGGGGTGAACCGTCGGCCTGCGGGATGGGGAAGTGCGCCGTGTACGACACCGCGCCGCCCTTGACCGCCTTCCGAACGACGCCCTCCAGCTTGGCCCGCTCGTCGGGGTCCAGGCGCGTCACGAGCGACACCGGGCGGCCGTCGTAGGTGTCCGGGCCCACGCCGAAGAGCAGCAGCCCGGACTCGTCGACATCGATGGTGCCCGTGTCGAGATCCCAGTCGAAGCTGCCGGTCCGGTTCATGGCGAGCCACTCGGCGGGCCCGATCTCGCCACTGCGCGTACGCGGGTCGTCATCGGTCATCCTCCCCATTGTCGAACCCGCGCCCCGCGGACGCCATGGCGATGACACGGCGTGGCGCGAGTTCGCCGCGCCCGGCGCCTCGCGGGGGACGGCCGCCCCCGGCCCCGCCGGTCCCCGGACCCGGGCCCCGGTGCCGTGGCCGTCCCCCGCACCGGCCGCCCCGCCCCGGCCCGGCCGGACCCGGACCCGGGCGCCGCCGCGCCGGCCGCAGCCGCGTCCCACCCCCGGACCGGCCCCCGGCCGCGGCGGGCCGCGGGGGCGTGCCGGGGCAGAATGGGCCGGTGCAGCCGTCCTACCGTGTTCTCGGTCCGTGCCAGGCCTTCCGTACCGACGACGGTACGGAGGCCGCCCTCAGCGGTGCCCGGCTCAGGGCCCTGCTCACCGCGCTCGCCGCGGCCGGCGGACGGGCCGCGGGCCCCGGCGCGCTCATCGGCCAGGTCTGGGCCGACGCCGACCCGGCCGACGGCCAGGACCGTACGGCTGCGCTCCAGGCCCTCGTCGGCAGGCTGCGCCGCGCGCTCGGCCGCGAGGCCGTCGTCTCCGCGCCCGGCGGCGGCTACCGGCTCGCCGCCGGACGGGACTCCGTCGACCTGCACCGCTTCGAGCGGCTCGCCGACGAGGGCGCGGCCGCCCTCGCCGCCGGTCACGCCGAACGCGCCGCCTCCCTCCTCGACGAAGCCCTCGGACTGTGGCGCGGACCCGCGCTCGCGGACCTCCCCGGCCGGGACGCCGACCCCCTGGTCGTACGGGTCGAACAGCGGCACGCCCAGGCGCGGCGCGACCGGCTCGCCGCCGACCTGGCCCTCGGGCGGGCCACCGCCGTGCTCGCGCCCCTCGCCGGGCTCGCCGCCGGGCAGCCGCTCGACGAGCCGCTCCAGGCCCTGCGGATCCGCGCCCTGCGGGCGGCCGGACGGCCTGCCGAGGCCCTCGCGGCGTACGAGGAGGTACGCGTGGCCCTCGCGGACCGGCTCGGTACGGACCCGGGGCCGGAACTGCGCTCCCTGCACACCGAGCTCCTCGCCGGGACGAGCCCCGCACCGGCCGCGCCGCCGGCGTCCGGCACCCTTCCGGCCCGCCTGACCTCGTTCATCGGCCGGGACGGCGAACTGGGCGCGCTCGCCGCCTGGGAGGGGCGACGGCTCGTCACGCTCACCGGGCCGGGCGGCGTCGGCAAGACGCGGCTCGCCCTGGAGGCGGCCGGGACGTACGAGGGCCCCGTCCACCTCGCCGAACTCGCTTCCGTACGCGAGGAGTCCACGGTCGCCGCCGCCGTCCTCACCGCGCTCGGAGCCCGCGACACCCAGCTCTGGCACACGCCGGCCGTCGCCCCGGCAGGGCCCGAGGACCGGTTCGCCGACCTCGTGGAGCGCTGCGCCGGGCGCCGGATGCTGCTGGTCCTCGACAACTGCGAGCACGTCGTCGCCGAGGCGGCGGAGCTCACGCAGGCGCTCCTCACGCGCTGCCCGGGCGTGACGGTCCTCGCGACGAGCCGGGAGCCCCTGGGGGTGCCGGGGGAGGAGGTGCGGCCCCTGGGACCGCTGCCCGGGGACATGGCGCTCCGGCTCCTCGCGGACCGGGGCGCGGCGGCGCGTCCCGGGTTCGACCCGGCGCGGGACCCGGAGGCGGCGGCGGAGGTCTGCCGACGGCTCGACGGGCTGCCGCTGGCGATCGAACTGGCGGCGGCCCGGCTGCGGATGCTGTCGGTCCGTCAGATCGCGGACCGCCTCGACGACCGCTTCCGGTTGCTGACCTCGGGTGCGCGGACCGTGCTGCCGCGTCAGCAGACCCTGCGGGCGGTGGTGGACTGGTCCTGGGACCTCCTCGACGCGGACGAACGCGCGGTGCTGCGGAGGCTCGCGGTGTTCGCGGGCGGGTGCGACCTGACGGCGGCGGAGGCGGTGTGCGCGGACGGCGGGGGACCGGGGGACCCGGCCGCCGACGGACCCGCCGGGCCCGTCGCGGAGGCCGTCCCGGCCGCGCCGGACGGCCGCGTCCCGGGCCCGGCGGCCGTCCCGGCCGCCGCCGTCCTCGACCTGCTCGGCGCCCTCGTCGACAAGTCGCTCGTCGTGGCCGCCCCCGACGGCGGCGGGATGCGCTTCCGGCTCCTGGAGACCGTGGCCGAGTACGCCGGGGAGCGGCTCGACGAGGCCGGGGAGCGGGCGGCGGCCGAGCGCCGGCACCTCACGTACCACCGGGAGCTCGCCCGTCGGACCGACCCGGAGCTGCGCGGCCCCGGCCAGGTGGCCGCCGTCGCCCGCCTGGAGCGGGAACACGACAACCTGCGCGGCGCCCTCCGGACGGCCGTGGCCCTCGGCGAGGAGCAGGAGGTGCTCTGCCTGGTCCACGCGCTGAGCTGGTTCTGGCAGCTGCGCAACCACCAGGTCGACGCCCGGACCTGGGCCGCCGAGGCCTGCCGGCTGGGTCCCGACCCCTTCCGGGAGCCCGTCCGGCCCGCCGGGCCGCTGGAGGGCCGGTGCCTGGACGTGCCGCCGCCGTGGACCGGCGAGCGGCTGTGGGAGGCCCGGCGCGGCGGCCGGCTGTACGCCCTCGCGACCGAGGGCGGTGAGTCCGGCGAGGGCGCGACCGTCCTCGAACGGCCCGAGACCCGTGCCCGGCTCTCCGCCCTCGTCGCCGCGTACCGCCCCGGCCTCCCGCAGACCTGCCGCCAGCCGGGCACGATGTGGTACTTCGCCCGGCTCATGACCGGAGAGCTCACCGGCCTCGACGAGACGCTCACTCTGATCGTGGACGCCTGCCGCGCCGACGGCCCCGGCTGGGACCTGGGCTTCGCGCTGCTCATGCGGGCCAAGCTCGCCGGTCACGGCGCCGACGCCGCCGAGGCGCTCGCCCACTTCGAGGCCGCCGGGGACTCCTGGGGCATCGCGGAGTCCCTCGCCGCCCGGGGCGAGGCGCACGAGCGGGAGGACCGGCCGGCCGAGGCCGCCGCCGACTTCGAGCGGGCCACCGAGGCCGCCGCCCGGGTCGGCGCCCGCTCACAGGTGCCCGTCTTCACGGCCCGCCTCGCGGCCGTCCGGCTCCGCCTCGCTCCGGAGGGCGACGCGGCGGCCGAGCGGCTCCTTGCGGAAGCCGCCGACGAGGCCGGGCAGTGGGGAGCGGAAGCCGCCGGGGCCGGCCGGCTGCTGCTCGCCCAGCACTACGGCCACACCGCGCGCACCGGCCTCGCCCGCGCGCAACTCGTCCGTCTGGAGCAGGAGTTCGGCGAGGTCACCCCCGCGCTCTTCTGGGGTCTCGCCGGTGGGACGTGGGCCTGGCTCGACTGTCTCGACGGCGACCACGACCGGGCCCTGGAGCGGCTCGCCCGGGCCGTCGCCGACATCGAGACCCTCGCCCACCTGGTCGCACCGCACCTGGTCGTCGCCCAGTTCGGGACCGCCGCCTGGGCCCGTGGCGGACGCGGAGCACCGGGCGACGCCGGGACGGGCGCGCGGCTCCTCGGGGCGTACGACGCCCACGCCGCCTCCGACACCGGCGGCGGCTTCCGCCCCTTCACCCCGAGGACCGAGGCCGCGATCCGTGCGCGCGCCGAGGAGGTCCTCCGCGCGGCCCTGGACCCGCGGACGTACGCCCGTCGGTACGAGGAGGGCGCGGGTCTCTCCCTCGGAGCCGCCACCGACCTCGTCCGCCCGCCCCGCTAGGCCGTCTCTTTCGGATCTCGCCGGGCTCGCGGCGTGATCCGAAAGGAACGGCCTAGCCGAGCGACAGGCGCTCGCGCGCCTCGGCCAGGTCCTCCTGGGTCGGCGCGTCGTCCTGGGTGAGGCGGCGGCGCCAGTACCCGGTGAAGTGCACCGAGCGCCGGTCGACGCCGCGCTCCTCCACGAGGTGGCGCCGCAGCCCGCGCACCGCCGAGGCCTCGCCCGCGAGCCAGGCGTACGGCCGGCCGGGCGGCAGGCGGTCCGCCCGCACGGCCTGGGCCGGCGAGTCGCCGTCGCGCAGACGGCGTACGGTCAGGTCGCCCGCCGTCGGCAGCGGCTGCTCCTCGGAGCGGTCGGGGACCTGGACGTACGCGAGGGCCCGCCGTCCCGGCGGGAGCGCGGCGACGACCGTGGCGAGCGCGGGGAGGGCGCAGGCGTCGGCGTACAGGAGCGTCCAGTCGCCCGCGCCGGGATCGACGGGGACCGCGAAGGCCGCCGACGGGCCGAACATGCCCAGCACGTCACCGGGGCGCGCCGAGGCGGCCCAGCGGGTCGCCGGGCCCGCGTCCCCGCCCTCCGCGTGGAGGAAGAAGTCGACGTCGACGGTTCCGGCCGCCGGGTCGTGCGCGCGGAGGGTGTAGCTCCGCATCCACGGGCGCTCCGTCTCGGGGAGCGCCGCGTAGGCCCCGTACCAGCGCATCGCGTCGCCGTCGGGCCCGGGCGCCGGCAGGACCGGCTCCGTCCTGCCCGGCCGGGGGAAGAACAGCTTCACCTGCTGGTCGGGGCCCGCGAGGGCGAAGCCGTCGAGGCTCGGGTCGCCGAGGGTGACCCGGCGCATGCGCGGGGTCACGGCGCGGACGGCGGTGACCGTCAGACGGCGCAGGGGCAGGGGCTCGGAGGGGTGCTGGGTCATCGACTGCTCCTCGGGAGGCGGGTCCGGGCCCCCACCCTCCCCGGGGCGGCCGACACGGCGTCGACACCGCGTCGACACGGGAGGGCCGCGGCCCCGGATGCGCGCACGGGGAGCGGACACGAGAATGGCGAGTGCCGGACGCACACGTAGGAGGCGGCATGAACGCTGAGCCCGACAAGACGTCCCCGGGGGACATCCCGACGCCCGACCGGCTGCTGCACACAGGGTCGGAGGGCGAATTCACGCCGGAGGACGTGGTCCTCGCCTCCGGGCGTGACGTGAATGCGAAGAACCTCGCCTGGGCGGAACGCCGCATGGCCGAGAAGGGCCGCGCCTGCATGGACGAGCTCCTGCCCTAGGAACGCACACCACCCTCCCGTGGGCCCCGGACCGGTCTTCCGGTCCGGGGTCGCGCGCGTTCCCGGCGGGTCCCGAGGCTTCCGCATTTGTGGAACACGTTCTACCGTGGCCGCCGTCGCGCGTCGCACCGCACGGGGACGCGGCGGACACCGCGCGCCCTCGCGCGGACACCGACGGACGCCCGCCACGGGAGGACGCCATGCACCTCGAGTACACGCCCGCACAGAACAGCCTGCGCGCCGAGCTGCGGGCGTACTTCGCCGGGCTGGTCCCGGACGACGTCCACACCCGGTACGCGGACCCGGCCGCGCAGAAACGCTTCTACCGGCAGACCGTGCGGCGCCTCGGCACCGACGGCTGGCTCGGGGTGGGGTGGCCCACCGAGTACGGCGGGCGCGGGCTCACCCCCATGGAACAGTTCATCTTCTTCGACGAGGCCGCGCAGGCCGGTGTGCCGCTGCCGCTGATGGCGCTGAACACCGTGGGCCCCACGATCATGCGGTACGGCACGGACGAGCAGAAGGCGTACTTCCTGCCCGGCATCCTGTCCGGCGAGATCGACTTCGCCATCGGCTACAGCGAGCCCGACGCGGGCACGGACCTGGCCGCCCTGAAGACCCGCGCGGTGCGGGAGGGGGACACGTACGTCGTGAACGGCCAGAAGATCTGGACGACGAACGGCGACACCGCCGACTGGGTCTGGCTCGCCGTCCGCACGGACCCCGACGCGCCGCCGCACAAGGGCATCACCATGCTCCTCGTGCCGACGAGCGACCCCGGCTACTCCTGCACGATCATCAACACCCTCGCCTCGCACGACACGACCGCGAGCTACTACGACGACGTCCGCGTCCCCGTCTCCCGCCGCGTCGGCGAGGAGAACAAGGGCTGGCGGCTCATCACCAACCAGCTCAACCACGAGCGCGTGACCCTCGCCGCCCACGGGACCATGGCGATCCGCGCCCTCCACGACGTGCAGCGCTGGGCCGCCGGCACCCCGCTCTCCGACGGCGGCCGGGTCATCGACCTCCCCTGGGTGCGGCGCACCCTGGCCCGCACCCATGCCCGGCTCGACGCGATGAAGCTGCTCAACTGGCAGATGGTGAGCGCCGTCCAGAACGGCACGCTCACCCCCCAGGACGCCTCCGCCGTCAAGGTGTACGGCTCCGAGGCCCGCCGCGACGCGTACGCCGCCCTGATGGAGGTCGTCGGCGCGGCCGGCGCCCTCAAGGAGGGCTCGGCGGGCGCCGTCCTGCACGGCGAACTGGAGCGGGGCTACCGCTCGGCCGTCATCTTCACCTTCGGCGGCGGCAACAACGAGATCCAGCGCGAGATCATCTCCTGGATCGGCCTGGGCATGCCCCGCGTCCGCCGGTAGCGGGCGTCCCGGCGATCTCTTGCCCCGCCTGCCCGCCTGCCCGGCGGGCGGGCGGGCAGGTCAGGCGAACGCCTGCGCGTGGTCCGCCGCCCAGGCGCCGAAGGTCCGTGCGGGGCGTCCCAGGAGCGCGGGCACCGCGGATTCCACCCGGGCCTTCGCGCCGGCCCGCTGGCGCCCGGCGCTGTGCAGCAGCGCTTCGGCGATCGCCTCGGGATAGCGGTCCAGCAGGGCCGAGCGGGCCCGCTCCGGTCCGAGTTCCTCGAAGCGCAGCGGTCGCCCCAAGACCTCGGAGAGCACGGCGGTCTGTTCGAGCGCGGTGACCGGCTCCGGACCCGAGAGCGGGTGCACCCGGCCCCCCTGCCCGTCCCGCGTCAGGGCGTGCACCGCCACCTCGGCGATGTCGCGCGGGTCCACGCAGGCGTTGGCGGACTCCCCGTGGAGCGCCCGCACGACGCCCTCGGAACGGATGGCCGATGCCCACGACAGGGTGTTGGACATGAAGGACCGGGGGCGCAGCAAGGTCCACTCCAGACCCGACTCCCGCACGGCCCGCTCGTTCTCACGCTGCCAGCGGGTGATGAGGTCGTCCGCCTCCGGATCCTCCACGGCGGCCGCGGAGAGCTTGACCAGGTGCCGTACGCCGCAGGCCCTGGCCGCTTCGATGAACCGCGCGTCGTCCTCCTCCGTCACCCGGTTGGTGACCAGGAAGGCGGCGCGGACTCCGGTCAGTGCCCGGTGGAGGCTCTCGGGGTCCGTGAAGCCGCCGCGGACCACGGTGACGGCGGGCCCCTGGGCGGTGACGAGTTCGGGCCGCCTCGTGAGGATGCGCAGCGGCCGGCCGGGGGCCAGCAGGCGGGCGACCTCCCGTCCGACCGTGCCGGTTGCTCCGGTGACAAGGATCATGTCTGCGATACCGTCCGTCAGCAGGCGGGAAGGGCCGAGGAGAGCTCGGCGAGGAACACCGCGCCGTCGTCCTGGCTCCCGGTGATGGTGACGCCGGTCGTCCCGGCGCGCGATGTGGGCAGGGCGTGGGTCCGTATCCAGCAGGGGGTGCCGAACTCGGCGTAGCGCTGGAAGCTGATGCGTCCCGAGGAGGGGACGAACGGCTGGGACGGCGTCCCCAGTCCGGCCGCCTGCCTGGCCGCTTCGAGGAGCAGCATCCCGGGCACGTGGTCCTTCTCGCTCTGGAACAGGATCGGGTGCGTGGTGTCGACGCGCAGCTGCCACAGCCGTTCCTGCGGGGTGGGCGAGAGCAGGACGTCCTCCGCGCTCGACCGGCCGACGAGCGCGGCCGGCACCGGAGGCGTGCGCGGGACCTCGAATCCCGGGACGGCGCGGTCGCCCCGTACCCGGAGATAGGCCTCCGGGCCGACGATCCGCCCCGTGATCACGCCCGTGGCCACGACCGCCCCCGCGCGCCGCACGGCCATGTCGATCCTCAGCTGGGAGACGTGCCCACGGACCCGCCTGACATCGGAGCAGACCACCTGCACCTCCACCTCCCCGGGCCCGTCGTCGATGGCGAGCCGGTCCATGTCGCAGGTGAACTGCAGCTCCGCCAGGAGGAAGTGGTGTCCCACCGGAACGCCGTAGCCGGCGTGCAGCACGAGCAGGGTGGCCTGACGCATGGTCTCGGCGACGAGCAGGGGATCGTAGCGGTGCCCGTGTACGGGGATGAAGTAAGGGTGCTCACCGGGCCAGTGGGCGGTGACCGAGTGGTGGTCGTCCCGCGTCCGCGTCCAGCTGACCGGGAAGGCGTCGGCCTGCCTGGCGCGATGCAGCTGAGCCAGTGACGCGGGAAACGGCCCGCTGGGCGACCGGAGGCTTCCCCCGTCGATCGTCGTCCTGTTCATGAAATCCCCCATGGTTTCCGGCGGCGGCGACAGGCGAGCCGCGCCTGAAACAAGAGCCAACCAGCCGGATGATCCTATTACGTGACGCAAGCCATTGCTCGGCGAAGAGACCCACGTCACGGACGCGAGGACGGCGGCCCGGCGAGGCGGGACCGGGCGGCCCGAACACGCCGGAAGACCGCGGAGGCCGCCCGCCGGCGCCTACCGGGGCTCGCCGAACCACAGGCGCAGCGCGCCGGTGAGGTCGCCCGCGTCCGGTGCCCAGGCGACATGGCCGTCAGGACGCACCAGCACCGCGTCCGACGGGAGGGCGGCATCCGGTGCGGCGACGACGGTGTGCAGCACATGGGCCCAGCCCCGGGCCGACTCGCCGTACGCCGCGGCCTGCCCGCCGGACAGCAGAAGCAGGGGCCGGCCGTCGTGCAGCAGCCCCGTGACGTCCTGCGGCGCCTCGCCGTCCCCCACCGCGACGTTCTCCAGGAACCGCCCCTCCCACCGGGAGGCGGAGCCCGAGCGGGCCGGGTACACCGTCTCCTGCGCGCTGATCAGGTCGCCCACGTGGCGACGGGTCTGCTCCAGCGTCAGCAGCTCGGTGACCATCGCGCGCAGCGGGTCGAGGTCGGGGGCGGGACGCATCAGCGTCAGCTGGACGCGCGTGTTGTCGATGACCCGCTGGGCGGCCGGCCTGCGCTCGGCGTCGTACGTGTCGAGCAGCCCCTCGCCCGCCGTTCCCCGCACGGTGTGGGCCAGCTTCCAGGCCAGGTTGAGCGCGTCGACCAGCCCGGTGCTCAGCCCCTGGCCGCCGATGGGGAAGTGCACGTGCGCGGCGTCCCCCGCCAGGAACACGCGGTCCTTGCGGTACTGGTGCACCAGCCGGGTGAAGTCGCTGAACCGCGTCACCGCGAGCGCGTCCTCCATCGGGATGTCGTATCCGGCGATCCGGGACGCCTCGTCCTGCAGTTCCCGCACCGTCGCCCGAGTGTGCCGGTGGGGATGGGGCCCGTCGCAGTCGAGCGTGCGGACGAGGGAGTGCCCGTCGGGAACGGGCTTCGCGATGACCCAGCCCCGCTCGGTACGGCACCAGCCCCGCGGCGCCTTGTCGGGCTCGGTCAGCCGGACCAGGCCCATCATCGCCGAGACCGTCGCGGGGTGGGTGTCCTCGGTGAAGCCGGCCTCCCGGCGTACGGTGCTGCGCGCGCCGTCGGCCCCGACCAGGAAGAGGGCGCTGTACGTGCGCTCGCCCCCGGGCCCCTCGGCCACCACGTCGACCCCGTCGGGCCCCTGGCGCAGCGCGGTCACCCGGTGGTCGCGCAGCACGGTCACGCCGCGCTCCCGGGCCCGCTGCTCGAACTCCCGCTCCAGGTCGGCCTGGGCACGCTTGAGGATGGGCTCGGGTTCGGCCGCGGGGACCGTGATCGTCAGCCCGGGCATCCCGGCGAAGTGGAACTGCTCGGTCACCGGCGCGTCCGAGGACCGCGGCAGCCCGAGGTAGCCCCGCCGGGTCAGCGCCTGCACGGCCCTGGCGTGGAGGGTCCCGGCCTTGGGGTGACCGGACGTCTCGCGCTTCTCCTCCAGCACCACGACGTCGATCCCGTACGCCCCCAGCTCGGCGGCGATCAGCATGCCGACCGGCCCGCCTCCGACGACGACGATCTCGGTGTGCGTGGCAGTGCGCATGGCAGGTTCGCTCCTCGGCCGGTCGACGGGTGCGACGGTCGCGGGCCGTTCCCTCGTGGTGCGAGCCGATCCGCCGGGCCTTCTCCGGGACTCCCGTTCAGCCGTCTTGATCGAATCTAGTACACCAGTGCGGTCGTGCAGGGCCTGATCCGGAAGACAGGCCCTCGGTCCGTCCCCGCTCGGTCAGCGGTACTCGCACAGGTAGGCCGTGTCCACCGCGACCCTGAGCTGGAACCTGCTGTCCCCGGGGACCTTGAACTCCTCCCCGGCGGCGAAGGTCTCCCACGCGTCGGCGCCCGGCAGCCTGACCGTCAGGGCGCCGCTGACCACGTGCATGACCTCCGGGGCGGCCGTGCCGAACTCGTACTCGCCCGGAGCCATGACGCCGATGGTCGCCGGACCCTGCTCCTGAGTGAACGCGATCGACTTGACCGTGCCGTCGAAGTACTCGTTGACCGTAAACATGGGCATCCTCGGTGAGATCGGGCAGCGCGGGCGGCCGGGGGATCACCCGCCGGCCGCGGGTAGGGGCACCTTAGATCGGGCCGGGGCGGTGGCCCCGGCCGGTCTCACCTGCTGGATGGGTTCAGGCCGTCGGGCGCCCGCCGAAGGCCCAGTGGTGGACCTCGATCCCGGCATACCGGTCGGGGGTCCGCAGGACCGCCGCGGCCCCGGCCTCGTCCGGGGCGCGCACCAGGGCCGCCGTCCCCACCCACGTGCCGCCGTCGTCGGAGAGCAGCGGGCCGTAGGCGATGAGGTCGCCCCCCTCCACGGCCTCCGCCGGGGGCGTGAGGTCGACGGGCTCGCCCTCGCCGAGGCCCAGGACCAGGTAGCGGTTGCCGCCCTCGCGGCCGCCGGGGAACTCCCACATCGTCCGGCCCAGCACGTTGCGCCACCGCCTCACCAGGACGTCCCGGTAGGCCCCGGCCTGGTAGTTGGGCTCGTCGAAGGCGAAGGCCCGGGCCGCGGCGGCGTCGGGCAGGTCGACGATGTGCACGCTCCCGGTGCAGGCCTCGCCCGCCGCGTCGAAGGTCGGCCCGCGGGCGATGAGCCGGTCCGCGAAGCCGTCCATGTACGCCCAGTGCGCCTCGACCAGGGCCTGCCGCAGGGGCATCGATCCGGGCCGGTCGCGGTGGTAGCAGAGGAATTCCATGGGGCCAGGATGTGGCGCCGGAGCGATCATGTCGAGGGGATATCGCCCCACGTCACGGCGGTGCGGGGCGGCGGCCGTGGTCCCTCGCGTACGCCGTGAACACCTCCTCGGGCGCGCCGCCCGTGCGCAGGAAGCGCTCGTCGAGGACACCGGCCAGGTCGTCGAGCGCCGTGCGCAGGACCGCGCCGGAGAGCCGGACGTCCGGATGACGGGCCCGCTCCGCCCTCCCCGCCAGGCCGACCGCGTGGCCGAGCTGCCCGGCCAGGGAGATCTTCGCGTCGCCGTCGTAGAAGTAGTACGACTCGGCGTACTGCAGGAAGTCCACGGTCACCGTCGCGAGCGCCGAGCCGAGACCGTCGAGGAGCGCGGCACCTCCGGGGGAGTCGAGGGACCCGTCCGGGACGCGGACGCGGCGCAGATGGGACAGCCGCAGGGCCAGCGCCCTGCGGCGGGCGAGGGCCGGGTAGATGCCCAGGACCCAGGCGACGGTCGCCGACAGCAGGGCGAACCCCACCAGCGCCTCCAGCGGCGCGAGGACGCGCAGCCACCCCGACGTCGGCGCGATGTCGCCGAGGCCGAGGGTGGCCAGGGTGACCAGCGAGACGTACAGCGCGTCGACCGGGGACGCGTGGTCCGAGGGCGTCAGCCCCGAGGCGTACGAGAAGTCCTCCGGCATGTGGGGCCAGTAGATGAGCCCCCAGCCCGCGGCGACGGTGAACGACCAGACGGCGACGACCGCCATCATGCCCACCGGACCCGCGAGACCGACCGGCCGCCACCGCTCCCCGTGATGGGCCGAGAACCGCCACACGCCCCGCATGACCAGCCTGCTCAGCCCGCCGTGCCGGGTGGGGTGCCAGATGGTGTGGAAGACGTCCCGCAGGATGAGGAGGATCAGCGCCGCTCCCGCGAGGACGGACAGCCACCTCATCCCGCCACCGTCCGCCCCGCGCCCGTCCGCCCGGGCCGGTCGACACGCTCGCAGGCCATGCACCGATCATGCGCGGGCGGGCGGCTCCCCGCACGGCGGACGCTCCCGGGCCCGCCGTGCGCGCGGCACGCGCGGGCGGGCGGGCCCGGGGAGCCGCCTGCCCGCGCCGGTCCTCGCCCGCCCTCGCCGGGCCGCGTCCGAGACGCGTGCCCGACGCGCCTGCCCGTCGTGGAAGAGGACGTCTCCCGACCGGGTCCCCGGGGCCGGTTCCGGCGTAGCCTGAGCGCCATGAGGCAGGACGCCGACCCCGGGCTCTTCGGTCCCCGCTCCGTGACGTGGCAGCTGCACAGCGACCCGGTGATGTGGATCGCCGGTGTCCGGGCCCTCTGGCTGCAGGCCCTGCACCCCGTCGCCGTCCGCGGCGTCATGATCAACAGCGGTTTCCGGAAGGACCCCTGGGGCCGGCTGATGCGGACCGCGGACTTCGTCGGGACCCTCAGCTACGGGACCACCGAGGCCGCCGAGGCGGCGGGCGCCCGGGTCCGGCGGATCCACCGGCTCCTCGGCGTCGACGACCCCGAACTGCTGCTCTGGGTCCACTGCGCCGAGACCGACTCCTACCTCACGGTCGCCCGCCGCTCCGGGATCCCCCTCACCGACGCCCAGGCCGACCGGTACGTCGACGAACACCGCACCTCCGCCCGGCTCGTCGGCCTCGACCCGGACACCGTCCCCGCGTCCACCGCCGAACTCGCCGCCTACTTCGACGCGGTCCGTCCCGGCCTCGCCGCCGGACCGGACGCCCGGACCGTCGAGGACTTCCTGCGCCGCCCGCCCGTCCGACGGGCGCTCGTCCCGGCGCGCGAGGTGCTCTGGCGGCGCGTCACCGCGCTCGCCTACGACACCCTGCCCCCCTACGCCCACGCGCTCTACGGCCGCCCCGCCCCGCCGCCCGGGACCGTCACCCACCGGCTCGTCGCGACCGCCAACCTGCTGCGCTGCGTGCCCGCCCGGCTGCGCTGGCGGCTCCCGCCCCGGCACATCCTGCGCGCCGTGGACCGGCTCGGCCCGGAGACCCGGCCCGACCCCTACGCGTACCCCGCCCCGTATTCACTGTCCGACCCGGCGGCCATACTGGAGGAGCCGAGAAGGCAGTACGGAATCGACGGGGGCGGCAGCACGCGATGGGGGACTCCAGACTGATCCACGGCCGGTACCGCCTGCACGAGGTGATCGGTCGCGGAGGCATGGGCGAGGTGTGGCGCGCCACGGACGAGGCACTCGGGCGCGGCGTCGCCGTGAAGTGCCTCAAGCCGCTCGGACCGCAGCAGGACCCGCAGGTCCTCACCGTGGTGCGCGAGCGGTTCCGCCGCGAGGCCCGGGTGGCGGCGGCGCTCCAGCACCGGGGCATCACCGTCGTGCACGACTTCGGCGAGTACGACGGCGTGCTCTTCCTCGTCATGGAGCTCCTGGAGGGGCGCAACCTCAGCCAGCTCCTGGTAGCCAACGACCAGCACCCGCTGCCCGTCCAGGACGTCGTCGAGATCGCCGACCAGGTCGCCGACGCCCTCGCGTACACGCACCGCCAGGGCATCGTGCACCGGGACCTGAAGCCCGCGAACATCGTGCGGCTGCCGGACGGCACGGTGAAGATCTGCGACTTCGGGATAGCGCGACTCGGCGCCGACATGGGCTTCACGTCCAAGCTCACCGGGACCGGCATCGCCATGGGCACGCCCCACTACATGTCCCCCGAGCAGATCGGCGGCGGCGAGATCGACCACCGCAGTGACCTCTACTCGCTGGGGTGCGTCCTGTACGAACTGGCCACCGGCGCACCGCCCTTCGACCTCGGCGACTCCTGGGCCATCCTCATCGGCCACCGGGACACCGTGCCGAGCCCGCCGCGCGCGCACCGCGCCGAGCTGCCCGACTACTTCGACCGGATCGTCGTCGACCTGCTCGCCAAGGTCCCCGAGGAGCGGCCGGCCGACGCGGGCGACCTGCGCCGCCGGATCGTCTCGGGACGCTCCGGCCCGGCCCCGTTCCCGCCGCCCCCGCACGAGCCCGTGTTCCCCGCCCTGCCGGTGACCGCCCCCCTGCCCGTACCGGCGGCCGAGGAGACGGCCCCCGCGCCCGGGTGGGTCCGGGGAATCACCGGCGGGCACCGCCCGGCGGCCGTCGCCGGACCGCGCCCGGCCGCCCACGATCCCGCCGCGGCCGTCCTCACCACGGAGTGGACCACCGCGGCTCCCGGGGACGCCCCCGCGCCCCCGGCGGAGCTGATCGCCGTGCTCGCCGGACGGTTCCGCGCCGGAATGGGCCTCGGCAGGCTCGGCCGCTGGGACGAGGCCGAGTCCGTGCACCGGTCCGTCGCCCGGGACCGGGCGCGCACCCTCGGCGAGGACCACCCCGACACGCTGACCAGCCGCTACGAGGTCGGCTTCGCCCTCGCCCGGCTCGACCGCGCCGCCGACTCCCTGCGCGTCTTCGGCGAGGTCGCCGAGGCCCGCGCCCGCGTGCTCGGTGACGACCACCCCGACACCCTGGCGGCCCGGCAGGAGCGGGCCTACGCCCTGGGCCGCCTCGGGCGGCACCCCGAGGCGTACGAGGTGTACACCGACGTGCTCGCCGCCCGCGAGCGCACCGTCGGCCCCGACCACCCCGACACCCTGCGCTGCCGGCACAACCTGGCGTTCACCCTGGGCCGTCTCGGCCGCCTGGAGGAGTCCTACCGCACCGCGGACGAGGTCGCCCGGGCCCGCGCCCGGCTGCTCGGCGAGGCCCACCCGGACACCCTCGTGACCCGCCACGAGGTCGCCTTCACCCTGACCCGGCTCGGGCGCGGGGAGGAGGCGCTCGTCCAGTACCGCGCGGTCGCCGACGGACGCGCCGCCGCCCTCGGCCCCGAGCACCCGGACACCCTCGCCGCCCGCTACGAGACCGGCGTCTGCCTGGGCCGCCTCGGCCAGGCCGCGGACGCCCTGGACGTGTGCCGCGAGCTCGTCGCCGCCCGCACCCGCGCGCAGGGACCCGACGGTCCGGAGACCCTCCGCGCGCGGCAGGCCCTGGCCGTCAACCTGGGGCGGCTCGGGCGCTGGACGGAGGCGCTCGCCGAGTCCGAGGGCGTCCACGCGGACCGCGCGCGGGTCCTGGGCGAGGACCACCCGGACACGCTCCTCAGCCGGTGGGAGACGGCCGTCGCCCTCGGGCGGCTCGACCGCTGGGAGGAGGCGCTGGAGTGCCACCGGGCGATCGCCGCCGCCCGGACCCGGCTCCTCGGTCCCGCCCACCCCGACACCCTCGCCGCCCTCGACGACGAGGCCGAGAGCCTGGAGCGCCTCGGCCGCCACACCGAGGCGGCCGCCCTCCTCCTGAGAGCGGCCACCCCACCGGAGGCGTGACGGCCGACGGGGAGGCCCCCCTCGTCGGCGCGCGGCCGGGGCCGGCCGACGGGCCGGAGACCACCACCGGCCGGCCCCCGCCCGGTCCGGTGCCGAGCCCCCCGGCGTCACTCCGCTTACCGGCCCCGCCCCGGTCCGGCGTTCAGCCCCGCGTCACTCCGGCGCTCGGCCCTCAGCCCCGGGGCGTGAGCTCCGTCGGGCCGTAGGGGGCCGTCGCCGCGCCGGTCGCCAGGGCCCAGTAGCGGTCGCCGAAGGACCAGTGCCACCACTCGGTCGGGTAGTTCACCAGGCCCGCCGCCGTCAGCACGGAGCCGAGCAGCTCCCGGTGGGCGCGGGCCTCCTCGCCGATGCCGTCGGCGTGGGTGTAGCAGGCGCCGCCGCTCTCCTCGGGGGACGCGTTCATCCGCGTCCCCAGGCCCAGTTCGCGCCCGTCGGCTCCGGCCAGGGTGAGGTCGACGGCCGCGCCGGCGCTGTGCGGGGCGATCTCGGGCGGCGACACGTAGCGGCTCGCCGCCGCGTGGATCCGCTCCCCGGGCCACTCGGGGTGGAGCGCGCGCAGCTGGTCGGCGTACTCCTCGAAGTACGCCCGCTGGAGCGACGGAGGGCGGTATCCCTCCACGAACAGCAGCCGCAGGCCGTCCGGCAGCAGCTCCTGGGCCGTGAGGAGCCGCTCGACGACTCCCTCCCGCAGGTACGCGAACGCGTCCGCCGCGTCCCGCTTGCGCGGGTCGACCAGCAGCGGGCCGGCACCGCGGACGTCCACCAGGCGTTCACCGCACTCGGCCACGGGTATCGCCGCGACGCTCGGATCCGACATCAGCACGATCTCAGTCATGCGGTGATCATGACGCAGGACGGCGGGGTTCCCCCGGCACGCGGGCGCGTGTGAGCATGAGCCATGACCGCCCCCCACGCCTCCGCAGGGTCCCGCTCCTACGACGCCGTCGTCGTCGGAGGCGGGCACAACGGGCTCGTCGCCGCCGCCTATCTGGCCCGCGCCGGACGCTCCGTCCTCGTCCTGGAGCGGCTCGGCGCCACCGGCGGGGCGGCCGTGTCGACACGGCCGTTCGCCGGGGTCGACGCCCGGCTGTCCCGGTACTCGTACCTGGTCTCGCTGCTCCCCGGGAAGATCGTGCGGGAGCTCGGGCTGCGGTTCGCCGTGCGGAAGCGGTCGATCTCCTCGTACACCCCGAAGGGCGACGGCGGCCTCCTCGTCGGCGGCGGGGCCGACCGCACCCGCGCCTCCTTCGCCGCGCTCACCGGTTCCGACCGGGCGTACGAGGCCTGGGAGGGCTTCTACGCCCGCACCGGCGAGGCCGCCCGCCGGATCTTCCCGACGCTCACCGAGCCCCTCCCCACGCGCGCCGGGCTCCGCGCCCGCGTCGACGACGCCGACACCTGGCGGATGCTCTTCGAGGAGCCCCTCGGCGTCACCGTCGAGAAGACCTTCGCCGACGACCTGGTCCGGGGCGTCGTGCTGACCGACGCCCTCATCGGCACCTTCGCCGACGCCCACGACCCCACGCTCCTGCAGAACCGCTGCTTCCTCTACCACGTCATCGGCGGCGGCACCGGCGACTGGGACGTGCCCGTCGGCGGCATGGGCGCCCTCACCGACGCCCTCGCCGACGCGGCCAGGACCGCCGGGGCCCGCATCCTCACGGGGCACGAGGTCACCCGGATCGAGACCGACGGACAGCGCGCCGCGCTCACGTACCGCACCGCCGACGGCGAGGGCACCGTCGAGGCCGGCCAGGTCCTCGTCAACGCCTCCCCGCAGGAGCTCGCCGCACTCCTCGGCGAGACGCCGCCGCCCGCCCCGGAGGGCGCCCAGCTCAAGGTCAACATGCTGCTGACCCGGCTGCCGCGGCTCCGCGACCGCTCCGTCGACCCGCGCGAGGCCTTCGCCGGCACCTTCCACATCGCCGAGGGGTACGGGCAGCTGGCCACCGCGCACGCCGAGGCCGCCGCGGGGCGCCTGCCCGGCGCCCCGCCGTCCGAGATCTACTGCCACTCCCTCACCGACCCGACGATCCTCGGCCCGGAGCTCGCCGCCACGGGCCACCAGACGCTCACCCTGTTCGGCCTGCACACTCCCGCCCGGCTCTTCGCCGCCGACAACGAGGGCACGCGCGCGAGGCTCTTCGCGGCGACCCTCGCAGAGCTCGACGCGCACCTGGACGAGCCGATCGCCGACTGCCTCGCCCTCGACGCGGAGGGCCGCCCCTGCATCGAGGCGAAGACCCCGCTCGACCTCGAACGCGACCTGCGGCTGCCCGGCGGCCACATCTTCCACCGCGACCTCTCCTTCCCGTACGCGCAGGAGGGCACCGGCCGCTGGGGCGTCGAGACCCGGCACGCCAATCTGCTGCTGTGCGGGGCGGGCGCGGTCCGGGGCGGGGGAGTCAGCGGCATCCCCGGCCACAACGCGGCGATGGCGGCGCTGGGGAGGTAGCCGGCGGTGTCGACGGCGGTGCCGGGGAGGTGGCCGGCCGGGTCGACGGCGGTGCCGGGGAGGTAGCGGCCCGAACCCGACCGGGCGCACATCCGTTCGGCCCCGTCGGCGTCGCCCCCTCCCCGAGAGGGGTGTGAAGCTGATCTGCGAGCGCGCTTAAGAAATCCTCGATGGACCGCGGGCCTTCCATACGGAAGATTCTCTTCCAGGGATCTTGGGCGCGCAGCCGTGCCCGCACCCCCACATCACAGGACACGCACGTCGGGAGCCGTTGCATTGAAGGCGCTGGTCAAGCTGAAGGCGGAGCCGGGACTCTGGCTCACGGATGTGCCCGAGCCGGAGACAGGCCCCGGAGACGTCCTCATCAAGGTCAAGCGGACCGGAATCTGCGGGACCGACCTGCACATCCGCTCCTGGGACGGCTGGGCGCAGAAGACGATCGCCA
This sequence comes from Streptomyces sp. NPDC059695, assembly GCF_042733785.1. Classification (NCBI taxonomy): domain Bacteria; kingdom Bacillati; phylum Actinomycetota; class Actinomycetes; order Kitasatosporales; family Streptomycetaceae; genus Streptomyces; species Streptomyces sp. NPDC059695. The sequence goes on along the minus strand of NZ_JBHWFF010000001.1, from coordinate 492,698 downwards.
CGCCCCTGACGATCGGCCACGAGTTCGTCGGCGAGGTCGTCTCCGTCGGCCGTGACGTCGCCGACATCGAGGTCGGAGACCTGGTCAGCGGCGAGGGCCACCTCGTCTGCGGCAAGTGCCGCAACTGTCTGGCCGGCCGCCGCCACCTCTGCCGCGCCACCGTCGGCCTCGGCGTCGGCCGGGACGGCGCCTTCGCGGAGTACGTGGCGCTGCCCGCCTCCAACGTGTGGGTGCACCGCGTCCCCGTCGACCTGGACGTCGCCGCGATCTTCGACCCGTTCGGCAACGCCGTGCACACGGCGCTGTCGTTCCCGCTCGTCGGCGAGGACGTCCTCGTCACCGGCGCCGGACCCATCGGCATCATGGCCGCCGCCGTCGCGAAGCACGCCGGCGCCCGCAACGTCGTCATCACCGACGTCAGCGAGGAGCGCCTCGCCCTGGCGCGCAAGACGGGCGTCTCGCTCGCCCTCAACGTCGCCGAGCACACCATCGCCGACGGCCAGCGCACCCTCGGGCTCAAGGAGGGCTTCGACGTCGGCCTGGAGATGTCCGGCAACGCCCACGCGATGCGCGACATGATCGCCAACATGACCCACGGCGGCAAGATCGCCATGCTCGGCCTGCCCGCCGAGGACTTCGCCGTCGACTGGGCGAAGATCGTCACCTCCATGATCACGATCAAGGGCATCTACGGCCGCGAGATGTTCGAGACCTGGTACGCGATGTCGGTCCTCCTGGAGGGCGGCCTCGACCTGAACCCGGTCATCACCGGCCGCTACGACTACCGCGACTTCGACGCCGCCTTCGACGACGCGGCCTCCGGCAAGAGCGGCAAGATCATCCTCGACTGGACCACGGGAGCCTGACCCATGTTCGATTCCGTACGCGACTCCGTCCGCGCCACCCTCGAAGAGATCGAGCAGGCCGGACTGCACAAGCCCGAGCGGGTCATCGGCACCCCCCAGTCCGCGACCGTCGAGGTCACCTCGGGCGGCCGCCCCGGCGAGGTGCTCAACTTCTGCGCCAACAACTACCTGGGCCTCGCCGACAACCCCGAGATCATCGCCGCCGCCCACGAGGCGCTGGACCGCTGGGGCTACGGCATGGCGTCCGTCCGCTTCATCTGCGGCACGCAGGAGGTGCACAAGGAGCTGGAGGCCCGCCTCTCCTCCTTCCTGGGCCAGGAGGACACGATCCTCTACTCCTCCTGCTTCGACGCGAACGGCGGCGTCTTCGAGACGATCCTCGGCCCCGAGGACGCCGTCATCTCCGACGCCCTCAACCACGCCTCGATCATCGACGGCATCCGCCTCTCCAAGGCCCGCCGCTTCCGCTACGCCAACCGCGACATGGCCGACCTGGAGCAGCAGCTCAAGGAGGCCACGGACGGCGGCGCCCGGCGCAAGCTGATCGTCACCGACGGCGTCTTCTCCATGGACGGGTACGTCGCCCCGCTCGACGAGATCTGCGACCTGGCCGAGCGCTACGACGCCATGGTCATGGTCGACGACTCGCACGCGGTCGGCTTCGTCGGCCCCGGCGGCCGCGGCACCCCCGAGCTGCACGGCGTCATGGACCGCGTCGACATCATCACCGGCACCCTCGGCAAGGCCCTCGGCGGCGCCTCCGGCGGCTACGTCGCGGCCCGCGCCGAGATCGTGGCCCTGCTGCGCCAGCGCTCCCGCCCGTACCTCTTCTCGAACACCCTCGCCCCGGTCATCGCCGCCGCCTCCCTGAAGGTCCTCGACCTCCTGGAGTCCGCCGGCGACCTGCGCGAGCGCCTCAACGCCAACACGGCGCTGTTCCGCTCCCGCATGACCGAGGAGGGCTTCGACATCCTCCCCGGCGACCACGCCATCGCCCCCGTCATGATCGGCGACGCCGCCGTGGCCGGCCGGATGGCCGAGCTGCTCCTGGAGCGCGGGGTGTACGTGATCGGCTTCTCGTACCCGGTCGTGCCGCAGGGCCAGGCCCGCATCCGCGTCCAGCTCTCCGCGGCCCACTCCACGGAGGACGTGAACCGGGCCGTGGACGCCTTCGTCGACGCCCGCGCCGCCCTCCGCGGCTGAAGCACCTCCCAGGGTCCTGACCTGCGGATCCGGCACGGGTCCGCGGGCTGAGACACTGGGGGCATGATCGAAGCGCGGCGGTTGCACATCCTCCGTGCGGTGGCCGACCACCGCACGGTCACGGCGGCGGCCGCCGCGCTGTATCTGACCCCCTCCGCCGTCTCGCAGCAGCTCGCCGCCCTGGAGCAGGAGACCGGCCACCGGCTCGTGGACCGCAGCGCGCGCGGTGCGCGCCTCACCCCGGCCGGGGAGATCCTGCTCAGCCACGCCAACGCCGTCCTGGCCCAGCTGGAGCGCGCCGAGGCCGAGCTCGCCGCGTACGGCTCGGGGGACGCCGGTACGGTCACGGTGGCCGCGTTCGCCACCGGCATCGGGCTCGTGGTGGCCCCCGCCATCACGGCCCTCGCCCGCACCGCGCCCGGCATCCGGGTCCGGGTCCGGGACGCCGAGGGCGACGAGAGCCTGCTCATGGTCCTCGACCGGCAGGTGGACATGGCCGTCGCGGTCGAGTACCGCGGCGCACCGGGCGAGGACGACCCCCGGCTCACCCGCGTCCCGCTCTACGCCGAGCCGTTCGACGCGGTGCTGCCGCCCGGTCATCCGCTGGCCACGGGCGAGCGGGTCGCGCTGGGCGACCTGGCGAAGGACGCCTGGATCGGCCAGTCCGCGGGAAACCCCTGTCACGACGTGACCGTCCTCGCCTGCGAGTACGCGGGCTTCACCCTGAACCCGGAGCACTCCTCCGACGACTTCCGCGCCGTCGTCGCCCTCGCGGCGGCGTCCGCGGGCGTGGCGCTCGTGCCGCGTTCGGCCCTGCGCGGGATGGACCTCTCGGGTGTGGAGGTCCGCCCGATCGAGGGCGTCGCCCCGACCCGCCGGGTCTTCGCCGCCGTCCGGCGCGGCGCGGAGGACCACCCTCTGATCCGTCCCGTCCTCGGGGCCCTCGGCGACGCGGCCGTGCCCCGGGGCTGACGGCAGACTTCCGGACGACCCTGCTCCCGTTCACTTGCTTGCATGTCGAACATGTTTCGGATCGTCGCAGGTGAGGCGGTTGTGCAAGCTTGTACGGCCCCCGGGCGGCCGTCCGCGGGGCGCCGCCCGGAGGAGGCCCGCACCCCCTCCCAGCTTCCCGAACGACCAATCGGTCGGGCCTGCCGCACGGGAACGGCCGGAAAGCGCGGACGGATGTGCGATCACTCTGCGCGTCGACAAGACTCCCCTCCGCAGCCGATCGGCTCGCACTCCTGAAACCACGCGAAGGGACACCCCCGTGCGTCACGTCCGTACCCTCGGCGCCACCGCGCTCGCCGCCGCCACCGGCCTCGCCCTCATCGGCACGGCCCTCATCGGCACCGCTGAGGCCGCTCCCGAGGGCCTCTACCCGCCGTCGGCGCTCGTCCTCACCCTCGGCCAGGGCGACAGCCCCGACACGGCCCGGGTCGTCCGCGCCGTCACCCTGAGCTGCGCCCCCACCCCCGGTGGCACCCACCCCGGCGCCGCGTCCGCCTGCGCCGAACTGGCCGCGACCGGCGGAGACCTGGGCGCCCTGACGGTCCGGTCGGACGGCCGGCCCTGTACGCGCGAGTGGGCGCCGGTGACGGTGACCGGCGACGGCGTCTGGCAGGGCCGCCGGGTGTCCTGGTCCGAGACGTACGCCAACGCCTGCGTTCAGCACGCCCGTACGGCCTCGGTGGCGGCCCTCGCCTTCTGACGGCGCGGGACGCGGAGCCGTGCCGTCCCCCGGCGGCACGGCTCCCGGAGAGGACGGCCGGTGCCCGCCCGGGCACCGGCCGTCCCGCCCGCCGGGACCGGCTACCAGATGGTGGAGAAGCCGAGGCGGAGCTTCTCCGCCTCGGTCCTCACCGCCAGGGAGCCCGCCTTCACCTCGGCCGCCTCGGCGTCGGTCAGCGCGGTGTCGAAGAGACGCACGTCGTCCAGGGTGCCGCGGAAGAGCTGCGCCACCCCCGGCGGCTGGTTGGGGAAGTCCGGCCGGGCGCCGATGTGGATGTTGAACTCGCCGGCCGGGGTGAGGTTCCGCTGCGCCGCCGAGTTCCCCGCCGGCATGGCCGCGGTGGCCGCGGGGCCCCCGTCCACGGCGAGGCGGAGGACGAGGCCCTGGCGGGTGAACACGACGTGGTGCCACGCGCCGTCGTTGTACGAGGACGGGAGCGTCACCTCGGTGGTGCCGATGTCGGTGCCGGCGGTGGCCCGCAGGACGCCGGCCGTCCCGGGTTCGGCCCGGACCGAGAAGTGCCGGCCCGTCATGCCGTACGCCCAGACGATCGGCAGCGTGCCCGTCGTGGCGGAGTGCCTGAACCAGGCCGTGACCGTGAAGTCCTTGTCCTCGACCCGCAGGGACGGCGAGCAGACGAGGCGCAGGTAGTCGTCCTGGCCGTCGAACTCCATGGCGGACCCGCCGAGACGGGTGCCCAGCTGCGCGCCGCCGTGGACGACGGCGTGGTTCCCGGCCTCGCCGGGAGCCTTGACGCGCGTGTCGGAGGTGCGCGGGCGGCGCAGCTCCGTCTCGGCGGTCTGCAGGGACTGCTCGGTGAAGGCGGCGAAGACGACGTTGCCGTGCGGGATGTTGCCGGCGGTCTCGTACGCGATGCCGACGGAACCGTTCGGCAGCACCGTCAGATCGGAGTAGCCGGTGCGGGCCGCCGAGACCAGGGTGCCGACGGTCTTCCAGCTCTTCCCCTCGTCGTACGAGGAGCGGACGGCCAGCTCGCGCCGGTCCTCCAGCGCGCTCGCGCCGAGGCGCGAGGCACCCGAGTACAGCAGCCGGTTCGGCTTGCCGTCCTGGTCCACGGCGTGCAGCCGCAGCAGCGAGCCGAACACCGGGGAGGTGTCCAGGTTGGCCACCGGGGTGAAGGCTGCGGCGAAGGTGCCGCCGCCGTCGGTGCTGACGGCCTCCAGACGGTGCTCGTTGGTGGTGCAGTGCGTGGGCGCGGAGTTGCGGGCGTTGACGTGGACGTTTCCGTCGACGGTCTCGGCGACCGTCAGCTCCGCCGGGTAGGCCCCGGACTTGCTCACCTCGGACGTGGCGCCGAGCGACCAGGTGAGGCCGCCGTCGTCGCTGACGTACAGCTGGCCGCCGGCGGTGGTGTCACCGCCGGCCGTGTGGTCGCCGGCCACGACCAGACGGCCGTGGTGCGGCCCGCGGGCGAGCTGGATGCCGTGGCCGGGTCCGGTGGAGACCCAGCCCCAGCCGGCGGCCTTCAGCTGCGGCTGCGGCACGCTCGCGGACCAGGTCGCGCCGCCGTCCGTGCTGTGGACGGCGTGGACCGTGCGCGCGTACCCCGTACGGCTGGGCTTGGCCGGGTCGCGGTTCCAGTCGCTGCTGGAGTACAGGAGCGTGATCCGGCCGGTGACCGCGTCCACGACCGGCGCGGGGTTGCCGTGGGCGAGCTCGTCGGAGCCGCCGGCGACGACCTGGAGGGCCTGCCAGGTCGCGCCTCCGTCGAGGGACCTCCTGAGCACGATGTCGTTGTCGCCGACGTCGTGGCAGCCGGTCGAGTCCAGCCGGGTGCGGCCCTCGGCGAAGGCGAGGAGGACCCCCGTCCCGCTGGTGACGACGGCGGGTATGCGGGTGCAGTAGTAGGCGTCCCGCGCCTTGAACGGCGTGGTGGACACCTGCTTCGCGACCTCCGGCGTGGCGGTCGCGCCCGCCGCCGAGGCGACGGCGGGCGCCTGCGGGGCGACCGCGAGCACGACCGCGGCCAGGACCGCGAGGGAGAGCGCGCCGAGCCATGCGGACAGCGCGAAGCGGCGAGCGCCCGGTGGACGGCGCTCGGACGGGGACGGCATGAAGGGACACCTCTCACGGGACCGGAAGGGACGGCGGAGGCGGCGGACGAGGGCGGCTGGGCCGCGAAGCGGTGGTGCCGCGTTCGTCGGCGGGCCGGTTGCGGCGGCCCCCGCGCGGGAAGGGCACCGCGCACGGGCGACGCGACGGACGGCCGCCTCGGCGTTCGTCCCGTCCCCCCGGTGAGATCTCCCGGCGGGGACGCTACCTCATGTGATCATGTACGTGCGGCCCGGTCGACGGTTCCTCGGTTCGGAGCGTCAATCGGCGCTCCTGGACCATCCGTTCGCCTCGATCCGCGCCCCGTCCGCCGGCCGTGCCTCGTCGAAGAGCGGCCGCCCGGCGCCGTCGAGGAGCCGCAGCCCGTCCACGTACACGCCGCGGCCCACGTACCGCTGGTCCGTGGTGTACCGCCAGCGCAGCCGGGCGTGCGGGTCGGGCAGCGCCGCGGACACCGTGTGCCAGACGCGGCCGGACCAGCCGCCGGCCGTGCCCGCCGGATGCCCGGTGCTGCCGTCGGTGGCGAAGGGGACCGGCCGCCAGGTCGCGCCGCCGTCGGCCGAGGCCTCCAGGGCGACCGGGTCGGCGCCCGGCTCGGTGTCCCACCACAGGGAGCACTCCAGGCGGGCGGCACCCGGCACCTGAGGGAGCGTCAGGGTGGCCGTGACGGCGCTCGCCATGCCGGAGAACCAGGAGGTGCGGCCCCGGGCCGGGCGTACGGGCACGGCCCTGGCCAGCCGGTCCGCCATGGCGACGCGCGGCGCGGAGCCGGAGCGCCACGACCGCACCGGGTGCACGGAGTTGCCGAGCACGACGAGGAACGCGTCGGTCGTCGGGTCGAGGACGAGGCTGGTGCCGGTGAAACCGGTGTGACCGGCCGTGCGCGGGGTCGCCATGGCGCCCATGTACCAGTGCTGGTAGAGCTCGAAGCCGAGGCCGTGCTCGTCGCCGGGGAAGGCGGTGTTGAAGTCGGTGAACATCAGCTCCACCGACGCGGGGGAGAGGATGCGGGCGCGGCCGTAGGCGCCGCCGTTGAGCAGGGTGCGGGCGAGGATCGCCAGGTCCCAGGCGCGGGAGAAGATCCCGGCGTGGCCCGCGACGCCACCGAGGGAGTGGGCGTTCTCGTCGTGGACCTCGCCCCACACCATGCCCCGGTCGAGCCCCGACCAGGGGGGCCGGGCGTCCTCGGTCGCGGCGATCTCCGGCCGCCAGGAGGGCGGCGGGTTGAAACGCGTGCGGTGCATCCCGAGCGGAGCGGTGATCTCGTCGTGGAGCAGGGTGTCCAGACCGTGACCGGTGATCTCCTCCAGGATCAGCTGGAGCGAGATCAGGTTCAGGTCGGAGTAGAGGTACGCGGAACCCGGCGGGTGCGGCAGGGTCTCGGCCCACAGCAGCCGCAGCTTGCCCTCGCGCGTCGGCTCCCGGTAGAGCGGGATCCAGGACCGGAACCCCGAGGTGTGGGTGAGCAGCTGGCGCACGGTGACGTCCTGCTTCCCCCCGCCGCCGAACTCCGGAAGGTACGCGGTGACCTTCGCCTCCAGCTCCAGCGCCCCGCGCTCGATCTGCTGCACCGCAAGGATCGAGGTGAACAGCTTGGAGACCGACGCCAGGTCGAAGACCGTCTCCCCGGTCATGGGGAGCCGGCGCTCCGGCGGCAGTTCGACGCCGCTGTCGGTCTTCTCGTCGTACGCCGCGTACCGCACGGCCGAGCCGATCGCCCGGTGCAGGGCGACCGTCCCGCCCCGACCGGCGAGGAGGACGGCGCCCGCGTACCAGGGATGCGTGGGGGAGGGCCCGAGGAAGCGCTCGGCCTCCGCGACCAGGCCGTCCAGCTGCGGCGCGAGCAGCCCGGCCCGCTCCGCGGAACCACGCCGCAGCGTGGTCCGCCGCGCCTCCGCAGGACCCTCACCGGGGAGACCGCCGGACCCCGCCCCCGCGCCGCCGCCCGCCCCCGCCGCCCGCTCCGGGGAGGCCGCCGCCCCCGGCACCGCACCGATCATCAGCGCCCCTCCGAGGGTCAGTACGCCGCCGCCGAACGCGCGGCGGCCCGGCCTTCCGTGCCGTTCCGTGTCCTCTGCCATGCCCAGCCTCTCCCACCGGGGGCGGCGGTGAAACGCCGACGTGCCGCCCGCAAAGAATCTGACGATGCATCAGAAAAGGTCTTCCCTCCGCCGCGCCGCTGCGGCATCCTGCCGCCCATGGAGACGGAGCTGAGTCGCACACTGGGGATCGAGCACGCCATCTTCGGCTTCACCCCCTTCCCCGCGGTGGCCGCCGCACTCACCAGAGCCGGCGGGTTCGGCGTCCTCGGAGCGGTCCGCTACACCGCGCCCGACGACCTCGCCCGGGACCTCGACTGGATGCAGGAGCACACCGACGGCCTGCCCTACGGCCTCGACGTCGTGATGCCCGCGAAGAAGGCGGTCGAAGGCGTCACCGAGGCCGAGATCGAGGCCATGATCCCCGAGGAGCACCGGGCGTTCGTCCGCGCCACCCTCGCCAAGCACGGAGTCCCCGAACTGGCCGAGGGCGAGGCCTCCGGCTGGCGGATCACCGGCTGGATGGAGCAGGTCGCCCGGAGCCAGCTCGACGTGGCCTTCGACTACCCGATCAGACTCCTCGCCAACGCCCTCGGCTCACCGCCGCCCGACGTCGTCGACCGCGCCCACGAGCACGGCGTCCTCGTCGCCGCCCTCGCGGGCAGCGCCCGGCACGCCCGGCACCACGCGGATGCCGGCATCGACGTCGTCGTCGCCCAGGGGTACGAGGCGGGCGGCCACACCGGCGAGATCGCCTCCATGGTCCTCACCCCCGAGGTCGTCGACGCCGTCTCCCCGCTGCCCGTGCTCGCCGCCGGCGGCATCGGCAGCGGCGAGCAGATCGCCGCCGGACTCGCGCTCGGTGCCCAGGGCGTCTGGCTCGGCTCGATCTGGCTCACCACCACCGAGGCCGAACTGCACTCCCGCGCCCTCACCGCCAAGCTCCTCGCCGCCGGATCCGGCGACACGGTCCGCTCCCGCGCCCTGACCGGCAAGCCCGCCCGCCAGCTCCGCACCGAGTGGACCGACGCCTGGGACGACCCGGCGGGACCCGGCCCCCTCCCCATGCCGCTCCAGGGGCTCCTGGTCGCCGAGGCCGTCTCCCGCATCCAGCGGTACGAGGTCGAGCCGCTCCTCGGCACCCCGGTCGGGCAGATCGTCGGCCGGATGAACTCCGAGCGCAGCGTCCAGCAGGTCGTGGACGAGCTCACCCGCGGCTTCGAGAAGGCCGTCGACCGCATCAACCGCATCGCCGGACGGAGCACCCCGTGACTCAAGGTCCCACCGGATTCTGGGCCCAGGCGGCCGCGGACCCCGGCCGCACGGTCCTCGTCGCGCCCGACGGCGAGGAATGGAGCGCCGGCCGTCTGCACGCCGAGGCGAACCGCCTCGTGCACGGGCTGCGCGCCGCCGGACTCGAACGCGGCGACGCGTTCGCCGTCGTCCTGCCCAACGGGCCCGAGTTCTTCACCGCCCATCTCGCCGCCACCCAGGCCGGCTTCTACCTCGTCCCCGTCAACCACCACTTCGTCGGCCCCGAGATCGCCTGGATCGTCGCCGACTCCGGCGCCAAGGTCCTCGTCGCCCACGAGCGGTTCGCCGAGGCCGTGACCCTCGCCGCCGACGAGGCCGGACTCGCGCCCACCCACCGGTACGCCGTCGGCACGGTCCCCGGATTCCGCCCGTACGCCGACTTGCTCGACGGGCAGGACGGGGCGGCCCCGGCGGAGCGCACCCTCGGCTGGGTCATGAACTACACCTCCGGCACCACCGGCCGGCCCCGGGGCATCCGCCGCCCGCTCCCCGGAAAGCTCCCGGAGGAGACCCATCTCGGCGGCTTCCTCGGCATCTTCGGCATCCGCCCCGCCGACGGCAACGTCCATTTGGTCTGCTCGCCGCTCTACCACACCGCCGTGCTGCAGTTCGCGGCGGCAGCCCTGCACATCGGGCATCCGCTCGTCCTCATGGACCGGTGGACGCCCGAGGAGATGCTGCGGCTGATCGACCGGTACGACTGCACCCACACGCACATGGTCCCGACCCAGTTCCACCGGCTGCTCGCGCTGCCCGCGGAGGTGCGCGAGCGGTACGACGTCTCCTCCATGCGGCACGCGATCCACGGCGCCGCGCCCTGCCCCGAGCACGTCAAGCGGGCGATGATCGACTGGTGGGGCCGGTGCGTCGAGGAGTACTACGCGGCCAGCGAGGGCGGCGGCGCCTTCGCCACCGCGGAGGAGTGGCTCAAGCGGCCGGGGACGGTCGGCCGGGCCTGGCCCATCAGCGAACTCGCCGTCTTCGACGACGACGGGAAGCGGCTGCCGCCCGGCGAACTCGGCACGGTCTACCTCAAGATGAACACCGGCGGCTTCCAGTACCACAAGGACGAGGCGAAGACCGCGAAGAACCGCATCGGCGACTTCTTCACCGTCGGCGACCTCGGGATCCTCGACGAGGACGGCTATCTGTTCCTCCGCGACCGCAAGATCGACATGATCATCTCCGGCGGGGTCAACATCTACCCGGCCGAGATCGAGTCGGCACTGCTGGCCCATCCCGCCGTCGCGGACGCCGCCGCCTTCGGCATCCCGCACGCCGACTGGGGCGAGGAGGTCAAGGCCGTCGTCGAGGCGGCCGAGGGACACGAGTCGGGCCCCGCGCTCGCCGCCGAGATCCTGGCCCACTGCGCCGACCGCCTCGCGGGCTTCAAGCGCCCGAAGTCGGTCGACTTCGTCGCGGCCATGCCCCGCGACCCCAACGGCAAGCTCTACAAGCGGCGCCTCCGCGACCCGTACTGGGAGGGCCGCGAGCGTCCGCTCTAGAAGCGCTCGCCTCCGTCCCGTCCGCTCTAGAAGCGCTCGTCTCCGTCCCGTCCGCGCGCGGGAGACCCGGTCCGGGCCGGCCCGCGCGCCGGGGCGGGGCGCGGCGGACGAACCTCGGGGTCGTGGACCCGGCCCCGGACCCGCCGGCGCGTGCCGGGCCTCCTGCACGTCCGGTGCAGCGAGGACGGGCCCGTCTGGTCAGAGCTCCGGTGCCAGCGCCGGGAGCAGCTGGGCCTCCTCGTACGCGAAGTGCTCCTCCAGGCCCGTCGCCAGGCGGTCGACCTCGGCGCGCAGGGTCTCCGGGGCCGCGCCGGAACTCAGCAGGGCCTCCAGCTCGCCGACCGTCCGGGCGACCACCCGGTGCTCCCCGCGCATCCGTTCCAGCGCGTCGGCGAGATGCGGGAGCTGCGCTTCCAGGAGGTCGAAGACGCCGTCCTCGTGGTGATGGTGGGCGTGCAGCGCGCCGCAGAAGGCCAGGCAGTGGCGGGCGAGCCCCCGGCCGAGCGTCGGCGCCGGCGAGCCCGGGGCCGTGCCGGGGCCGGCGGAGGCCAGGTCCGCGCGGAGCCCGGCGAGTTCGGCGCGGAGTTCGTCGTGGACCTTGACCAGGTGGGCGGCGATCGCCCGGTGCCGCGCCGGGTCCGCGAGGTCCACGCGGTGCAGGGCGACGACGGGGATGACCCGGTCCGTGCCGGCCTGGTAGGCGGCGAACGCGGGATCCCGGGCGCTCTGTTCCGCGTACAGCCGGTCCCGCTCCTCGCCCTCCGTCACCACCGCGCGCGCCGCGAAGCGTTCGACGGTCCCTTCGGGGGTGCCGAGCTCGACGGTGACGTGCGGGTCGGCGCGGAGGTTGTGGAACCAGGCGGGATGCCGCGGGCCGCCGGCGTTCGACGCGAAGACCAGGAGCCGCGCCCCGTCGCGTACGCACACCGCCGGGGTGGTGTGGGGCCGTCCGCCGCGGGCGCCGGTCGTGGTGAGGAGGAGCAGGGAGACGCCCTCGAACATCCCGCCCACGCGCCCTCCGTCGGCCCGGAACTCCTCGATGACCCGCTGATTGAAATCGGACATGACGGTGCCCTTCGGTAGCATCGACCACGACAGATCTATTTGCTTTGAAAGCAAAGCTAAATCGGAGGGTGCAGGGTGTCAACCGCACACGAGGGCGGGCGTGGCGAAGGGCCGGACGTCGACGACGCCGTCCGGACCCTGCTGCTGCTCATGCCCCGGATGGTCGGGCGCGTCAAACGGATCAGGATCCCCGACGAGCTCCACTCGCTCACCCTCGCGCCGAGGCACCTCTCCCTCCTCGCCTATCTGCTCTTCGACGGGCCGCTCGGCGTCAACGAGCTCGCGGCGCGCCTGGAGGTCGCCCCGACCACCGTGAGCCTGATGGTCGGCGACCTCGCCAAGAAGGGAGTCCTGGAGCGGACCGAGGACCCCGCCGACCGGCGGCGGAAGATCGTCTCCATCGCGGAGGCCCACCGCCCGGCCATCGACGGCTGGCTGGGCCGCAGCGCCGGCGCCTGGCGCGCGGCGCTCGCACCCCTCGGCCCGGCCGAACGAAGGATGTTCGTCGAGACCCTCGCCGCGTACGAGCACGGTCTCGCCGAGCAGGACGAATGAACGAGACGACGAACGAAACGGGCGAAAGCCCCTATGTGGCAGGATGCGGATCATGAGTTCGAGCACGGCGTCAATGGCACGACAGTGGACCACCTGGGGGCCGGTGGTGGCGGCGCTTGCGCTCGGCGCGGCCTGGGGCCGCGACCTCCCGGGCTTCGCCGTCGGCCTCATCGCGCTCTGCCTGATCGCCGCCGTCCTCGCGGCCGTCCACCACGCGGAGGTGATCGCCCACCGGGTCGGCGAACCCTACGGCTCGCTCGTCCTCGCCGTGGCCGTCACCGTCATCGAGGTCGGACTCATCGTCTCCCTGATGGCGGGCGGCGGCGAGAAGACCGCGACCTACGCCCGTGACACCGTCTTCGCCGCCGTCATGATCACCTGCAACGGCATCGTCGGCATCTCCCTGCTCGTCGCCGCCCTGCGCAACCGCACCGCCGTCTTCAACGCCGAGGGCTCCGGCGGCGCGCTCGCCACCGTCTGCACCCTCGCGACGATGACGCTCGTCCTGCCCACCTTCACCACGAGCCACCCGGGCCCGGAGTTCTCCTCCGCCCAGCTCGCCTTCGCCGCCGTCGCCTCGCTCGGTCTGTACGCCGTGTTCGTCGCCGTCCAGACCGTCCGGCACCGCGACTACTTCCTCCCCGTGGAGCGCCCGGGGCAGGAGTCGGAGGACGACCACGCCGACCCGCCGGGCAAGCGCGAGACCCTGACCAGCCTCGGGCTGCTCCTCCTCGCCCTCGTCGCCGTCGTCGGCAACGCCAAGCTGATCTCGCCCACCATCGAGGACGGCGTGCAGTCGGCGGGCCTGCCCAAGGCGGTCGTCGGTGTCGTGATCGCCCTGATGGTGCTGCTCCCCGAGACCCTCGCCGCCGTCCGCGCGGCCCGCAGGGACCGCATGCAGACCAGCCTCAACCTCGCCTACGGCTCCGCGATCGCCAGCATCGGCCTGACGATCCCGGCGATCGCGCTCGCCTCGATCTGGCTGTCCGGGCCCCTGGTGCTCGGTCTGGGGCCGCTCCACATGGTCCTGCTCGTCCTCACCGGTGTGGTGAGCGCCCTGACCGTGGTGCCCGGACGGGCCAACCTCCTCCAGGGCGGCGTCCATCTCGCGATCTTCGCCGCCTTCGTGTTCCTGTCGTTCAGCCCCTGAGGCCGGGGTTCAGTCCCTGACGACCACCACCCTCAGCGCGGGCGAGCGCAGGATGTCCTTCTCGCAGAACCGGGAGGTCACCCAGCGCTCGTCCGCGTACAGCCGCGTCTGGTCGCTGTAGTGCGGCGACGCCGGGTTCGAGGACTGGGAGTACGACAGCAGGGTGCGGGCCACCGGACACCGGCTCCCGTCCCAGCCCACCGCCTGCACGTGGCTGGTCCCGTGCGCGACCTCCACGTAGCCGCCGCCCGCCGCGTTCCACACGGGCTCGGCCTTGTTCCAGACGCCCAGCGCCTCGGTCCCGCCGCTCACGGGGATCCGCTCCCCGTTCCGTACGACGAACTGGTGGGCGCCGAGCGGCGCGTCCAGCGCGATGCCCGCCGCACGCAGCTCCGCCGCCGCGTCCGCGAGGGCCTTCGCGAACTCGGGGAGGCCGGTGTTCAGGGTGTGCGGCGTGCGGACCGGGTCGTCCGCCGAGAACGGCACCTTCCACTGGTCGGCCGGCTTCACCGTGCCGGTGAACCTCCGCCAGAACCGGTCGAAGAGCAGCGCGCCCCGGCTGTCGGTGTTCACCGTCCGGTCCCAGGCGCCGATGACCCGGCAGACCTCCGGGTCCTCCGGCAGCGCCGACGCGCAGGCCCTCGCGGCGTCCGCCGCCACCAGGTCACCGGCCGGCGCCCGGTTCGCGAACTGCTGGCGCTGGAGGTCGGCCACCGTCAGCCGGCCCCGCTCCGCCATCGCCGCCACGTCCTCGACCCCGCCCCGGGTGCGCAGCGAGCGCGGCGTGGCGACCGTGCCGAAGATCCGCTCGTACCCGGTCAGCGGCCGGTCGGCGTTGGCCAGCCAGGCGCTGTCGTTGGAGTTCTCGACGTACGGGGCGTCCCGCAGGACCGGCATCCGCGCCGGACCGAACACGCCCGGCTGCACCGCGTCCGGGTCGGAGCCGGGCGCGCAGTCCGACCGCGAGCCGTCGAGCACGGCGACGCCCGAAGCGGGGTAGGTCGCCCGGCCGAGCGGGGTCGAGCAGCGCGCGGCGAGCTCGTCGGTGATCCGGGGGAGCACCTGGGACTGGGTGAAGAGCGAGTGCCCCGCCGAGTCCGCCGCGACCGTGTTCACCCAGGGCAGCCCCTGGGTGCGCCTCAGCGCGTCGGCGACGTCCCGCACGGACCGGGCCCTGGCGAATCCGAGGGCGGTGTCCGAGCCGCGCAGGTTCGCTGCGTTGGGGTCGTTCAGGGCGTACGCCGCGCTCGTGGTCCACGGCAGCGGCAGCTGCGCCCCGAGGCCGCCGACGACCGGTCCGTACCGGGTCCACCACTGGGTACGGGTGACGGGGGAGCCGTCCTTGGTCCCGACGGTCACCTCGCGCGGGGTCATCCGCTCGGGCCTCCCGTCCACCAGGTACGCGGTCGGGTCGCCCGGCACCAGGGCCAGCTGGTGCAGGTTGACCGGGACGCCGGTGGCGACGGTGTGGCTCCACGCCACCTTGTCGTTGAAGCCGATGTTCACGACGGGGGTGCCGAGGAGCGAGGCGCCGGAGACGTTCAGCTCGCCGGGGATGGTCTGCTGCGACTGCCAGAACCGCCGCCCGCCCTGCCAGGGGTAGTGCGGGTTCCCGAGGAGCAGACCGCGGCCGTTCGCCGTCGTGCTCCCGGAGAACGCGACGGCGTTGGAGCCCATCGTGGCGTTCTCGGGAGCGAACAGCTCGCGTGCCGCCTCGGCCGTACGGGCCGGGTCGGGTGTCTCCGGCACGGCGCCCCTGCGCGCGACCGGGGAGGCGGCCGGCGGCCGGGCGGCCGTGATGCCGTCCACCGCCCTGCCCTGTCCGCCGAGCACGGAGACGGCGAAGCCGCGCCGGGCCACGTCGAGCGCCGTCACCGGGCGGACCCAGTCGGCGTGCGCGCAGGCCGGATCGGTGACGCGGTTCTTCCGCAGCCATGCGTTGTAGCCGGCCGCCCAGCCCCGCATCAGCTCCTTGAGGTCCCGGCTCGGCCCGGCCGGGGCCGGGGTCCGGAGCAGCTCCTCGACGGTGCCCGCGTCCTTGACGCCCCGGAAGTACAGGTCGCTGGAGAGGTTCGTCGTGGCGGAGGACAGCGAGCCGTCGGGGGCGCCGTCCGGCCCGAAGTACCGGGAGCGTTCGCCGTTCACGGTCAGGAAGCCGTCGGCGAGCACACAGACCTGGTCGGCGGCCTGGGCCCAGCCCGTGCCGAAACCGAGGTTCGCGTAGTCCCGGGCCACGATGTGCGGAATGCCGTACTCGGTGTAGCGGATGACGGCCGACAGGCCCCGGTCGGACGGGTGGCGTTCCCCGCCGCCGGGGTCGGCGGCCGCCGCGCCGGGCAGCGAGGCCGTGACGACGGCGAGGGCAGCGCCGGTGAGCGCGAGACGTTTCAGACGGGTACGGAGGTGCAAGGTGCCTCCCAACGGGACGATGCGCACTGCGGGTCGGACCATGCACGCAGTCGCGCGCCCCCTTGTCAACATCCCGTTCGGTATCCGAGGTCCCGGCATGTGCGGCGCACCGCGCGGTACTTGACCTCCCGCCCGCTCCCCGCCGAGGATCACTCCCATGGACCGACTCCTCAGCCGCACCGTCGACGGACACCTGCGCGCGAGCGCCCGGCGCGTGCCGGACCGGATCGCCGTCCGCTACGCCGAGCGGAGCTGGACGTACGCGGAGCTGGACGCGGCCGTCTCCACCGCCGCCGCCGTCCTGCGGGAGCCGCACCACGGCCTCGGCCTGCCGGAGCACGCACGGGTCGCCACGTACGGCCACAACTCCGACGCCTACCTCGTCGCGTTCCTCGCCTGCGCCCGGGCCGGCCTGATCCACGTGCCCGTCAACCACCACCTGACCGGCGACGACCTCGCGTACGTCCTGGAGCAGTCGGAGACCGCGCTCGTGCTCGCGGACCCCGCGCTCGCCGACCGGATCCCGCAGGGCTTCGCGGTCAAGGCGCTGCGGGACGCGCCCGGTTCACTGCTCGACGCGCTCGCCGAGCCCGAGGAGCACCTCACCGACCGCGACGCCCGCGACCTCGCCCAGCTGCTCTACACCTCGGGCACCACCGCCCTCCCCAAGGGCGCGATGATGACCCACCTCGCCCTCGCCCACGAGTACGCGAGCGCGATCGAGGCGCTCGACCTGAGCGAGGACGACCGGCCGGTGCACGCGCTGCCGCTCTACCACTCGGCCCAGATGCACGTCTTCCTGCTGCCCTACCTCGCCGTCGGCGCCGAGAACACGATCGTCGACGGTCCCGACCCGGACGTCCTGTTCGACCTGATCGAGGCGGGGCGCGCCGACAGCCTCTTCGCCCCGCCCACCGTCTGGATCGGCCTCGCCAACCACCCCGGGTTCGCCGCCCGCGATCTCTCCGCGCTGCGCAAGGCCTACTACGGGGCCTCGATCATGCCCGTGCCCGTCCTGGAGCGGCTGCGGGCACGGCTGCCCGAGCTCGCCTTCTACAACTGCTTCGGCCAGTCGGAGATCGGCCCCCTCGCCACTGTCCTCGGCCCCGACGAGCACGAGGGCCGGATGGACTCCTGCGGCCGCCCCGTGCGGCACGTCGAGGCCCGCGTCGTCGGCGAGGACGGCGAGGACGTCCCCGACGGAACCCCGGGCGAGATCGTCTACCGCTCCCCCCAGCTGTGCGAGGGCTACTGGGGCAAGCCCGACGAGACGAAGGCGGCCTTCCGGGGCGGCTGGTTCCACTCGGGGGACCTCGCGGTCCGCGACGCCGAGGGCTTCCTGACCGTCGTCGACCGGGTGAAGGACGTCATCAACTCCGGCGGCGTGCTCGTCGCCTCGCGGCAGGTCGAGGACGCGCTCTACACCCACCCCGGCGTCGCCGAGGTCGCCGTCGTCGGTCTCCCGGACGAGCGCTGGATCGAGGCGGTCACGGCCGTCGTCGTCCCGCGCGGGGAGGTCACCGAGGCCGAACTCCTCGACCACGCCCGGGAGAAGCTCGCCCGCTTCACGGCGCCGAAGCGCGTCTTCCTGGTGGACGCGCTTCCCCGCAACGCCAGCGGCAAGATCCTCAAGCGGGAGCTGAGGGACCGCTTCGGCGCCCCGTGATCCGCCCGCCCGTCACGCGGCACGGCCGTGCCGCGTGACGGGCGCGGCGGTCGCGTCAGCCCTTGCGCTCCTCCACCACACAGAGAATGTTGCCCTCGCTGTCCTTGAACCAGGCGCCCCTCATCGTGTCCGACTCGGCCACGCCGTCGACGGTCTTGATCTCGGGCAGGTCGTACTCCTCGAAGGTGACGCCCTTGGAGCGCAGCTCCTTCATCTCGCCGTCGAGGTCGTCGACCTTCCAGCTCGCCAGCGTGTGACCGGCCTGGCCGCCGTAGGGCGTCTCGTAGAGGCCGATCGTCGTGCCACCGCACTCGTACCGGGTGTCCTCGGGCGTCTCCCTCGTGAGGGGAAGTCCCAGGGTCTCCGAGTAGAAGCGCTTGGCCCGGTCCAGGTCACTGACCGGAATGATCGCGGCTATGGGGGAGTCCGACAGCATCGCAACCACCTCCTCCCTCCAGGCTACGCGCCCCTCAGGTCCACGATCCGCCTGATCTTGCCCACCGAGCGCTCCAGCGTCCCGGGGTCGACCACCTCCACGCCGACCGAGACCCCGACGCCGTCCTTCACCGCCGCGGCGACGGCCCGCGCCGCCTCCGCGCGCTCCTCCGGCGTCGCGTCCGGACGGGCCTCGGCCCGCACGGTGAGGGCGTCGAGCCGGCCCTCCCGGGTCAGCCGCAACTGGAAGTGCGGGGCCACCCCCGGGGTGCGGAGCACGATCTCCTCGATCTGGGTGGGGAAGAGGTTCACCCCGCGCAGGATGATCATGTCGTCGCTGCGCCCGGTCACCTTCTCCATCCGGCGGAACACCCGCGCGGTCCCCGGCAGGAGCCGGGTGAGGTCACGGGTCCGGTAGCGGATCACCGGCATGGCCTCCTTGGTGAGCGAGGTGAAGACGAGTTCGCCCTCCTCCCCGTCGGGCAGCACCTCACCGGTGAACGGATCCACGATCTCCGGGTAGAAGTGGTCCTCCCAGATGTGCAGCCCGTCCTTGGTCTCCACGCACTCCTGAGCCACACCGGGGCCGATGACCTCCGACAGGCCGTAGATGTCGACCGCGTCGATCGCGAACCGCTCCTCGATCTCCCGCCGCATCTCCTCCGTCCACGGCTCCGCGCCGAAGACGCCCACCCGCAGGGAGGTCGACCGCGGGTCCACGCCCTGCCGTTCGAACTCGTCGAGCAGCGTCAGCATGTACGAGGGGGTCACCATGATGATCTCGGGGCGGAAGTCCTGGATGAGCTGCACCTGTCGGGCCGTCATGCCGCCGGACGCCGGGATCACCGTGCACCCGAGGCGCTCCGCGCCGTAGTGGGCGCCGAGTCCCCCGGTGAACAGGCCGTATCCGTACGCCACATGGACCTTGTGCCCGGGGCGCGCGCCGGCGGCGCGCAGGGAGCGGGCCACCACGTCGGCCCACATGTCCAGGTCGGCCTCGGTGTAGCCCACGACGGTCGGACGGCCGGTGGTGCCGCTGGAGGCGTGGACGCGCCGGATCCGGGACTGCTCGACGGCGAACATCCCGAAGGGGTAGTGGTCGCGCAGGTCGGCCTTGGCGGTGAAGGGGAACCTGGCCAGGTCCGCGAGCGAACGGCAGTCGTCCGGGGTCAGCCCGGCCGCGTCGAAGGAGCTCCGGTAGAACGCCACGTTCTCGTACGCGTGGCGCAGGGTCGCGCGCAGCCGTTCCAGCTGGAGGGCCGCGAGCTCCTCGCGCCCGAGCCGTTCGCCGCTGTCCAGCAGTTCCGTCATGCGCCGCTCCTCCGCCGTCGTAAAACGGACGACCGATCATTCGGTTGATCCGTTCCCGGCTCAGTAAAACCGGAGGTACCGGGGGGTTGGCAAGGGGGTGGGAGCGACTTTCTCCGCCGGTGGGCCGTCCCGGACGGCGGGGCGGGCGCCGCCCGCGCAAATCCCGTTGCCCGGAGCCGGGCGCGGTGCTGGAGTGGCCGCCATGGAACCTCGGCACCTGCGTGACCTGTACGACCTCCAGCTGCGCCGCGAGGCCCGGCCCGACGGGCCCGGCTGCCGCGTCGAGCGCGTCGGCGCCGTCGTCCGCCAGACCGGCCCCGCGCACGCGTGGAACGGCGTGCTGTGGTCCGGCCTCGACGGGCCCGGCGCCGACGCCGCCATCGCCGCGCAGATCGCCCACTACCGCGCCGCCGGCGTCTCCTTCGAGTGGAAGCTGTACGCGCACGACACCCCCGCCGACCTCGGCGGCCGGCTCCGCGCGGCGGGCTTCACGCCCGAGGACCCCGAGACCCTGATGGTCGCCGAGGCCGCCGCCCTGCCCCCGGAGGTGCCGCTCCCCGAGGGGGTCGAGCTCCGCCCGGTCACCGACGAGGCGGGGGTCCGCCAGGTCGTCGAGGTCCACGAGCGGGCCTTCGGCACCGACAGCTCCCACATCGGCCGGCAGCTCCTGGACCGGCTCGCCGCCGACCCCGGCACGGTCACCGCCGTCGTCGCCCTCGCCGACGGCGCACCCGTCAGCGCCGCGCGCATGGAGCTCTGTCCCGGGACGGACTTCGCGGGCCTCTGGGGCGGCGGCACCGTCGAGGGCTGGCGCGGCCGGGGCCTCTACCGCGCGCTCGTGTCCCACCGCGCCCGCATCGCGGCGGAACGGGGCCACCGCTACGTCCAGGTCGACGCGGCGGACACCAGCCGCCCCATCCTCCGGCGCCTCGGCTTCCTCACGCTGTCGACCACGACGCCGTACGTGTACGGGATCTGATCCCTACCTCCGCTCGTGCGCGTCCACCACGGCCCGGAGGAGGCCCGGGAAGCGCTCCTCGAACTCCTCGCGGCGCAGGGCGTTCATGCGGGAGGTGCCGGCGTAGTGCTGGCGGATCAGGCCGGCCTCGCGCAGGACGTGGAAGTGGTGGGTCGCCGTGGACTTGCTGACCGGAAGCTCGATCGTCCCGCAGGCCAGGTCCTCGCCCGCCGCGTACAGCTCGGCCACGATCCGGCGCCTGACCGGGTCGACCAGGGCCTCCAGGACCTGCTGCAGGCCGATCTCGTCCATCTCGGGGTGGGGCGGGACGCGGTCCCGCCGGCTGGTGCGTGCCGCTGCTGTCATCGTCGTGTCGACCTCCGGGACGCATCGTACGACACCTGTCAAAGTTTCATGATGGTCGAAGTTTGACAGTGGTCGAACCTTACGCTTGGCTGGGGCACGGCGGCGCGGCGGTCCGCGCGTCGCCGTCACCGAGCGGGGAGGGGAAGCCCGATGAGCAAGGCCAGGACGGTGCGGTTCCACGAGTACGGCGGTCCGGAGGTGCTCCGCCTCGAAGACGTGGAGGTCGGCGAGCCGGGCCCCGGCGAGGTCCTCCTCCGGGTGGAGGCGATCGGCCTCAACCGCGCCGAGGCGCTCTTCCGCGCCGGCCACTACATCGAGCGGGCCCGGAGCCTGCCCGCGCGGATCGGCCTGGAGGCCGCCGGCGTCGTGGAGGCCGTGGGGGACGGGGTGACCGGGTTCGCCGCCGGGCAGGCGGTCAGCGTCGTGCCCTCCTTCTCCATGAACGACCACGGCGTCTACGCCGAGCGCGCGCTCGTCCCCGCCTCCTCCCTCGTGCCCCGGCCCGAAGGCCTCGGCCCCGTCGAGGGCGCCGCCGTGTGGATGCCGTACGTCACGGCCTACGGCGGCCTCGTCGAGGTCGGCGGGCTGCGTGCCGGGGACACCGTCGTGCTGACCGGCGCCTCCAGCAGCGTCGGCCTCGCCGCCCTCAGGACCGCCCACCGGATCGGCGCCACCCCCCTCGCCACCACCCGCACCCGGGCCAAGAGGGACGCCCTGCTCCGGGCGGGCGCGGCCGAGGTGATCGTCACCGAGGAGGAGGACGTCGCCGCGCGCATACGGGACCTCACCGGCGGGCGCGGCGCCGACCTCGCCTTCGACGGGGTCGCGGGACCCGGCGTCGGCGACCTCGTCAGGTCCGTCGCCCCCGGCGGCACCGTGCTGCTCTACGGAGCCGTGAGCGGACTGCCCACCCCGTACCCCGGCTTCGACCTCGGGATGCCCGCCGTGTCCCTCCGCACCTACACGATGCTCGAGACCACCCGGGACCCCGAGCGGCTGCGCAGGGCCCGCGCCTTCGTCGAGTCCGGCCTGCGCACCGGGTTCTTCGGGGCGGCCGTCGACCGCACCTTCCCGCTCGACGGGATCGTCGACGCGCACCGCGCCATGGAGGCCGGCCACCAGGTCGGCAAGATCGTCGTGACCGTGCCCCACTGAAGGCACGGGAGGGGCGTCAGGCCGCCCAGTGCGCCGGGCGGTCGAAGCCCTCCGGGAGACGGGTCGCCGCGTCCCCCCGCGCCGCGTTCAGCTGCGGCTGCGTCAGGAAGAGGGCCCCCGTGAGGTCCGCGCCCGACAGATCGGCGTCGCGCAGGTCGGCGCCGATCAGGTCCGCGAGCGTGAGGTCGGCCCCCGTCAGGTCGGCGGCGATGAGCAGCGCCCCGCGCAGGTCGGTGCCCCGCAGCTTCGCCCCGCGCAGCCGCCTGCCGATCAGGTCGGCCCCGCGCCGGCTCTTCGGCCGCCCGCCGGCCGTGGCGCGGACCAGCTCGCTCGTCCTGAGGAGCAGCGGGTTGACCTCGGCGCGCACCGCGCCCACGTCCAGCTTCTCCAGGGCCTCCGGCGTCCCCCCGGCGAGCTCCTCGACACGGGCCAGCGCGGCCCGCAGCCCGTCGTGCACCGGGCGGGCCGTCCCGAGGGCCAGGGCCTCCGTGAGGTAGCGCAGCAGCTCGTGCAGCTGGCGCACCACCGGGAACACCTCGTACATCTGCCGGGCCGTGTCCGGGGCCTCGCGCCAGGACACCCCGCCGAAGGTCACCTGGGAGACCCGCTGGCCGGCGCCGAAGCAGTCGTACACCGTGCAGCCCTGGAAGCCGCTGGGCCGCAGACGGGTGTGGATCCCGCACCGGAAGTCCTCCTGGAGGTTCCGGCAGGGGTCGCCCGAGGACTTGTCCACGGCGAAGTCGGCCGACCTGGCGAAGGGCAGTGCCACACAGCACAGGCCGAAGCAGCTGGCGCAGTCGCCGCGGAGGGCGGAATCCCGGGTGTCGGGCACGGTGGAACGGTCCTTCGTGGTGCGGGGGACGGTCCTCCACCGTATCGCGACGCCGTCCTCGTCCCGCCCGCGGCGAAACCCGTTGCGGTGATCCACCGGCTCCGGTGAGGATCGGCGGCATGCCGACGTTCACCACGTATGACGGGACCGAACTCTCCTACCGCGTCCAGGGGGAGGGGGAGCCGCTGGTCTGCCTCGCGGGCGGGCCGATGCGCGACGCCGGCTACCTGGGGGACCTCGGCGGCCTCGCCGCCCACCGCGCCCTCGTCCTGCTCGACGCCCGGGGCACCGGGGCGAGCGCCGCACCCGCCGACCCCGGCACCTACCGCTGCGACCGGCAGGTCGGCGACGTCGAGGCCCTCCGGGCCCACCTCGGCCTGGAGCGGATCGACCTCCTCGGCCACTCGGCGGGCGGCAACCTCGCCGTCCTGTACGCCGCCGCCCACCCCGGGCGGATCCGTTCCCTCGTCCTCGTCACCTCCGCCGGACGCGCCCTCGGCGTCGAGACCACCGACGAGGAGTGGGACGAGGCCGCCGAGGTCTTCGCCGGCCGGTCCTGGTACCCGGAGGCCAGGGCAGCGATCGACGCGATCGACGACGACACCCCGCTGCGGCGCGTCCACGAGATCACCGCCCCCTTCGCGTACGGCCGCTGGGACGCCGCCGCCCGCGCCCACGCGGCGGGCAGCGGACGCGAGACGAACTGGGAGGCCGCCCCCGCCTACCACGGCGCGGGCGCCTACGACCCGGACGCGACCCGGCGCGCGCTCGGCGCGCTCACCGCGCCGGTCCTGGTCCTGGCCGGTGAGTACGACGCGGGCCCGACGCCGGCCAAGGCGGCCGAGGCGGCGGCCTTCTTCCCGCACGCCGAGGTCGTCGTCCAGCCGGGCGCCGGACACTTCCCCTGGGTCGACGACGCGGAGGCCTTCGTCCGCCCGCTCGCCGCCTTCCTCGACCCCGCCGTCCGTACCGTCACCGTGGACGGCGTACGCCTCGCCCACCGGGTCACGGGACCCGAGGACGCCCCGCCCGTCGTGCTCGTCCACGGCCGCGGCGAGAACGGCACGACCTGGACGGAGATCGCCGCGGACCTCGCGGCCGACCACCGGGTGTACGCGGTCGACCTGCGCGGCCACGGGCTGAGCGACCGGCCGGGCCGCTACGGCTTCGACGACTTCCGCGACGAGCTCGGCGGCTTCCTGAAGGCCCTCGGCCTCGTCGGCGCCACCGTCGTCGCCCACTCGATGGGCGCGGGCGCCGCGTACCTCCTCGCCCAGCGCGAACCCGGCCTCATCGGCCGCCTCGTCCTGGAGGAGGCCCCGGCCTTCGTCCCGCTCGACCCGCCGCGCCCCGCCGCCGAGCGCCCCGAGGGCCCCCTCGCCTTCGACTGGGCGATCGTCCCCGCCACCGACGCCCAGCTGAACGCCCCCGATGCCGCCTGGCGCGCGGACGCCGCGACGATCACGGCCCCCACCCTCGTCCTCGCGGGCGGCCCGTCCAGCCACATCCCCCAGGACCAACTCGCCCGCCTCGCCGAGGACATCCCCGGCGCCCGCCTCGTCGGCATCGACGCCGGACACCTGATCCACGAGACCCGCCCGGCCGAATTCCTGTCCGCACTCAGGGAGTTCCTCGCCCGGTGAGGCCACGGTGACGCCACCCGCCGGTCCTGGTAGGACGGTTCGGCATCGCACACGGTCTGCGGCGGGGGAGTGGGACGTGGCTGGACGGAACGGTCCGGTGGACCCTCGCGCACCGCACCCGGCCGAGTGGAGCCCGCGGCGCGTGCGCCCCCGATCCCTCCAGGACGGCCCTGCTCGCCGTCGTGCCGCCCGCGCGGGAGACCGACCGGACCGAGGTGCTCGTGGCCCTGGACCTGGCGACCGGCGTGGTCCTCGCCGAGGAGCCGCTCCCGACGTCCTGGAGGCCGTACGAGTTCCAGCAGCCGCTCGGGCCGGTGGGCTCGGGGGTCCTCTTCCTCGACGCGACGCGGGTCCTCGCCGCGGTCGGCGAGGACCCGTGGGAGGAGGAGTGCCGGCACGTGCTGCTCGACGCCACGGATCTGCGCCCGCGGGCCGGGATCACGTACCCCCGGGGCGGCGAGCCGGTGTCCCGCGTGCTGCCGCTCGGCGACGGCACCTGGCTCACGTTCGACGGGGACACCGTGCGCCGGTGGCGTACCGGCTGATCGCCTCAGGGAGTCTCCGCGTCCGCCTCCACCGCCACCGCGCGCGCCCAGCGGTAGTCCGCCTTGCCGCTGGGGGAGCGCTGGATGCGGTCGGTGAGGACCAGCTGGCGCGGGACCTTGTAGCCCGCGAGCTGCCGGCGGCAGTGGGTCTGGAGGGACTCCAGGTCCAGCGGCACCGCCCCGTCCCGGAGCTGGACGACGGCGGCGACGTGGTTGCCCCACGTCGCGTCCGGCACCCCGGCGACCAGTGCGTCGTACACGTCGGGGTGGGACTTCAGGGCCTGCTCGACCTCCTCGGGATACACCTTCTCCCCGCCCGTGTTGATGCACTGCGAGCCGCGGCCTAGGACCGTGACCACCCCGCTCTCGTCCACGGTCGCCATGTCCCCGAGGAGCACCCACCGCACCCCGTCCCGCTCGAAGAACGTCTCGGCGGTCTTCGCCGGGTCGTTGTAGTAGCCCAGCGGTACGTGGCCGCGCTGGGCCAGGCGGCCGGTCTCGCCCGGCGCGACGGGCACCCGGGTCGCCGGGTCGACGACCTGCGTGCGCTCGTTGACGTGCAGCCGGAAGCCCTTGGCCGGGCCCGAGTCGTCGGTGGCGCGGCCGTTGGAACCGGACTCGGTGGAGCCGAAGTTGTTCAGGAGCAGCACGTTCGGCATGAGCTCCTGGAGCTGGGCCCGCACGGTCTCGGACATGATCGCCCCGGACGAGGAGAGGCTGAAGAGCGCGGAGAGGTCCGTGTCCCTGAGCGGTCCGCGCAGCGCGTCCACCAGCGGCCGCAGCATCGCGTCCCCGACCAGCGAGATGCTGGAGACCTTCTCCTTCTCCAGGGTGCGCAGCACCTCCTCGGGCACGTACTTGCGGTGCAGGACGACCCGCTGCCCGTAGTTGAGGGCGATGAACGCCGTCAGGGTGGAGGTGCCGTGCATGAGGGGCGGCGCGGGGAAGAAGGTGATGCCGGCGCCGCCGGCCGCGACCCGCTCCGCCAGTTCCTCGGGGCGCTTCACGGGTTCGCCCGAGGGGTCGCCGCCGAAGAGCCCCGCGAAGAACAGGTCCTCCTGACGCCACAGGACGCCCTTGGGCATGCCGGTCGTGCCGCCGGTGTAGATGATGAAGAGGTCGTCGGGCGAGCGGGGCCCGAAGCCCCGGCCGGGTGAGCCGGCGGCCTCGGCCTCCGCGAAGGACGCGCAGTCGAGCGCCGGGGCGTCCTCGGGAGGGGTCCCCACCCTCACGAGGTGCCGCAGCTTCTCCGTCTGCGGCAGCGCCGCCGCGACCCGTCCGGTGAACTCGGCGTCGAAGACGAGCGCGGCCAGGTCGGCGTCCCGGTAGAGGTAGACGAGCTCCTCCTCCACGTACCGGTAGTTCACGTTGACCGGCACGATCCGTGCCTTGAGGCAGGCGAGGACCGTCTGCAGGTACTCGACGCCGTTGTACAGGTGGAGGCCGAGGTGCTCGCCGGGCCGCAGGCCCGCGTCGATCAGGTGGTGCGCGAGCCGGTTGGCGGCGGCGTCGAGCCCGGCGTAGGTGAGCCGCCGCTCCGCGCCGGTGCCCGGATGGTCGACGTACACCAGCGCTTCGCGGTCGGGGACCACGTCGACGACCGATTCGAACAGGTCGGCAAGGTTGTACTCCACCGTTCCTCCTGACCCCGGCTCGCGCTGACCGATATGGACGTGGCGGTCATTAGAGCGCCGACCGGTCACCGGGGGAAGGGGGTGCGCAGAAGAATCTGACTGAGTGTCAGAAAACTATTGAACTGGACCCCGGGCTCCTGCAACCTGTTCCAGAACTGGAGACGGGAGACCCCCATGGGCGGCACCGAACACCTCAGCGTCCGGCGCGAAGGCGCCACGCTCGTCCTCACCTTGAACCGGCCCGAGGCCAAGAACGCGCTCTCGCTGCCGATGCTCGTCGGCCTGTACGACGGCTGGCTGGAGGCCGACGCCGACGACGGCGTCCGCTCCGTCGTCCTCACCGGCGCCGGCGGCTCGTTCTGCGCGGGCATGGACCTCAAGGCCCTCGCCGGCAGGGGAATGGAGGGCGAGCAGTACCGGGACCGGCTCAAGGCCGACCCCGACCTGCACTGGAAGGCGATGCTCCGCCACCACCGCCCCCGCAAGCCCGTCATCGCCGCCGTCGAGGGCTACTGCGTCGCCGGCGGCACCGAGATCCTCCAGGGCACCGACATCCGGGTCGCCGCCGCCTCCGCCACCTTCGGCCTCTTCGAGGTGCGGCGGGGGCTCTTCCCGATCGGCGGATCCACCGTCCGCCTGCCCCGGCAGATCGCCCGCACGCACGCCCTCGAAATGCTCCTCACCGGCCGCCCGTACAGCGCCGAGGAGGCCGCCGCGATCGGCCTCGTCGGGCGCGTGGTCCCCGACGGCACCACCCTGGACACCGCCCTCGACATCGCGGAACGCATCAACGCCTGCGGACCGCTCGCGGTCGAGGCCGTCAAGGCCTCCGTGTACGAGACGGCCGAGCTGACCGAGACGGAGGGGCTCGCCGCCGAACTGAAGCGGGGCTGGCCGGTCTTCGACACGGCGGACGCGAAGGAGGGGGCGCGGGCGTTCGCGGAGAAGCGCCCACCGGTGTACCGGCGGGAGTGACCCCCGCCCCGCCCCCCCACCCCACCACCCACCCAAGGAGCCGTCCCGTGACAGCCGCCGCCCCTCCGCCGGAGGCCCTCCGCGCCCCCCTCGTCGTCGAGTTCCCCTTCACCCGCTCCCTCGGCCCCGTCCAGTCCGCCTTCCTCACCGGACTGCGCGAGCGCACCGTCCTCGGTGTGCGCACCGAGGCGGGTGAGGTGCTCGTCCCGCCCGTCGAGTACGACCCCGCGACCGCCGCCGAACTCCGCGAGCTCGTCGAGGTCGCCGCCACCGGCACCGTCACCACCTGGGCCTGGAACCCCGAGCCCCGCCGCGGACAGCCCCTCGCGACGCCCTTCGCCTGGGTCCTCGTACGCCTCGACGGCGCCGGCACCGCCCTCCTCCACGCCCTCGACGCCCCCGGACCCGAAGCCGTCCGCACCGGGATGCGGGTGCGGATCCGCTGGGCCGCCGAACGCTCCGGCGCCATCACCGACATCGCCTGCTTCGAGCCGTACGAGAGCACCGAGGACGTCGACGGACCGGCCCCGCACGACGGCCGGTTCGACGAGCCGGTGACCGGCATCGTCGCCCCGGCCCGCCTCGACTACACGTACAGCCCCGGCCGCGCCCAGGCCCGCTACCTGGCCGGGCTCGGCGAGCGCCGCACGATCGGCGAACGCTGCCCCTCCTGCGCCAAGGTGTACGTGCCGCCCCGCGGCGCCTGCCCCACCTGCGGCGTCGCCACCACCGACCGGGTCGAGGTCGGCCCCCGCGGGACCGTCACCACCTTCTGCATCGTCAACATCAAGGCGAAGAACCTCGACATCGAGGTCCCCTACGTCTACGCCCACATCGCCCTGGACGGCGCCGGACTCGCCCTCCACGGACGGATCGGCGGCATCCCCTACGACGAGGTCCGCATGGGCCTGCGCGTCGAACCCGTGTGGAGCGAGGACGGCCGCTACCCCGACCACTACCGGCCCACCGGCGAGCCCGACGCCGACTACGACACCTACAAGGAGCTGCTGTGACGCCGGACCGAGAGGTGGCGATCGTCGCGTTCGCCCAGAGCGACCACCGGCGGCACACCGACGACCTCTCCGAGGTCGAGATGGTGATGCCCGTGCTGCACGAGGTGCAGCGGCAGACCGGCCTGAAGGCCGCCGACATCGGCTTCACCTGCTCCGGCTCCTCCGACTACCTGGCCGGGCGCGCCTTCTCCTTCACGATGGCCCTCGACGGCGTCGGGGCCTGGCCGCCGATCTCCGAGTCCCACGTCGAGACCGACGGCGCCTGGGCCCTCTACGAGGCATGGGTGAAGCTGCTCACCGGAGAGGCCGACACCGCCCTCGTCTACTCGTACGGGAAGTGCTCGCCGGGCTCCGTCCGCGACGTCCTCACCCGCCAGCTCGACCCGTACTACCTCGCCCCGCTCTGGCCCGACTCCGTCGCCCTCGCCGCCCTCCAGGCGCAGGCCCTCGTCGACGCCGGCGACATCGACGAACCGGCCCTCGCCGCGATCGCCGCCCGCAGCCGGGAGGACGCCAGGACCAACCCCCACGCCCAGCTGCCCGGCGCCCGCCCCCAGGGCGGATACGAGGTCCGGCCCCTGCGCACGGGCGACTGCCCGCCCATCGGCGACGGCGCCGCCGCCGTGATCCTCGCCGTCGGCGACCGGGCCCGCGAGCTCTGCGAGCGCCCCGCCTGGATCCGGGGCATGGACCACCGGATCGAGGCCCACTCCCTCGGCGTCCGCGACCTCACCGACTCGCCCTCCACCCGCCTCGCCGCCGAACGGGCCGGGGCCTTCGACCGCCCCGTCGACACCGCCGAACTCCACGCGCCCTTCACCTCCCAGGAGGTCGTCCTGCGCAAGGCCCTCGGTCTCGACGCGAGCGTCACCGTCAACCCCTCGGGCGGCGCCCTCGCCGCCAACCCCGTCATGGCCGCGGGACTCATCCGGCTCGGCGAGGCCGCCGCCCGCATCCACCGCGGCGCGTCCGACCGCGCCCTCGCCCACGCGACCTCGGGACCCTGCCTCCAGCAGAACCTGGTCGCGGTCCTGGAAGGAGAGAACCGTGCCTAAGGAGCCCGTGGCCGTCGTCGGCGTCGGCCAGACCAAGCACGTCGCCGCCCGCCGGGACGTCTCGATCGCGGGACTCGTCCGCGAGGCCGCCGTCCGCGCCCTGGAGGACGCGGAGCTGACCTGGGCGGACATCGACGCCGTCGTCATCGGCAAGGCCCCCGACTTCTTCGAGGGCGTCATGATGCCGGAGCTGTACCTCGCCGACGCCCTCGGCGCGGTCGGCAAGCCCATGCTCCGGGTGCACACCGCCGGATCGGTCGGCGGCTCCACCGCGCTCGTCGCCGCCAACCTGATCTCCGCGCGCGTGCACCGGACCGTCCTCACCCTCGCCTTCGAGAAGCAGTCCGAGTCCAACGCCATGTGGGGCCTGTCCCTGCCGGTCCCCTTCCAGCAGCCGCTGCTCGCCGGCGCCGGAGGCTTCTTCGCCCCGCACGTCCGGGCCTACATGCGCCGCACCGGAGCCCCCGACACGATCGGCTCCCTCGTCGCGTACAAGGACCGGCGCAACGCGCTCAGGAACCCGTACGCCCACCTCCACGAGCACGACCTCACCCTGGAGAAGGTCCAGGCGTCCCCGATGCTCTGGGACCCCATCCGCTACTCCGAGACCTGCCCCTCCTCCGACGGCGCCTGCGCCATGGTCCTCACCGACCGCGCCGGCGCCGACCGCGCCCCGCGCCCGCCCGCCTGGGTGCACGGCGGGGCGATGCGCAGCGAGCCCACCCTCTTCGCGGGCAAGGACTTCGTCTCCCCGCGGGCCGGCAGCGACTGCGCCGCCGACGTCTACCGGCAGGCCGGCATCACCGACCCGAGGCGCGAGATCGACGCCGTCGAGATGTACGTGCCGTTCTCCTGGTACGAACCCATGTGGCTGGAGAACCTCGGCTTCGCCGAGGAGGGCGAGGGCTGGAAGCTCACCGAGGCCGGGGTGACCGAACTCGACGGCGACCTGCCCGTGAACCCCTCCGGCGGCGTGCTCTCCACGAACCCCATCGGAGCCTCCGGGATGATCCGCTTCGCCGAGGCGGCCCTTCAGGTGCGGGGCGACGCCGGCGCCCACCAGGTCGAGGGGGCGCGCCGGGCGCTCGGGCACGCCTACGGCGGCGGCGCCCAGTTCTTCTCCATGTGGCTCGTCGGGGACACCCCGCCCACCGGCTGACCCGCCGCCCGGGGGCCTACCCTGGCCCCCATGAACGCGGAACGTGACCTGACCAGGCTCCTCGCCGGCATGCGCCCGGACCTCGACCCCGGCCGCTACGTCTTCACCACGGTGGACGGCCCCGCCCCGGCCGGGGTCGCCCCCGTCGTCACCGTCGCCGAACCCGAGGGCCTCACCCTCGTCGTACGGCAGGAGGAGGCCGACTCCGCCGGGCTCGCGTACGACTACGTGGCGGGCCGGATCACGCTCCGGGTGCACTCCGCGCTCGACGCGGTCGGGCTCACCGCGGCCGTCGCCGGCGAGCTCGCCGCCGCCGGCCTGAGCTGCAACGTGGTGGCCGGATTCCATCATGACCACCTCTTCGTCGAACACGGTCGCGCGGGTGAGGCGTTGGACGTTCTGAGCGCGCTCTCGCGCCGTTCGGCCGACGCGGCGGACCCGGCCGGCTGAGGGGGAGCCGTCCCGCCCCGCGGACACGGGCCGTGCGCACTGCGCCACCGGCCGGATCCTCCGGGTG
This sequence comes from Streptomyces sp. NPDC059695, assembly GCF_042733785.1. NCBI lineage: Bacteria > Bacillati > Actinomycetota > Actinomycetes > Kitasatosporales > Streptomycetaceae > Streptomyces > Streptomyces sp. NPDC059695. The sequence continues at coordinate 461,523 of NZ_JBHWFF010000001.1, read as the reverse complement.
ACAGTCCGCGCCCCCGGACGCGCACGGGCCCCACCCGCGGGCGGGCGCCCGGCGCGTCGCGTCGCGCGCCGGGGCACGTACCATGGCCGTATGTCCTTCCTCCGCCGCCGCAGCGCCGCCACTCCCGCGGGCCCGGACTTCGACGTCCTGGCCATGGATCCGGGGGACTGGCCCGGCAATCTCGGCGCCGGTCTGCTGCCCGCACCCGACGGTTCCTGCCAGGGCGTGTTCCTCCGCTACGACCTGTTCGGCGGCCGCGGACCCGCGATGATCATCGGCAACCTCCCGGAGGGCTCCCCGGCGCGCGAGCTCTCCGACGGCCAGATCCCCTTCGAGGTGGCCCAGCTCCTCGCGGCCCTGGAGAACGACGAGCCGGTCGAGGTCCTCGACACCGAGGACATCCCCGTCATGCAGGGCGACAACCTCCTCATCGTGCGCCGCCTCAAGCTCTCCGAGAGCCGGATCTCCTGTGTGCAGTTCGACCGCAGCGACAACGTCCTCGTGACGATCGCCAGTTGGGACCGGCCGATCACCGACGACCTGTACGCGCTGCTCAAGCCCCTGCCCGCCGAGCTGTTCCAGCAGGGCTGACGGGGAGCGGGGCCCATGAGCGCGCGCGTCGACGCCTGGATCTGGGCGGTCCGCCTCACCAAGACCCGCTCCCAGGCCGCGGCCGCCTGCCGGGCCGGACACGTCAAGGTGAACGGCGAGCGGGTCAAGCCCGCCCAGGCGGTGAAGCCGGGCGACGAGGTCCGGATCCACCACGCGGGCCGGGAGCGGATCGTCGAGATCAAGGAGCTCCACGTCAAGCGGGTCGGCCCGCCGGTGGCCGCCGAGGCGTACGTCGACAACAGCCCGCCCCCGCCGCCGCGCGAGCACGTGGCCGTCGCCGCCGTGCGCGACCGGGGCGCGGGGCGCCCCACCAAGCGCGAGCGCCGCGAGCTCGACGACCTGCGCGGCCGGCGCTCCTGACCGCACGCGCCCGACGCGACGACCGAAGGCCTCCGGGGACCGCCCGGAGGCCTTCGGCGTTCCTCAGCGCGGGCCCGCGCCGAGCAGTTCGGAGATCCGCGCCGCCGAGGTCCCGAGCCCCCTCGGGCCGCGCCGCAGCAGCGCGCTGCCGCTGCCCGCGCGCACGTCCTCGGGGCCGTAACGCCGCACGCTCCGGTGCCAGTTGAGGACACCGGCGAGCCAGTCCTCAAGGCCCCGCAGATACGCCTCGAAGGCCGCACGCCCGGCCGCGTCGAGTTCGAAGTCCTCGTAGAGCAGGGGGACTTCGCGCTGCTTCAGGTTCTCGTACTGGCGCAGCCGGCCCCGCATCAGGTCGTCGACCATCGACACGGCGGTCGGGTAGTCGCAGTCGAAGAACTTCTGCAGCACCAGCACGCCGTTGTGCACCTCGCCCTCGACCTCGACCTCCTTCTGGTACGAGAAGAGGTCGTTGACGAGTGCCCCGTAGTCCATCACCGCGTTCTCCAGGCTGCGGACCGTGCCCGACCGGAAGACCTCGGGCGGTAGCGCCGCCTCCTGCCGGAGCCGGCACAGCAGCATGGTCAGTTCGGAGCCGAAGGTGCTGCGCCGCATCTCGACGTAGTCGACCGGGTCGGGCACCCGGTGCTGCGCCACGTTGTGCAGCTCCCACAGCCAGCTGTCGAGCATCAGGTCGAGTGCGCGCCGCAGCTCCGCCCGCGCCGCGGACGTCATCGGCACCGCGGTCCGCGCCCAGACGTCGGCGAGGGCGCGCTCCAGCGGGTTCACCGCGGCCGCCGCGCCGGCCGCCGGCTCGTCGAGCGGCATGCAGGCCTTGAGCCGGTCGGTCTGCTCCTTGGCGGCGGCCAGGCCGCCCGTCCGCCCGAAGAGCGCCGGGTAGTAGTCGTCGGCGTACGTCCCCCAGGTCAGCCAGTCCGCGCTGAGCTCCAGCTCCTCGGCGGAGGCGTCCGGGTCGAGGCCCGCCGCGCACAGCGCCAGGTCGAAGCCCTCCGCCGTCGGCCGATCCCACAGATCGTCGAGGAGCCCCATCCGCTCGGCCCAGTCGACCGTGTGCCGTGCCGCCTCCCCGTGACGGGGGTTGACGGTGAGCGGGTACGGCAGGTTGAACTCGGGGAGCAGCGACGGGCCCACGTGCTGGTGCGGCGCGTGCGTGAAGGCCCGGTGCCGGGCTGCCGCCGGCCGCCCGAAGAGGGACCGGATGTCGAGGGCGGAGGTGCCGATGATCCCGTCCAGGTGCGAGGGCCCGCCGACCATGCCCTCGTTCATGTAGCGGCTGGACCGCATGTGCCACTCATGGCCGCCGGACTGCCAGTCCTGGAGCCCCTTCGCGTACGCCGCGACGGCCGCGCACTCCGCCGGGCCCAGGCCCTTCTCGGCGGCGAGCAGCGGCACCTCGGTGAGGGCCGTGTTCTCGAACTGCTGGACCCGTGAGGTCAGCAGGTCGTTGACGGCGTTCGCCGCCTCCTGGGTCGTGCAGCCGAGGAACCGCTCCAGGACCAGGACGCCGTTGCTGTTCTCGCCCTCCTCCTCCACCTCGCGCTGGTACGAGAAGAGGTCGTTGCGCAGGTGCACCGCGTCCGAGAAGGAGTCCCTGAGCACCCGCAGCGGCCGGGAGTACGCCACGGCCTCCGGGACCTCGGCCCCCGCCGCGTACTCGACGAGCCCGGCGGACCAGGGCGCGCCGCCCACCTTGCGGCGCATCTCGATGTACTCCAGGGGGTTGGCGACCCGCCCGTCGTTGATGTTGTCGAGCTCCCACAGGGACTCGTAGAGCAGATGCTCCGTCGCCTCCGCGAACCGCGTCCGCCAGCCCCCGGACATCGCGGGGACGGTGCGCCGCCAGAGGTCCGCGAGACCCGCCTCGACGGGGTTGACCGGCTCGGGCATGCCCACGGCCGGATCCGCCGGCATGAACAGCGGCAGCCGGTCCAGGTAGGCCTTGCTGCCGGCCCGGTCCTGGGTGCGCTTGAAGACCTCGAGGAAGTGGTCGTCGAAGAAGAAGACCCAGGTGTACCAGTCGGTGACGAGGTTCAGGACCTCCTCGGCGCAGTCCGGGTGCGTGTACGCGCAGAGCAGCGCGTAGTCGTGGGAGTCGAGGTCGTGCTCCTCCCAGACCCCCGAGCCCTCCAGCATCCCCATCGCGCGCGCCCAGTCACGCGTGTGCGTGCGGGCGGCCTCCACATGGGGGTTGAGCCGGGCCGGATACGGAACATAGAAATCCGGCATGACGAAGGGCTGAGGCATGTCCTGGAGGGCCTTCCGGTGAGCGGGGGCGATGACCGGCCCAGCCTTACCCGTCGCCCGTACGGCGCACGCGATCTCCTTGATAGTCGTATGAACGCCGAAAGGGTGGCGCCGGACCCCACGCCCGGCACCACCCCGCATCTTTCGGCCAGCCCTCCGTCAGGCGCGGGAAACCCGCACGTCAGCTGCCTTCACGAAGGCGACCCGGTGGCCGAACTGGATCTGGTAGTACTCCTCCTGACCCCGGACCACCGTGTGGCCGGTCGGGTCGAACACCGGCGCGAAGTAGTACTCGCCCGGGGTGCGTCCCCCCACCACGTACCGCTGACCGGCGAGCAGCCTGTACGGCAACGGCGACACCGCCTGCACGGGGACGCCCGCCGGATAGGCCGAGGCCTCCGGATACGCCCGTCCGTACACCGGCACCTCCGTCAGACCCTCCCGGGGCGTCAGGACGAGCCCCCGCGCGTTCACCGCGGTCGGCTCCTTCACCGGGTTCGGGAACCACGCCTTCTGCCCCAGGTACCAGACGGCCGTCCAGTCGCCCCGGCGCTCCGCCACCGCGAAGCTCTGCCCGGTCGAGGCCCGCGCCCCCGTGTCGTTGACCCCGGTCGTGGAGTCCTGCCCGCCCGGGCGCAGACCGATGTCCTTCACCAGGGGCGCGTCGGCGCTCGGCGCCGTGTGCAGGCGCACCGCCCCGCTGCCGTGCGGCGCACACGCCTGTCCCGCCGTCGCGCAGTCCGTGTAGACCGGCCGGCTGGTGTCGTAGTCGGGCCGGATCGTCACCACCCCCGCGCGCGGACCGGCGCTCGGCGTGATCGGACGGCCGAGGAGCCGGAAGTAGTGCGCCCAGTCCCAGTACGGCCCCGGGTCCGTGTGCATGCCCTTGATCGTGGACGTCACCGTGCCCGGCACGTTGTCGTGGCCCAGGATGTGCTGGCGGTCCAGCGGGATGTCGTACCGGGCGGCGAGGTACCGCACCAGGCGCGCCGACGAGCGGTACATCGCCTCCGTGTACCAGGAGTCCGGCGAGGTCAGGAAGCCCTCGTGCTCCAGGCCGACCGACTTGGCGTTCACGAACCAGTTGCCCGCGTGCCAGGCGACGTCCTTCAGCGGCACGTGCTGGGCGACGTGCCCGTCGGAGGAGCGCAGCGAGTACTGCCAGGACACGTACGTCGGGTCCTGGACCAGCTTCAGGGTGGTGTTCCAGTCGGCCTCGGTGTCGTGGATCACGATGTAGTCGATCGACTGCGAGGCGGGCCGGTTCGCCTTGTCGTGGTTGCCGTAGTCCCCGTCGCCGAACTCCTCGTACGGCGCCGGGACCCACTCGCAGGCCACCGAGGCCGGGCACTCCACGGGACCCGCGGCGGGCCGGCGCAGACCCAGGGCCGCCACCTGGCCCGTGGCGGGCGCGACCGCCGGAGCGGCCGGGAGCGTCACCACCTGCCCGCTGTCCGTCGTCCGCGTCTCCCCGGTACGGATCACGTCGAACACGTCGTTCGCGTACGCGGCCGCCGTCGCCGAGTCGTCCGCACCGGAGAAGCGCGCCACCGCCCCGTACCAGTCGGCCGGGTCCGCGCCGGCCGGGAGCCCGGCCTCGCGCTGCGCCGCCGCGAGCAGCGCCGCACCGCCCTCGATGTTCGCGGCCGGCACGGTGCGCAGCTCCTCGGCCGGGATCCCGGTCAGCGCGGAGGCCCGCTCCAGGGTGCGCAGCCGCCCGGGCAGCTCGTCGGGCGCCGGCACCGGGACGTCGCCGCCCGTCCGGACCGGGCGCGAGGCGTCGCCGCGGGCGTCCTCGTCCCCGTCGGAGTGGTGCGGGACGGTCCCGGCGAGCGCCGTCGCCGTGTCCGTCAGGTGCATCGGGCCGTAGCCGCCGGTCACGCTCGGCGCACCACCATGGGTGTCCCACCGCGACTGGAGGTACGCGACGGCGAGCAGCACGCTCTCGGGGACGCCCTGACGCTCGGCCGCCCGGGCGAACTGCCCCTGGAGGACACCCGCCTCGGGCACCTCGGCGCCGGCGGGCGGGGCGGCGGACAGCAGGGGGACCAGCAGGGCGGCGGACGCCAGGGCGCCCACCGCCCCCGGCACGCGGAACGGTGACGGACGTCTGCGCGACGCGGAACGCAGCAAGGCGGCCTCCAGAGGCAGGGGGTGACACGGGGGGCGTGCGGGGCCGGACCCGTACAGGGGTATCGGCTCCCGGACGTCCCGTCAATCACACCTGCGTAAAAGGAAGTTCCCACGTCAGAGTGGGAATGGAGGCCGGACGGCGGAGTTTCGCGGAGACGGGTCCCGGGCCTGGGACGCGTCACTGGAGTGGACCAATGGAGGTGTTCCCCGGCCGGGGAGGAGGACCCGGACAAGCCGGGGGGGCCCGCGCCCGGGGGTTTGCGCGCCCCGCACAGCCCGCCCCCCCCCCCGCGTAGGCGACGACCCCCCCACCAACGCGGCCCCCCCCCCCCCCCCCCCCCC
>NZ_JBHWFF010000001.1:402736-455804 GCF_042733785.1 Streptomyces sp. NPDC059695 | reverse complement strand
CCCGGGTGCGGGTCGGTTACCTGGTCGGCCCCGTTGGGGGGGGGCCCGCGGGGGTGGCGGTCGCCACGCCAAGCCGGGGCGCCCCGGTCGTGGGGGGCCGCCCCCGGCCCCCCGCCCCACCGCCCCCGTGTGGTCGGCAGGACCCGCCCCTTCAGCGCGTCCCGACCGCCGCGCGCACGGCCCGCCGTGCCATGGCGCAGTCGTCGTGCAGCCGCCTCAGCAGCAGCCGCTGTTCCTCGCCGGGCGCGAGCGCCCCCGAGGGCACCGGCACGGAACCGGCCGGCGGAGCCTCCTTCATGGTGCGCTGCACCGCCGTCTCGTAGGTACGGATCTCCCGCGTCAGCACGATCATCAGGTTCACCAGGAAGGCGTCCCGGGAGGCCGGTCCGGCCTGCTGGGCGAGCTGACTGATCTGGCGCCGGGCCAGCGGCGCGTCACCGAGCACCGCCCACAGCGTCGCCAGGTCGTAGCCCGGCAGGTACCAGCCCGCGTGCTCCCAGTCGACGAGGACCGGCCCCGCGGGGGACAGCAGGATGTTGGAGAGCAGGGCGTCACCGTGACAGAACTGGCCCATGCCCTGGCGGCCGCCCGCCTGCGCCAGACCGTGCAGCAGCTTCTGCAGGTCGTCCCGGTCCCGGTCCGTGAAGAGGCCGAGTTCGTGGTAACGCGCGATCCGGGCGCCGTAGTCCAGCGGGGCGTCGAAGGTCCCGGCCGGCGGCCGCCAGGCGTTGAGCCGGGCGATCGCGCCGAGCGCGGCCCGCACGTCGGCCCGGGGCGGAGCCTCGACGGGGTGGCGCGACAGCGCCGCCGCCCGCCCGGGCATCCGCTCGATCACCAGCGTGCAGTTCTCCGGGTCCGCGGCGATCAGCCGCGGCGCGCGCACCGGCGGACGGTGACGGACGAAGGAGCGGTAGGACGCTATCTCGTGCCGGAACCGCTCCACCCACGCGGGCGAGTGGTCCAGTAAACACTTCGCGACCGCCGTGGTCCGCCCGGTCGTCCCGACGATCAGTACGGAACGGCCGCTGCGCCGCAGCACCTGCACGGGGTTGAACTCCGGGCAGATCCGGTGGACCGACGCGATCGCCATCTTCAGCTGCGCCCCCTGGGGGCCGGACAGATCGATTCTCCCGCTGACGGGCTGGGTACCGGTGCCGCCCGCCCAGCGCCTCGGCCTGACGGCCTGCGGGGCGGGGGCGAGGTACGGACCGGCGCCGGCGGGGATGATCCGGTGCTGCGGCCGGGGCGGGGCGGACACGGAGGACGATGCTGTGTACATGGAGGACAGATCCCTTCGTGTGCCGACGAGTTGCGTGCGTCGCCCCGCCCGCCCCCGGTCCGCACCCTGGGGAATGAGGGCCGGTCGGCGGGGCGGGGTGGCGCGTTCCTACCTGACACCCGGGCACGGGTGGCGGAACATCTCGCGCACCCTGGCGAAGCCTGGCGAATTGTCGCCAGGCCTATGACAGCGGGCTACTGTCAACTCAGCCGAGAACCTGGGGGCTTAGACGTGACCGAGCAAACCAACACCCGCCTGGCAGACCTGTTCGGCCTGGCCGGCTGGTCCAAGGGCGAACTCGCGAGACTGGTCAACCGGCAGGCGGCGGCCATGGGCCACCCCCAGCTGGCGACCGACACCTCGCGGGTGCGGAGGTGGATCGACCGGGGCGAGACCCCGCGCGATCCCGTCCCCCGGGTGCTGGCAGCACTGTTCACCGAGCGACTCGGCCGTGTCGTGACCATCGAGGACCTCGGGTTCGTACGACACGGGCGCGCCGGAAAGAAGCAGGACGTCAGGAAGACGGAGAACCCTGACGAACTGCCCTGGGCACCCGATCGTACGGCGGCGGTCCTCACCGAATTCACGGGAATGGACCTCATGCTCAACCGACGCGGCCTGGTGGGCGCGGGTGCCGCGCTTGCCGCCGGCTCCGTACTCAGCAACGCCATGCACGACTGGCTGCAGACCGACCCCGCACGCAAGGGCGCCGCCCCGCGGGCGACCGATCCCCTCCACGCCGACCCCGCCGGGTACGACCGCTACGAGGCCGCCCCCATCGGGTCGGAGGAGATCGAGGCCCTGGAGCACTCAGTGGAGGTGTTCCGTGCCTGGGACGCCTCCCGGGGCGGCGGACTCCAGCGCAAGGCGGTCGTGGGCCAGCTCAACGAGGTGGGCGGCATGCTCGCCTACCGCCACGCCGACCACCTCCAGCGCCGTCTGTGGGGCGTCGCCGCCAACCTGGCGGTCCTGGCGGGCTGGATGTCCCACGACGTCGGTCTCGAACCGACGGCGCAGAAGTACTTCGTCATCGCCGCCCACGCGGCGCGCGAGGGCGGCGACCGGCCCCGGGCCGGCGAGGCGCTGTCCCGGGCCGCCCGTCAGATGGTCCACCTGGGCCGTCCCGACGACGCGCTCGACCTCATGAAGCTCGCCAAGGCGGGCTCGGGGGAGCGGGTGCTGCCGCGCACCCAGGCCATGTTCCACACCATCGAGGCCTGGGCGCAGGCCTCGATGGGCCGGGGACAGGCCATGCGGCGCACGCTCGGCGAGGCCGAGGAACTGTTCGTGTCCGACCGGCAGGACGAGAAGCCGAGCTGGATGCAGAACTTCGACGAGGCCGACATGCACGGCATGCAGGCCCTCGCGTACCGCACCCTCGCCGAGCACGACCCGACGGCGGCGATCCCGGCGCAGCGCCACGCCAAACTGGCCCTGGAACTGCGGCGGGGCGGCCACGACCGCTCGAAGCTGTTCGACCACATCTCCCTCGCCTCGGCGTGCTTCATCGCCGACGACCCGGAGCAGGCCGACCGGTACGCCCGGCTCGCCCTGATGTCCATGGGGGACACGTCGTCCCACCGGACCTGGGACCGGCTGCGGGAGATGTACCGGCTCACCGGACAGTACGCGGGCTACTCGAGGATCGAGAACCTGCGCGAGGAGATCGAACTCGCCCTCCCCAGGTCTCCCGTCAACCGCCCCAGGACCGGACAGGCCTGAGCCTCCCCGTCCGGTGGGACGGGGAGGCTCGGGTCAGGTCGTGGCGGAATCCTCAGCGGGGAACCCGCGGTGGTCCCGGCAGGCGATCCCGGTGTGCGGCGCCCGTGTCACGTGCCGTCGGCCGGTGTCAGCGGGAGACCCGCACCACCATCACGCAGGCGTCGTCCTCGCGTGCCTCCTCGCCGAACTCCTCCAGCACCGCGCGCACGCCGTCCTGCGCGTCCCGCGCCCGGGCGAGCCGGGGGCCGAGGGCGAGGAGCCGTCGTGCGCCCGTGTCGTCGTCCGTGCCACCGCCACGGGTCAGCCCGTCGGTGTGCAGGACCAGCAGGTCACCCGGGAGCAGCCGGGTCTCGGCCTCGCCGTAGGCGGCGCCGGTCGTCGCCCCGAGCAGCACTCCCTCGGGCCGCCGGAGCGCGTGCCCCGTCCCGTCGCGGAAGAGCAGCGGGGCGGGGTGGCCGGCCTGGGCCCACACCAGGGTCTGGGCCACCGGGTCGTACCTGCAGCACATCGCGCTGCCGAGCGCGGGCTGCACCGAGGTCTCCAGGAGCTGGTTGAGGTGGCCCATCAGCGCGGCGGGCCGGATGCCGGCGACGGCCATGCCGCGCAGGGCCCCGAGGAGCATGGCCATGGAGGAGGTCGCGGCGACCCCGTGGCCGGTCAGGTCGCCGACGGTCAGCAGCGCGTCGCCGTCGGGCAGCGCGAGGGCGTCGTACCAGTCGCCGCCGATCAGCCCGGTGCTGGCGGCCGGGAGGTAGTGCGCGGCCACGTCGAGCGGGGCGGGGCCGCCGTGGGCGAAGCGGAGCGAGCCGCGCCACGGCGGGAGGACCGCCTCCTGCAGCTCGACGGCGACCCGGCGCTCGGTGAGCTCGATGTGGCGGCTGCGCTCCAGACTGTCCCGGCTCTCGCGGACGGCCCGCTCGCTGCGCCGCAGTTCGCTGACGTCCCGGAGGACGGCCCACATCGAGGCCGTGCAGCCGTCGGAGTCGAGGACGGGTTCGCCGGTCATGTGCACCGTGCGCACGCTGCCGTCCGTCCGCACGATCCTGAACTCGCCGTCGATCGGCTTCCCGTCGATGAGGGAGTCCGTCACCATCGACTGCAGGACGGGCTGGTCCTCGGCGAAGACCATCGTGGGCATCTCGTCGAGGGACATCGGGCCGCTCTCGCGGGGCCGTCCGAAGATCTGGAACAGCTCCTCGGACCAGCTGACCTCGTCGGTGAGCAGGTTCCACTCGGCACTGCCGACGCGGGAGAGCAGCGAACCCGTGCGGGGCGGGGCGGCCACGCCGTACGCCGTGCCGGGGGCGGTCGGCAGCGAGGTGTCGACGACGGCCTCGCCCGCCTCGGCCCCGGACTCCTCCTGAGGGATCGCGGTCGCCGGGACGCCTGCCCGGAGCTGTCCCAACTGGGCACCCAGATCGTCGAGTTGGTGCACCGCGAGGTCGCACAGGGCGCGCTGCCAGCGCTGTCGGGGATCGTCCTCGTCCGCCGCGGCGTCCCTGCGGACGGCGTCCACCTCGCCGCGCAGCCGACGGGTCTGCGTGATCAGCGCGTCCACCGCGCCCGGCTCCGGGGGTTGGGCGGGGCGGTCCGCGAACAGATGGGACGGCATGTCGTACTCCGATACAGGCGCGGCGCGGCCAGGTGTGGAAGGTGGCCCGGAGACGACTGTGGCACAGCCCGCCGAAGCCCGTAAGGGATTTGGCAACACTCGATCCGGTGGTGCTTCTGGCATATGTCAAAGGCCCGGCGATTATCGGACAGTGCGCGACGCGTTACGGTGCTCGGGTGGTGAACGACGACGGAAACGGCACGGTGGGCGCGGGTGTGAGGCCCACGGGCGGCCCGGTCGCGGGGGAGTCGGGCATGCGTACGGGGGTGGGTGCGGTGGTACCGGAGGATCGAGCGCCGGGAGCGCCGGGAGCCGGCGCGGGCGGCGACGTCACGGGTGCGGGCGCCGAAGCCGTGGGTGAGGTGTCCGTGAGCGCGGTGGGTACGGCGGTGCTGCTCGCGGCCGCCCCCGCCGGACGGGGCCGCGCGATGGACGCCGCCTCCGTCCTGCCTGCGCTCGCCGCCGTCCCGCCCGGGATCCTCACCGGCACCGCCGCCGCCACGGTCGTCGAGCTCGCCGATCCGCTGGACCCGCAGACCGTCCTCACCCGGCTGCGCGCGGCGGCCGCGAGCCCGGGCCCCCTGGTCGTCTGCCTGGCGGGCCAGCTCCACCTCGACCGCCGCCAGCGGCTGCCGCATCTCGCGCTCGCCCGCACCACCCCGGCGACGCTCCGCTACACGGCGCTGCCCTGGCACTGGCTCGCCGGCGAACTCGGCGTGCGGCCACCCGGCACCACGACCGTCGTCGCGGACCTCGCGGCCGACCCGGAGGTCTGGCAGTGCCTCGCCGCCGCCCCGGGGCTGCTGCACCTGGGACCCGGTCCCCTGCTCCACGCGCGCGTGGTGCCCGCCCCGCGCAGGGGCGAGCCCGCGACCCCCGAATATCTGCGTGCCCGGGCCGAACTCTGGCGTTCCGGAGTCCGGTTGAGCCCCGAGGCGGCGCACGCGGAGGCCGCCGCGCGCGCGGTGGCGGTGGCACCCGTACCGGAACCGGTGTTCCTCACGCCCACCCCCGCACCTCCGCCGGCGCGGGCGGGTGCCGCCGCGCCCGCGCCCCCGACCCGTACCCCGTCCACGCCCCGGCCCTCCCGCGTCCCCGTCGCGGGGTCCGCCCCGGCGGCCGCCCGTGTGCCCCGGCCCGCACCCGTGCCGGCGATCCCCCCGGCCTACGCACCCGCGACCCCTCCGGCCCCCGCTCCCGCCGCTGCGGCCGGTGCCGCGGCGCCCGTGGACCCCCACCCCGCGATCCTCGCCGCCGCCATGGCCGGGCGGCACGGGGAGGCGGCGGCGGTGGCGGCGGCCTGGGAGCACGACGCCCTGCGCCGCCACGGGCCCCGGTCGGTGGAGGCCGTGCACTGGACGGAGGTGCGCGCCGACCTCGCCCGCCTCGCCGGAGAACCGGCCCGCAGCTGCGAACTCTGGCTCGCCGCCGCCGAGGCCCGGCTCGGCATGCTCCAGCGCGCGGACGATCCCGACGTCGAAGGAGCCGTCGACCGCGCCCACCACCAGTGGGAGCACATCGAGGATCCCGCCCGCGCCCGCGCGCTCGGCCCGACCCTCGTCGACCTCCGGCGACGGGTCCCCGGCCGCCGCCCCGGCGCCCTCGCCGCGCTCACCCGCCGCATGACCTGAGCGGCCGGACCGGCGGGAGGGACTGCCCCCCGCCCGCCGGCCCGCCGCGGACCACCCGCTCCGAGCCCCCTTTCCGGGAAGGGACCCGCCCCATGACCTCGCTCGCCACCGCCCAGCGCTCACTGGCCGATCCGTCCGTGCGCCACCCGCTGTGGCCGCCGCTCACCGGAGGCTGCCCCGTCACGTCCACCGAGGACGTGGCGTACCCCCTGGACATCGACTACGCCTACGACCGGGTCCCCGCCGACCTGTTCGCACGCCCGGCCGCCCACGGTCTGGAACGCTGGGCCCCGCTGCTCCCGCCGCTGGCCGCGCCCGGTCTCGGCGAGGGCAACACGCCCCTGGTGGGGCTCCCCGACGGCGTCTGGATCAAGGACGAGTCCCGCAACCCGACGTGGAGCCACAAGGACCGGCTCAACCGGGTCGCCGTCAGTGCCGCCGTCGCCTCGGGCGCGCGCGGTGTCGTGGTCTCCTCGTCCGGCAACCACGGAGCCGCGGCCGCCGCCTACGCGGCCCGTGCCGGACTGCCGTGCGCCGTCTTCACCTCCCCGGACGCGCCGCCCGCCGTCGCCTCCCACCTCCGCGCCTACGGGGCGACCGTCCTCACCGTCCCGCTCGCCTCGGTGCGTCCGCTGATGCGCCGCATCGTGGACGAGCTCGGCTTCCAGAGCGTCAGCAGCGTCACGGACGGCGCGCACACCGGGCACCCCTTCGGCCCGGAGGGCTACAAGACGATCGCGTACGAGATCGCGCTCGACCTGGGGCGCGCACCCGCGGAGGTGCATCTGCCCACGGGCTACGGCGAGTTGCTCTTCGGCGTGGCCAAGGGCTTCCAGGAGCTGGCGCGGCTCGGCGTCACCGGATCGGTGCCCCGCGTGTACGCGGCGGAGCCCGCGGCCGCCGGTGCGCTGACCGAGGCCCTGCGCACCGGCCGGCCCGTCGCCCGCGTCCCCGTCGGGCCGACGGCCGCCTACGCCATCGACTGCGAGGTCAACAGCTACCGCGGCGTCCTCGCGGTCCGCACGACCGGCGGAGCGGTCCGTACCGTGACGGATCCTCAGATGGCTGCGGCGAAAGCCGAGTTGGCGGCCCAGGGGATCTGGTGCGAGACCTCCGCCGCGGCCGGGCTCGCCGGCTTCCGCGCCCACGGGTCGCGCGGGACCGAGGGGCCGGTGGTGTGCGTGGTCACCTCCAGCGGCTACAAGGACGTCGCCACGGCGCGGGAGTCACCCGCGCCGACGCCGCAGGACTGGGAGTCGATCAGGGACGCCCTGGCGGCGGCCGGAGACCGGCCCGACTCCGGTGCCTGACACTCCACTTGACCTCGACCGCGCTTGAGGTGTGACGATGATCCACATGACCACCGAATCCACGAACCACGCGGCGGACACCGAAGCGATCCGCCGGCTCGTCGCCACCGTCGAGCACTCCCAGCAGAACAAGGACCCGGAGGAGTTCCTGGGCCTCTTCCACCCGGACGCGATCTGGACGACGGCCCACGGCAAGGTCCTCATCGGCCGCGACGCGATCGCCGAGTTCACCCGTGCGGTCCTCCCCGCGGCGAGCTGGGACGGCAAGGTCACCTACGAGGTGGCGCACGTGCTCTTCATCCGCCCCGACGTCGCGGCGGTCAAGGTCCGTCAGCGGTACCTCTCCCCGGGGGAGGAGAGCGAGGGCGCCCCGCTGTACGTGGTGTCGAAGCAGGACGACGGCCGCTGGCTGCTGACCGCCTGCCAGAACACGGGGGTCGTCGCCGGCTGATCCGCCGCTTCGGGCAGGGTCAGGTCCGGAGCCGGAGCGCGGCGGGGACGGTGCGCACCCTCACCGTCCCCGGCCCCGCTTCCGCCTCCGGCCTGAGATGATCGGAGGCGTGACCGTCTCGCCGCACCCCGCTCCCCTCCCGGAGCCCGCGCCCCCCGCCGGTCCGCTCGTCACCGAGCGGCTGGTGCTGCGGGCCGTCCGGAGCGCCGACCTGCCCGCCGTGACGAGGCTGTGGACCGATCCGGAGGTGCGCCGCCACCTGGGCGGCCCCGTGATCGACTCGGTCGTCCGGATCCGGCAGCGGAGGATCGTCGGGGCACCCGGTTTCCACGCGGTGGTCCGGGCCGAGGACGGTGTCCTGCTCGGACTCGTCACGGTGGAGGCGGGCGGCCGGGGCGGAGAGACGGAGGTCTCGTACCAGTTCCTGCCCGAGCACTGGGGGCACGGCTACGCGCGCGAGGCGGTCGCCGCGGCCGTGGCGCGGGCCCTGGAGACCACGCCGAGCGTCGTGGCGGTCACCCAGGAGGCGAACCACAGGTCCCGCCGGCTCCTGGAGGCCGTCGGCCTGGAGCACGCCGAGTCCTTCGTCGAGTGGGACGCCCGCCAGGTCCTCTACCGCCGGTCCCGATGACGGCCCGCCGCATCCCGGACCCCCCTGCCGAGGAGCTCTGCCCCATGTCCTTCCTGGTGATCGGCGAGTGCGTCGCCGACATCGTGCGCGGCGCCGACGGCGCCGAGCGGATCCACCCGGGCGGCAGCCCCGCCAACGTCGCCCTCGGCCTCGGCCGACTGGGGCGGGACGTCACCCTGCTCACCCAGCTCGCCGACGACCCCACCGGGCGGCTGATCGCCGACCACCTGAAGGGCGCGGGCGTACGGGTCGAGATCGGCGGCGCACCCGTCCGCACCCCGTCGGCGGTCGTCGGGCTCGACGCGCACGGGCACGCCGCGTACACCTTCGACATCGCCTGGACGCTGGAGACCGACGGGCTCCCGGGGCAGGAGCGGCCCGGTCACGTGCACATCGGCTCCATCGCGGCCGTCACCGCCCCCGGCGCGGCCGCCGTCGTCGCCGAGGTCGAGCGGCTCCGCGGCGGCGCCACGGTCAGCTACGACCCCAATGTGCGGCCCGCGCTGATGGGGGAGCGCGGCGAGGCCGTCGCCCGCGTCGAGCGCTGCGTCGCACTGAGCGACCTGGTGAAGGCGAGCGACGAGGACCTGGCCTGGCTGTACCCCGGCGAGGAGCCGGAGGCGGTCGCCGCCCGCTGGCTGGCGCTCGGCCCGGCCGTCGTCCTGGTCACCCGGGGCGCGGCCGGCTCGCTCGCCCTCACCGGGCGGGGCACGGTCGTCGCCGGGGCCCCGAAGGTTTCCGTCGTCGACACGGTCGGCGCGGGCGACTCCTTCATGTCCGCCGTTCTCGACGCCCTCGCCGGGCGGGGGCGGGAGGCCCTCCTCGCGCTCGGCGCCGAGGACCTCGCGAGGCTGCTGGCGCGGGCCGGCGCGGCGGCGGCCGTCACCGTCTCCCGGGCCGGCGCCCAGCCGCCCGACCGGGCCGAACTGGACGCGGCCGGGGAGCGGTTCGCCCTCAGGTACGGGCGTGTGTCGTGATGTCCGACGCGAACTGGTCGATCATCTCCGGCGTGACCGTCGGCCGGCACTCGGCGATGGCCTCCAGGTAGTCCGCCGTGCTCGCGCCGGGCGCCGGGGCGTCGCCGCCGCGCCCCCCGACGGCGAGCAGGTCCCGCTCGAAGGAGGACTGAGCGGCGATCCGGGCCGCGTGCTCGATGTCGGCGGGGGTGAACAGCTCGCTCGCGAGCACCAGTTCGTCGATGTCGACGTCCGTGCGCCCGTCGGTGTAGCGGGCCCAGATCGCCGCCCGCGCCGCCTTGTCCGGCGTACCGATGGGGATCAGGTAGTCGAAGCGGCCGGGGCGGAGGAACGCCGGGTCGAGGGAGCGGATCGAGTTGGTGGCGCAGACGAGCAGCCGTTCGTCCCGCTCCCGGAAGCCCGGGATGAGCTTGAGGAGCTCGTTCGTCACGCCGTGCATGCCGCCGGGCTGGGCGGGCTCGGAGCGGACCGGGGCGATCTCCTCGACCTCGTCGATGAAGACCAGCACCCGCTCCAGCTCGGCGATCCGGGCGAACGCGGACCGCAGGGCGGCGGCGAGGTTGCCCTCGTCGGCGAGCCGCGAGGGCAGGATCTCCACGAAGGGCCAGCCGAGACGTGAGGCGATGCCCCGAGCGAACGTGGTCTTGCCGGTGCCGGGCGGGCCGAACAGACACACCGCGCGCGGCGGCCGCACCCCGTGCCGGGTGGCCCGCTCCGGCTCGGCCAGGGGCAGCACCACCCGGCGCTCGATCAGGTCCTTCTCCCGCTCCATGCCCGCGACCTTCGCCCACAGGTCGCCGGGGAGCAGCCGGCCGCCCAGGTCGTCGAGGAGCCCGGCGGCGGGGCCGTGCAGCGGTTCCACCTTCTCGAAGTACGCGACGGCCGGCTGGCGGGTGTACCCGGCGTTCAGCAGTCCCTCGCCGAGGAGCTCCTCCTCCGGCAGGACGTAGGCGATGCGTCCGACGCGGGCCGCGACGAGCCGTCGCTCCAGCTCCACGAGCAGGGCGCTGGCGAGGCCGCGGCCCCGCCACGCCGAGGAGATCGCGATCCGCATGACCCAGGCCCGCTCGCCGGAGACGCACGCGAGCGCCGCCCCGATGGGGACGCCCTGGTGCACGGCGACCACGGCCGGCTGGCGGGTGGTGAGGGCGCCGATGCACTCGGCGAGCGAGAAGACGGACTCCTGCCCGAGCTCGGCGGTGGTGTCGATCAGATGGACGACGGCGGCGAGATCGCTCTCGCGGTAGTCGTGGATGTGCCAGTTCACCGGTGGTTCCGCCCCTCGTTCGTGCCGTTGCGGCGAGGCTAGGCGGGGCGGTGGGAGCCGGTCGTGCGCCATCGCGCACAAGGCGGTGCGGTCAAACGCTCCGCGGCGGCTCTATGCAGAGGCGCCCGTACGCGCGAGACCCCCGGAACGGGAGGTCCGGGGGCTCGGGCTTCGGCGCGGAGGGAGAGCGCCGTCAGTAGGCCGGGGCGGCCTTCGGGTTCGGGCCGTGCGCGTTCTGCTGCTGCTCGCCCTCGCCGGCGCAGAAGACGATCAGGACGATCACCCCGGCCACCGGGATGAGGGCGAGCAGAGCCCACCAGCCCGAACGTCCGGTGTCGTGCAGGCGGCGGATCAGCACGCCCACGTACGGCAGGAGGACGGCGAGCCCGTAGAGGGACGACAGCAGCCTGAAGCCGATCACCTCGTCCACCAGGGTCAGGACGGTCAGGATGATCGCGTTGAACAGGACGAACATCCAGAATTCCTTGCGGCGCGCTCTGCCGTCGAACACCGCGTACTTCTTGAGAACGTCGACGTACCAGTTCACCTGGGCCCCCCGGGGAATGGGTGTGGGAGCGGAAGCTCTCTCTGTGGAGCAAGGTCTGCGCAGAACCCGGGTGGCTGAAACCACATCGGTCAATTCGTTACCGGGAGATTGCCGTTGACCAGAGGTGCGCGTGAACGGCGACACCTCCGGTGGGGGAGGTGCCGCCGTTCAAGGAGAGGACCGACGACGGTCCGGGGGATCAGAGCGTCACGTCGTCCGCCGCTTGGTCATGAGCAGTCCGCCGGCCGTGAGGGAGAACAGGCAGACACACGCACCGGTGATCACGTTGCTGAGGATCATTCCCGTGTCGGGGTTCCGGGTGACCACCCACGGCGCCACGATCAGCCACGCGCCCAGGAGCAGGACGACGAAGTTCAGGTCCTGCGACCTCTCGGGGACCATCGACATGCACAGGCCCAGCAGGGCGAGGGAGATGCCGACGATCAGGTTGGTGAGGGCGAGCTCCGGCCGGGCGGCCGCGAAGTGGACCGTCCACGCCGAGATCGCGGCCCACACACCGGCGAGGATCACGAGCTCCTCGACGGCCGCGACCCCTCGGGTCTGGAGCATGCGGGCATATCGGTCCCGCATTTCCGGTGCGTCCGGGTGTCCCGCGATATCACCGTGGCGATGAGAGACGTCGGCCATGTGACTCGCCTCCTTCTGGCGTCATGCATGTCAGGCCGCAGTGCGGCAGTCACGCCGCTGCTTCATTGTGCGCTTATCTGGCCTTTATGTGTAGGTCTGCCCGGTACGTGATGCGCACAGAATCGAGACCGTTCCTGTGCAGGGATCCACCAAAGGGCGATTTCTCTTCGGCGAAAATTCGATGCAAAGGTGGACCGTGCCTCGTATCGATATGCGGGGCTCCCCGTGGCGCGTGGCCGGTGATGCCCCGGCGTAGCCTGGAAGAGGACTCGGGGAAACGGGCCTATTCCACCGCCGGGAGTGCATGATGGCCGGCATCGTACGAAAGAGCTTCGACTCGGCTGACGAGACGCGCCCCTTCGAGGGCGACAAGGGCAGGCTCGACCTGCTCATCGGTGACGGCGGCTCGGTGGGCCGCGCCGTCTTCGAGCCGGGCTGGAAGTGGTCCCAGCACGTCAAGCCCCTCGCGGGCACCGACAGCTGTCAGGCCTCGCACGTCGGGTACGTGATCAGCGGCCGTATGAAGGTCGTCATGGACGACGGGGAGACGGCCGAGTTCGGCGAGGGCGACTACATGGAGGTCAAGCCGGGCCACGACGCCTGGGTGGTCGGCGACGAGGCCTGCGTGGCCCTCGACTGGACGGGCTTCGGGAACTACGCCCTGCCGCAGTCGTCCTGACTCACCCGACCACGGCCCACCGCCCCGGGCGCGGGAGCGGCACGGCGCCCGGGGCGGACAGGGGTCACACCGCCGCGGGCTCCGGCGCCGTCGAGTCGCCGGACGCGATGCCGAACGCCGGGTCCGGCACCGACTCGGGCGCCAGCAGCACTGAGGAGCGGCCGTCCACACCCACCGGGACGTCACCGTCGATGGTCACCCGGCGCAGCTTGCGCTCGTGGTCGTCGGAGTCGTCGACGCCGTAGTGCTGGGTGGCCCGGTTGTCCCAGATGGCGACGTCGCCGACCTGCCACTGCCAGCGCACGGTGTTCTCCGGGCGCTCGATGTGGCCCTGGAAGAGGTTCAGCAGGGCGCGGGAGTCGGTGCCCGTCAGGCCGCTGATCCGCTGGACGAAGTTGCCCAGGAGGAGGGTCCGCTCGCCGGTCTCCGGGTGGACCCGTACGACCGGGTGCTCGGTGAGGAACTTCGTCGAGGCGAAGACCTCCCGGAAGCGCAGCAGCTGCTCCGGCAGCGCCCCGGGGCGCAGGGCCGCGTAGTCGTAGTCGTTGGAGTGGACCGCCCGCAGGCCGTCGGCGAGCGCGCGCAGCGGCTCAGGCAGGTTCTCGTACGCCGTCGCCGTGTTGGCCCACAGGGTGTTGCCGCCGTAGGGCGGGATGACGACCGCGCGCAGGACGGAGAACGCGGGGTAGGCCGGAACGAAGGTCACGTCGCTGTGCCACTGGTTGGCCCGGCCGCCGTAGTCGGAGTCGATCGGGAACGAGTAACGGCCGTCGGCCGAGGGCACGGTGGGGTGGGCCACGGGCGTCCCGAGGAGCCGGCCGAAGGCCTCGTGGGCCTCCTCGTCCAGGTGGTCCTGGTCCCGGAAGAAGACGACCTTGTGCGCCAGGAGCGCGGCCCGGATCTCGGCGACGGTCTCGGCGGGGAGGTCGCCGCCGAGGCGGACGCCGGAGATGACGGCGCCGAGACGGCCGCCGACCTTCTGGACGGTGACGGGGGTGGTCGCGGTCGACATGACGGATCCTTTCGGAGGTCCGGGGAGGCCCGGAGCAATTAATCTCGGAGCGGAAGCAATGCGGTGACGAGGAGCCCGCGCGGCGGTTCGAGCCGGAGCCCGGCGCCGGGCGAGCCCCGCGCCGGCCCGGCGCACGGGACGGCGGGACGGCGCGGGAAGGACGTGCGGGAGAAGGGGTGTACGGGAGAGGTGACGTACAGGGATGGGTGTACGCGAGGAGGTGGCGTACACGGGAGGCGGCGGGTCCGGCGGACCGGCCACGCGCCGGAGTCGCGAGGGGTCAGGCGCCGCGGACGGCGGGACAGGAGGAGATCGCGAACATGTCCCGGAGACTCGCAGCGGCCGCCGCCGCGCGTCAAGCGACCGTCCCCGCCCCGAACCGCCGCCCGTGATGGTTGAATCGGCGCCTGCCCGGCCTTGCCGGGCCGATCCGTCGCACCTCGCGGAACCGCCGTTGACCAGCGGCGACACTCCGTCGCCCGCCGGTCCGGGCCGACCTCGGCGGCGGGTCCGGCGGGCCCGCCGCCCACGGCCCGGGGATTTCACACCGCCGCAACAGTGGCCACGCCGCGCCGGCGGCAGGACCGCACCGGTGACCGCACCGCACCGGCGACCGCCGCCGTACCCGTGATCAGAGAGGCACCCATGACGACCACCACCCCGCACGCTTCCCGCAGGGCGGGCGACGGACGGCGCGAGGCCAACGCCGCCACCGTGCTCAGGACCGTCCTCGACCACGGCCCGGTCGCCCGCGGCGCCGTCGCCCGGCTCTCCGGGCTCAGTCCCGCCGCCGTCTCGCGCCAGGCCACCGACCTCACCCGGCTCGGCCTCCTGCGCGAGCTGCCCGAACTCGCCGGGGGCGGGGGAGTGGGGCGGCCCCAGATTCCCGTCGACCTCCACGTGGGAGCCTCCGGAGGGCCCGTCGCAGGCGGCGTCCATCTGGGCGTCCCCGGCTCGACGTTCGCGCTCGTCGACCTGCGCGGACAGGTGCTCGCGCGCCACACCCACCCCCACGACGGCATCCCGCCCGACGCCCTGCCCGGCGTCGTCGCCCGCGCCCTGCGCGACTTCCTCGACGCCCACACGCGGGGGCGCCCCCTGCTCGGCGTGGGCGCCGCGGTCGGCGGCTGGGTGGACCCCGCCGAGGGGGTGGTCGTCCGGCACGACGCCCTGGGCTGGCGCCGCCGTCCGCTCGCGGCCGAACTCGCCCGAGGCCTCGGCGGGCGCGTCGTGCGCCTGGACAACCACGCCCGCTCCATCGCCCAGTCGGAGATCCTCTTCGGGCGGCCCGCCGCCCGCCGCAGCCTGGTCCACCTCTTCGTCGGCAACGTCGTCGACGCGGCCGTCGGCCTCGCGGGCGTCGTCCACCAGGGGCCCGGCGCGGCGGCCGGGGACGTGGCCCACCTTCCGGTGCCCGACTCCACCGTGCCCTGCCCGTGCGGGCGTTCCGGCTGCCTGGAGGCCACCGCCTCGAACACGGCGCTCGGAGCCACCGCCGTGCGCCGGGGCATCGTGCCCGAGCCCGACACCTCCCTCGTGGTGGACGCGGCGGCGGCCGGGGACCGCCGCGCCGACCGGCTGCTGCGCGAACGGGCCCGCGCGGTCGGACGCGCCGTCGCGCTCCTCCTGGACGTCCTCAACCCCGATCTCGTCGTCGTGACCGAGCAGTCCAGCGTCCTCGAACCGGACTATCTGGAGGAGATCCGCGGCGCCGCGATCGACCTCTCGCATGTCTGCGACGACCCCGAACGCATCGTCAGTCCACATGCCGGACCGGCCACACTCCCCGTCGCGGCCGGTACGGTGCTCCTGAATTCCCTGTTCAGAAGGCCTCTTGAGACGGCAGCCGAGCTGTTGACCGCGCCGTCCGCCGGCTGATCTTGTCTCGGAATGCGGTCAACGCCGGTTGACCGCTCCGCGAAGCCGCTGTCATATTGCTCCCGTGAATCCGGACATGCGCCTCATCTCCCGCAGGCACGTCGACCTCTGTCGACAGGCCAGCGCGGTCTGTGCCGTCCGCGCCTGACTCCGGCGCCGGTCGCCGCACCGGCCTCCTCGGTCCCGCCCCGGCACCGCCGCACGCGGGCCGCTCGCCGTACCCGCGCCGAGTCGTCCGTACGGACCCTCCTCCGCGACGGACCGCCGCGTCTCCGCGTGCCTCCGGCGTACCCGCGTAGCTCTCCCCGTACCGCTCCACGCACCTCCGCGCCTCCCGCGGGCGGTACGGGCCTCCCTCCGTGCCCTCTTCCTCCCGCCCCGCGCCCTCTTCCTTCCGCAGTGGAACGAATCCGTGCACCCTGCGGCCTCACACCTTCTTCCCCAGGCAGGCATCGATGACCGAGCTGTCCCCCTCCACGCCCACCGCCCTCACCCGGCGCACCACCCTGCGCGCCGCGGGCGGCGGCACCCTGCTGCTCGGGCTCGGCCTCGCGGGCTGCCGTTCGGCGGTCTCCGCGACCGAGGCACCGGCCGGCAATGCGGCTGCGGAGCCCCGGCGCGGCGGCACCCTCACCGTCGCCATCAACTCGGACTTCACGCCGAGCCTGCTCTTCGCCCAGAGCGGCCAGTCGCTCCAGCACCGGCTGATCTACAACACCCTGACCCGCTACGACGACCGCCTGACGCCGCAGCCCGAGCTCGCCACCTCCTGGGAGTACGCGAAGGACGGCCGCAGCATCACCCTCAGGCTCCGCACCGGCGTCACCTACCACGACGGCCGGCCCTTCACCGCCGACGACGTGATCTTCGCGGTGAAGAACCTTCAGAACCCCCTGCGTGCCGCCCAGTTGAGAGCGACGGCGGCCGCCGTCACCGGATTCGACAAGCGCGGCGACCACGAGCTGGTCCTCAGGCTCGCCCACCCGGTGAACAACCTGTTCGACCTCTTCGAGTTCATGATCCTCACCGACCGGAACAGCGTCGAGGACGCCGTCACCGGCAAGAGGCTCATCGGCACCGGCCCCTTCCGGCTGACCGGGTGGAGCCCCGGAGCGGGCCTCTCCTTCACCCACAACGAGACGTACTGGCAGCCCGGCCGCCCCTACCTGGACGCCGTCGAGTTCCGCGTGGTGCCCCAGGCCGACGCCCTGCTCTCCTCCCTCCGCACCGGCCAGTCCCAGCTGTCCTACAGCGTCCCCGGCAGGAACCTCGCGGTCGTCGCCGCCCAGCCCGACCTCGCCATCAGCGAGTACACCACCGGAGGCGGCGCCTACTACCTGGGCGTCAACACCACCGTCGCGCCGCTCGACGACAAGACCGTCCGCCAGGCCCTCGCCTGGGGCATCGACCGCGAGCGCATCCTCAAGCAGGTCCTCGGCGGCTACGGACTCGCCTCCGCCACCCCCTGGCCCAAGTCCTCGCCCGCCTTCACCGAGAGCGGCCGCACCCACTACACGTACGACCCCGGCAAGGCCCGCGAACTCCTCAGGTCCGCCGGCCACTCCCGGCTCGACCTGCCGCTCCTCCACATCAACCTGCCCGGCGACACCGCCGTGGCCGAGGCGATCCAGTACGACCTCCGGCAGGTCGGCGTCCGGACCACCCTCCAGCCCACCGACCCGGCCACCGCCCAGAAGAACCTCATCTCCCAGAAGATGCCCGGACTGTGGACCATGAGCCACGGCTTCGCACAGGTCCAGCCCTCCACCCTGGCCGTCAGCGCCTACCCCTTCAACGAGGCCAAGAACACCTCGAAGTTCCGCTCGGCCGCCTACACCAAGGTCGTCCGCGAGGCCTGGACCACTCCCGGGACCGGCGCCCGCGCCAACGCCCTGCGGCAGCAGATCACCGACACGCTCCTCGACGAGTCGTTCATCATCGACCTCGTCATCCGCGGCTCCGTCCAGGTCGCCGCGGAGCGGCTGCACGGCGTCACCCTCAACAAGTTCGCCTACCTCAACCTCGACGACGCCTACCTGGCGGGCTGAGATGCGCGGCTACCTCCTGCGCAGGCTCCCCTCCGCGCTCCTCGTCCTCCTCGCCGCCTCCTTCCTCGCCTTCGCCGTCCTCCGCCTGGTCCCCGGCGACCCCGCCGCGGTCCTCGCGGGCCCCGACGCGAGCCCCGAGACCGAGGCCGCCATCCGTGCCGGGCTCGGCCTCGACGCACCGCTGCCCGTCCAGTACGGGCGGTGGATCGGCGCTCTCCTCACGGGTGACCTCGGACCGTCCTACGCGATCGGCGGCCAGACCGCCGACCTCATCGGCGACGGACTCGGCGCCACCACCGAACTCACCCTCGGAGCGCTGCTGTTCGTCGTCGTCCTCGGCGGCGCCTTCGGCATCCTCGGCGCGACCGCCCGCAACCGCTGGATCCTCGGCACCGTCCGCGTCCTCACCACCGGCGCCCTCGCCGTCCCCCCGTTCGTCACCGGCGTCCTCCTCGTCCTCCTCTTCTCCGTCCTCCTCGGCGTGCTGCCCCCGGGCGGCCGCGTCCCCCTCCTCGCCGCACCCGACCTCGGCGTGCAGTACCTGCTGCTGCCCTCGCTCTGCCTCGCCCTGCCCAGCGCCGCCGTCCTCGGCCGCTACCTCAAGGACGGCATCGAACGCGCCCTCACCGAGGACTACGTCCGCACCGCCACCGCCGCCGGAATCGCCCCCCGCCGCCTCCTGTGGCGGCACGCCCTCCCGAACGCCCTCCCGCCCGTCGTCACCCTCCTCGGCATGCAGACCGGACACCTCCTCGGAGGCGCCGTCCTCGTCGAGGCGATCTTCGCCTGGCCCGGCCTCGGACAGCTCGCCGAACAGGCCCTGGTCCGCCGCGACTACCCGGTCGTCCAGGACCTGCTGCTCCTCCTCGTCACCGTCTTCGTCCTCGTCCAGCTCCTCACCGACCTCGTCCACGCCCGGCTCGACCCCCGCATCAGGTGGGAGTGACCGCCATGACCACGCTCACGCAGCACGCCGGCCCGGAACCCGCCCGCGCGAAGCGCACGCCGCCCGGCGCGCGACGGCCCCGCCACGCCTACCGTGCCGCCCTCGCCACCGCCCGGGGCCGCACCGGTCTCGCCCTCGTCGGCGCCGTCGTCCTCGCGGGGCTCCTCGCCCCGCTCCTCACCGGACACGGCCCCACCGACCAGAGCGGCCTGTCCCTCGCCGCGCCCGGCACCCCCGGCCACCCGCTCGGCACCGACGACCTCGGCCGCGACCTCCTCGCCCGCCTCCTGTACGGCATCCGGGCCGACCTCGGCATCATCGCCGCCGCCGTCCCCCTCGGAGCCGCCCTCGGCTGCCTCCTCGCCCTGGCCGCCGCCGCGCACCCGGTCCTGGACACCGTCGTCCAGCGGACCTTCGACCTGATCCTCGCCTTCCCCGGGCTGATCCTCGCCCTCGCCGTCACCGCGATCCTCGGCCCGGGCCGGCTGCCCGTGATCCTCGTGATCGCCCTGGCCGAGATCCCCGTCTTCGGGCGGCTCCTGCGCACCGGCATCCTCGTGCAGCGGGGCCGCGAGTACGTGACGGCGGCCCGCGTCGGAGGCACCTCCGGCGGCCGGATCCTCACCCGGCACATCCTGCCCAACGCCGCCGACCCGCTCGTCGTCCAGATCGCCGTCTCCCTCACCGTCGCCGTCTTCGTCGAAGGCGCCATGAGCTTCCTCGGCGTCGGCGTCCGGCCCCCCGAGCCCACCCTCGGGGCCGTCCTCAGCCAGTCCATGCCCTACCTCGCCCAGGCCCCGCACTTCGCCGCCGGACCGCTCGTGACCGTGACCGCGCTCGTCCTCGGCCTCTCCCTGACCGCCGAGGCACTGAACCGGGAGATACGCCGATGACCGCCCCACCGCTCCTCGAAGTCCAGGACCTGGACGTGGAGTTCACCACCCCCGACGGCGGCACCCTGCGCGCCGTGCGGGACGTGTCCTTCACGCTCCGGCGGGGCGAGACCCTCGCCGTCGTGGGGGAGTCCGGCTCCGGGAAGTCCACCACCGCCCTCGCCCTGCTCCGGATGCTCCCCGGCACCGGCCGGATCACCGGCGGCTCCGTGCGCCTCGACGGCGAGGACCTCGCCACGGCCGGCGAGGAGCGGCTGCGGGCCGTACGCGGCGCCCGGATCGGCATGGTCTTCCAGGACCCGATGACCGCCCTCAACCCCGTCCTCACCGTCGGCCGTCACCTCGACGAGGTGCTCCGCGCCCACCGGGGCGGGAAGAGCGCGGCCCGGGACAAGGCCTCCCGCCGGGCCCGTTCCGTCGAACTCCTGCGCCTCGTCGGCATCCCCGACGCCGAACGCCGGCTCGACGACCACCCCCACCGGTTCTCCGGCGGACAGCGCCAGCGGATCCTCATCGCGATGGCCCTCGCCGGCGAACCCGACGTCCTCCTCGCCGACGAACCGACCACCGCCCTCGACTCCACCGTCCAGGAGCAGATCCTCACCCTCCTCGGCGACCTCACCCGCACCACCGGCACCGCGCTCGTCCTCATCACCCACAACATGGGCGTCGTCGCCCGCGCCTGCGCACGCGTCCTCGTCATGTACGGCGGCACCGTCGTCGAGGACGGCCCCACCGCCGAGGTCCTCACCCGGCCGCGCCACCCCTACACCGCCGGTCTCCTCGCCGCCGTGCCCCGGCTCTCCGCCCCCTCCGGCACACGCCTCACCGGCATCCCCGGCACCCCGCCCGACCTCGGCCTCCCGCTCGCCGGGTGCGCCTTCGCCGCCCGCTGCGCCCTCGCCGAGGACCGCTGCCACACCGCCGTGCCCCCGCTGACCACCGTCACCGGAACCGTGCGAGCCGCCTGCCACCCCGCCGCCGAACGCGACGAACCGCTGCCCCCGCCCCCGCCGCCCGTCAGGATCGACCGGCCCGCGCCCGGCGCCGTCGTCCTCCGCGCCGACGGGCTCACCAAGACGTACAGGAGCCGGGGCCGCCGCTCCTTCACCGCCCTCGACGGCGTCTCCCTCACCCTCGCGGCGGGAGAGACCCTCGGCATCGTCGGCGAGTCGGGCTCCGGCAAGTCCACCCTGGCCCGGGTCCTCGCCCACGCCCACCCCGCCGACGGCGGCCGCGTCCTCCTCGACGGCCGGGACGTCACCCGCCCCGGCCGCGCCGAGCTGCGCGCCGTACGCCGCCGCGTCCAGATGGTCTTCCAGGACCCCTACGCCTCCCTCAACCCCCGCATGACCGCCGGCGAGATCGTCGCCGAACCGCTGCACGCCTTCGGGATCGGCGCCCCCGCGGAGCGCGCCGACCGCGTCGCCGCACTCCTCCGCCTCGTCGGCCTCGACCCGGCCGCCGCCGACCGGCACCCGCGCTCCTTCTCCGGCGGCCAGCGCCAGCGCATCGGCATCGCCCGCGCCCTCGCCCCCGAACCGGCCGTCCTGATCTGCGACGAACCCGTCTCGGCCCTCGACGTCTCCGTCCAGGCCCAGATCGTCGGCCTGCTCACCGACCTCCAGCGCGACCTGGGCCTCGCCCTCGTCTTCATCGCCCACGACCTGGCCGTCGTCCGCCAGGTCAGCCACCGCATCGCCGTCATGCACGGCGGCCGGATCGTGGAGACCGGCGGCGCCGACGAGCTGTGCGAGCGCCCCCGCGACCCGTACACCCGGGCGCTGCTCGCCGCCGCGCCCGAACCCGTACCCGTGCGTCCCGCGCCCGAGGCGGTGTCCGCGTGAGCGCCTGCTGCACCCCGGGCCGCACCTGCGCGGGCTCCGCCGGACACCCGGCCGGCGCGCAGCCGCTCCCCCTGCCGACGGTACGGACCGCCCCGCCGGCCCACCCCATGGTGGAGCTGCCGGGCGGCACCTTCCGCCGGGGCGACGCGTTCGGCGAGGGCTACCGCGACGACCACGAGGGACCCGTGCGGGAGGTCAGCGTCGCCCCCTTCGCGATCGACGCCACCGCCGTCACCAACGCGCGGTACGCCGCGTTCGTCGAGGCCACCGGTCACCGCACCGACGCCGAACGCTTCGGCTCCTCCTTCGTCTTCCACCTCCTGCTCCACGCGGCCGCCGAGCAGCACGTCCTCGGCCGCGTCCCGCAGGCCCCCTGGTGGCTCGGCGTCTCCGGGGCCGCCTGGCACAGCCCCGAGGGCCCCGGCTCCGGCCTCGAAGGCCGCGCCGACCACCCCGTCGTCCACATCTCCCACGACGACGCCCTCGCCTACTGCGCCTGGGCCGGTCTCCGGCTGCCCACCGAGACCGAATGGGAGTACGCGGCCCGTGGCGGCCTCGAAGGCGCCCGCTACCCCTGGGGCGACGAGCTCACCCCCGGCGGCGAGGAACGCTGCAACACCTGGACCGGCGACTTCCCGCACCGTTCCGACCGGCCCGGCGGACGCGTCGGCACCGTCCCCGTCACGGCGTACGAACCCAACGGGTACGGCCTGTACAACACCTCCGGCAACGTCTGGGAGTGGTGCGCCGACGCCTGGGACCCGGACGGCCGCGAGCGCGTCATCCGCGGCGGCTCGTACCTCTGCCACGCCTCGTACTGCAACCGCTACCGGGTGGCCGCCCGCTCCCACAACACCCCCGACTCCTCGACCGGCCACGGCGGCTTCCGCTGCGCCCGCTCCCTCCCCCCGGAAGGACCCACCCCGGAATGAGCACCGCCCCGCGACGCGACCCCTACGAGGGCTTCGCCGGCCGCGTCGGCCGCACCTTCGCCGAGTCCGAACCCGCCTGGCCCACCCGCACCACCCCGCCCGCCACGGCGCCCAACATCGTCGTCGTCCTCGTCGACGACATGGGATTCAGCGACATCGGCCCCTTCGGCTCCGAGATCCCCACCCCGGTCCTCGACGGCCTGGCGGAAGGCGGGGTGCGGTTCAGCAACTACCACACCATGCCGCTCTGCTCGCCGGCCCGCGCCGCCCTCCTGACCGGCCTCAACCCGCACCGCGTCGGCTACGCCATGGTCGCCAACTCCGACCCCGGCTTCCCCGGCTACGGCATGGAGGTCGCCGAGGACATCCCCACCCTCGCCGAACTGCTCCACGACGCCGGCTACGCCACCTACGCCGTCGGCAAGTGGCACCTGGTCCGCGACTCCGCGTCCAACGCCGCCGACCACCGCGGCAACTGGCCGCTCCAGAAGGGCTTCGACCAGTACTACGGCGTCCTGGAGGGCCTCACCAGCCTCTTCCACCCGCACCAGCTCGTCCGGGACAACAGCCCGCTCGACATCGACGAGTTCCCCGACGACTACTACTACACGGACGACATCACCGACCAGGCGATCTCCATGGTGAAGTCGCTGCGCGCCCACGACCCCGACAAGCCCTTCTTCCTCTACCTCGCGCACAACGCCGTCCACGGCCCCCTCCAGGCCAAGGCCGAGGACATCGCCCGCCACCGCGGCCGCTACGACGAGGGCTGGGACGCCCTGCGCGAGCGCCGCTTCGCCGCGCAGCTCGCCGCCGGACTCTTCCCGCCCGGCACCCGGCTGCCCGAGCGCAACAGCGAGGCCGGGCTCGACGTCCCCGCCTGGGACTCCCTGACGGCCGACCAACAGCGGCTCTACGCGCGCTACATGGAGGTGTACGCCGCCCTCGTCGACAACATCGACCAGAACCTCGGCCGGCTCACCGACACCCTCGCCGCCCTCGGCGAACTCGACAACACCGTCATCGTCTTCACCTCCGACAACGGCGGCACGGGAGAAGGCGGACTCGAAGGAACCCGCTCCTACTTCAGCCGCTTCGTCCACCACCCCCGCCTCCCCGGCGACTGGGACCCCGACGTCGACCGCGACCCCGAGCTCATCGGGGGCCCGCGCAGCCTCGTCCACTACCCCCGGGGCTGGGGCATGGCCTCCAACACCCCGTTCCGCCTCTACAAGGGCCACACCTACGCGGGCGGCGTCCGCGTCCCCTTCGTCCTGTCCTGGCCCGACGGCGCGCGGGACGGCCGGCTCACCGCGGGGCACCGCGCCCAGTACCAGTACGTCACCGACATCACGCCCACCCTGCTCGAACTCGCCGGCCTCACCCGCCCCGGGACCCGCGGGGGCGTCCCGCTCCAGGAACCCGACGGCACCAGCTTCACCGCCGTCCTCGCCGACCCCGCCCACGGCTCCACCCACCCCGAGCAGTACTGCGAGACGACCGGCAACCGGAGCCACTACCGCGACGGCCACAAGCTCGTCACGCTGCACCGGCCCGGGACCCCCTACGACGACTCCGAATGGGCGCTGTACGACATCAGGACCGACCCCACCGAGACCGACGACCTCGCCGCCGGGAACCCGGGCCTCGTCAAGGAGCTCTCGGCCGCCTGGGAGCGGGCCGCCTGGCGCAACGGCGTCTTCCCGCTCCCCGACCACAGCGGTGCCCTCGCCCGCCGCAACCCCGCCGAGGAGCGCTACTCCCGCCCCCTCACCCTGCTCCCCGGCACCCCGGAACTGGAGCGCTACCGCTCCTCCCGGCTCGTCGCGCTGCGCTCCTTCGAGATCGACGTGTCCGTCGAGGAGAGCGGCGACGGCGTGCTGGTCTCCCACGGCGACCAGGGCGGCGGCTACAGCCTGTACGTCGAGGACGGGCGGCTGGCCTTCGCGTACAACGAGTACGGCGACCTCCACGAGACCGACGCCGGTCCCCTCGCCCCGGGCCCCCACGAGATCCTGCTCGCCGCGACGGCGGAGGAGGGCCTGCGCTGGCGGTTCACCGTGACCGTCGACGGCGAGCACCGGGCCGCGCCGGACAGCGTCCACCAGCTCATCGGGATGGCGCCCTTCCAGGGCATCAGCGTGGGCGTCGACCGGAAGTCCCCGGTGTCCTGGCCCCTCTGGGAACGCCACCGCTCCTTCCGCTTCACCGGCCGCCTCCGCTCGGTCACCTACCGCCCCGGCGCCCCCGGCCCCGACGCTCCGGAAGCGGTCGCGGCGGCGCTGGAGGAGGCGGCAGCGGCCTTCGAGTGACCCCACGGACCGGGTACGGCGCCCGACGGCCCCCGGGGCCTGCGCTCCGGACCGGGTCCTGTCCGAAGGGTCTGGGGCCCGCTCCTCGGGCCAGGCCCTATCCGAAGGCGTCGGTGACGCAGTCGGCGGCGCACCGCCCGTGCTCGAAGCGGCGGCGGAGCGCCGCCGCCGCGTGCCGCCGCTCCACCCCGGCGTAGCCGTACCGCTCCTCGGTCG
Organism: Streptomyces sp. NPDC059695; assembly: GCF_042733785.1. Classification (NCBI taxonomy): domain Bacteria; kingdom Bacillati; phylum Actinomycetota; class Actinomycetes; order Kitasatosporales; family Streptomycetaceae; genus Streptomyces; species Streptomyces sp. NPDC059695. The sequence continues at coordinate 430,966 of NZ_JBHWFF010000001.1, read as the reverse complement.
TCCGCCGCACGGCCTCGACGGTGACGATCGCCGGCTCGCCCTCGCCGGCGGAGCCGCGTGCCGCCGCGATCACGTGGTCGGCCGCGCGCTGGAGGTCCCTGGCGTACGCGCGCTGGGCGACGGAGCGGGCTCGTGAGGCGGCGAAGGGCCGGACCGCGCGGCCCTTCCAGACCACTCCGGCGAGCACGAGTCCCAGGCCGAGCAGGGCGACGAGCGCCCCGACCGCGGCATCGAGGTCCCACCTCATGGCCTGCCGCCTTCCCCCGGGACCCGCGGGTCCTGCACGAGCCTCCGAGTCTAGGGGCCGGGGCCCCGCCGCCGTGACGGTTGACACGTGTAAGTGAGCGGTGACAGGCTCTTTCTCCGGCCCCCCGTGCCCGCGCAGAAGGAGCAGCACCCCATGAGTACCGTCGTCACCACCGCCCGAGGACCCGTGCGCGGCGAGCGCCGTGCGGACGGCAGCCTGCGCTTCCTGGGCATTCCGTACGCGCAGCCGCCGGTGGGGGATCTGCGGTTCGCCGCTCCCGTGCCGCCGGAGGCGTGGCCGGATCCGCTGGACGCGACGGCGTACGGGCCGACGGCCCAGCGCCGGCCGTTCGCGGAGGTCACGACGATCCCCGAGCCGTCGATCCCGGGCGCCGGGGTGCTGAACCTGAACGTGTTCACCCCGGACACCGCTCCGGGCGCCGGTCTGCCGGTCCTCGTGTGGATCCACGGCGGCGGGTACGTGGCGGGGTCGGCGGCGAGCCCGTGGTACGACGGGGCCGCGTTCAACCGGGACGGGGTCGTCCTGGTCTCGGTCGGCTACCGCCTGGGGATCGAGGGGTTCCTGCACGTGGAGGGCGCCCCGGACAACCGCGGTGTACGGGACTGGATCGCCGCCCTGGAGTGGGTGCGGGACAACATCGCGGCCTTCGGCGGCGACCCGGCGAAGGTCACGATCGCGGGCCAGTCGGCGGGCGGCGGCGCCGTGCAGACGCTGCTGGCGGTGCCGTCGGCGAGGGGACTCTTCCGGGGCGCGCTCTCGGTCTCCGGCGCCGTCCTGCGGCCCGACGGGCCCGAGGTCGCCCGCGCCGCGGCCCGCCTCCTCACCTCCCGCACCGGCGTCCCGGCCACCGTCGACGCGCTGCGCGACCTCACCGACGACGAACTCCTCGACCTCCAGGACCGCATGGCCGCACCGGGACCCGACCGCGAGGGCCTGCCGCCGATGCTGGCCCTCGCCCCCTTCGCCGACGGCGAGCTCATCCCGGCGCCCGTCCTGGGCGCCCTGACGACGGGGGACGCGGGCGCCGACGTCCCGCTGATGCTCGGCTTCACCGAGGACGAGTTCTCGATGTTCCCGGCGCCCGGCCCCGACGGCCCGCCGCTGCCCGTCCTCCTCGGCGGGCTCGGCCTGGACCCGGCCAGGGCCGAGGCCTTCGCCGAGACGTACGCGGCGGCCGGCGAGGAGCGGTACTTCGGCCAGGCGCTGACCGACACCGTCTTCCGCGCCCCGAACCTCGCCGTCGCGGACGCCCGCGCCGCTCTCGGCCGCCCCACCTGGTTCTACGAGTTCCGCTGGCGGTCGCCGGCGCTCGGCCTCGCCTTCCACTGCCTCGACCTGCCCTTCGCCTTCGACCTCCTCGACGCCGAGGGCGTGACGGCCGTCGCCGGGGCCGAGCCGCCGCGGGCGCTCGCCGACGCGATGCACCGGGCGTGGGTCGCCTTCGTCACCGACCAGGACCCGGGCGCCGACTGGCCGCGCTACACCTCCGACGAACGCGCCACGAAGATCTGGGACGCCGACTCCGCGGTCGCCGCGGACCCCGTGCGCCGGGTCCGCGAGCTCTGGCTCGACTGACCTCCGCGGTCCGGGAGTTCTGGCTGGACCGAGCTTCCCGGATCCGCGAGCCCTGGCCCGACCGAGCAGGCAGGCCGCCCCGCGACAGGCTCCCGGGGCGGCCTGCCGGGCGCCGTGTCACACGTTCTTCATGTGCTGTGCATGGTTCCCCGGGGCGGGTGCGCCGATGATCGACGGACGTCCGACGGCCCCACCGGGGGCCGTGGCCCGGACGTCGCACGTCCCCGCGCCCGTCGCCACCGAGGAGCCCCGACATGTCCAGCCGCCGCACCTTCCTCGCCGGGTCGGCCGCCACGCTCGGCCTCGGGGCCCTGCCCGCGACCGGCGCCGTGCAGGCCGCGGCGGCGCCGCTCGTACCGGAGGACACCACCCGCCCGCCCAACCTGGTCGTCGTGCTCGCCGACGACCTCGGGTACGGGGAGCTCGGCGCGTACGGCCAGAAGCTCATCACCACCCCGCGCATCGACGGACTCGCCGCCGAGGGGCTGCGGTTCACCGACGCCTACTCGACGGCCGCCGTGTGCGCCCCCTCGCGCTGCTCGCTCCTCACCGGACTGCACACCGGCCACGCGACCGTGCGCGCCAACCCGTCCGGGGCGCAGGGCTCCCTCACCGCCGCCGACACCACCTTCGCCCAGGTGCTCAGGGCGCGCGGCTACCGCACCGGCGTCATCGGCAAGTGGGGCTTCGGACCGGAGAGCGCCGGCCAGGACAGCCACCCCAACGCCCGCGGCTTCGAGGAGTTCCACGGGTACATCGACCACGGCCACGCCCACGAGTACTACCCGGCGTACCTCTGGCACAACGGCGTCAAGGAGCCGATCCCCGCCAACGCGGGCGGCGCCAAGGGCGCGTACGCGCCGGACCTGCTGCGGCAGCGGGCCCTCGACTTCCTCGACCGGCACGCGGCCGAACCCTTCCTTCTGCTGCTCACCCCCACCGTGCCGCACGCCCCCAGCGACATCCCCGACACCGGCGCCTACGCGTCCCGGAGCTGGAGCGCCGCGAACAAGGGGCACGCCGCCCAGGTCAGCCTCTTCGACGCCCTCGTCGGCGACGTCGTCGACCGGATCCGCGCCCTCGGCCTGGCGGACGACACCGTCGTCCTCGTCACCAGCGACAACGGCCCCCACGAGGAGGGCGGGGTGAACCCCGACCTGTTCGAGGCCAACGGACCGCTGCGCGGGTACAAGCGCAACCTGTACGAGGGAGGAATCCGCGTCCCCCTCCTCGCCTGGGGTCCCGGCCGGGTCGTGCCGGGCACGAGCGACCGGCCGACCCCGCTCACCGACCTCCTCCCCACCCTCGCCGAACTCGGCGGCGCACCCGCCCCCTCCGACGTGGACGGGCTGTCCGCCGCGCCCCTGCTCACCGGCGGGGGAGCGGTCGCCGCCCGCCACGACCACCTGTACTGGTTCCGGGACGAGCGGGGCGTCACGTCCCGCGCCGACGCCCAGGACCGGCAGCGCTCCACCTGGCTCGCCGAGGCGCTCCGCAAGGACCGCTGGAAGGCGGTCAGGTTCGCGCCCGTCCGCGACCACGCCCTGCCCGACGACCAGTGGCAGGTCGAGCTGTACGACCTGGCGACCGACCTCGGCGAGACCTCCGACCTCGCCGCCCGCCACCCCGCCCGGGTCGCCGAGCTGGTGGCCCTGATGCGCTCCTCCTGGCGGGACACCTACCCGCGGGCCTCCTTCGGGGCCGGTCTGACGGTGCCGTCGCTCGCCGTGCCGGGGCAGCCGTTCACCGCCACCGCCACCCTCTCCAACGGCGCCGCCAGAGCGTGGAGTTCCGCGACGCTCGCCCTGCGGGCCCCCGCGGGCTGGACCGTACAAGCGACCACGGCCACCGGAGCCGGGCAGCTCGCGCCCGGCGCGCGGCTCACCGCCGCCTGGCAGGTCACCCCGCCCGCCGGCGCGCCCGCGGCCACCCCGTGGACGCTGACCGCCGAGGGCACCGCCCTCGCGCCCGGCGGCCCGGTGCGGTACGCCGCCGACGGCACGGTCACCACCCCGCCCCCGGCGCCCGTCCGGGACAGCTACCTCTCCGACCTGCCCTGGATCAGCGCCGTCAACGGCTGGGGCCCCGTCGAACGCGACACCTCGAACGGGAAGAACGCGGCCGGCGACGGCACCCCGATCGCCTTCGGCGGCACCACCTACCCCAAGGGGCTCGGCGTCCACGCGTACAGCGACGTCGCCTTCCACCTCGGCGGCGCGGGGAACCGGTTCACCGCCCTCGTGGGCATCGACGACTTCTCGGCCCGCCAGAGCTCCCTCGGCGCCACCCGCGCCACGGTCTACGGCGACGACCGCGTCCTCCTCGCCACCCCCACCCTGACCGCCGCCGGCGGTCCCGTCCCGGTGGACGTCGACGTGCGCGGCGTGCGCGTCCTGCGCCTGGAGGTCACGGACGCCAACGCCAGGACGTCCTTCGACCACACCTCCTGGGCCCTGGCCCGCGTCACGGTCGGGTAGCCCCTCACCGACGGGGAGCCGGCCCCCTCCACCGCCGCGCGATACGGTGCCGGGATGTCTCGATCAGCCGAAACCGGATCGGCGCGGGCTCCCGTCACCGCGGACGACGTCGACCTCGCCGTGCGGCTCGCCGCGGGCGTCCTCCGGGACGCACCCGCGGACGGGTGGGGCGCCAGGGCCGGTTCGCTGGAGTGGGACTGCTGGGAGACCGCCGAGCACCTCGCCAACGACCTGTTCTACTACGCCGTGCAGCTGGGCCCGCAGAACCCGCCACTGGACACCCATGTGCCCTTCGCGCTGACCCGGAAGCGGCCCCAGGCGCCCGTGGTCTTCGCCCACGCGGAGCGCGACGCGGGTCCGGCCGGCCTGGTGCAGGTCCTGGAGGCGTGCGGCGCGCTGCTGGTCGCCATGATCCGTACGACATCGCCCCGGGTCCGCGCCCACCACGCCGCCGGGGTGTCGGACCCCGAAGGGTTCGCGGCGCTGGGGCTGCAGGAGACGCTGGTGCACACGCACGATCTGGCGGAAGGACTCGGACTCGCCTGGACCCCGCCCGCCGCTCTCTGCTCGCGGGTCCTCGCCCGTCTGTTCCCGAAGGCTCCGGGCGGCACGGATCCCTGGCCCACCCTGCTGTGGGCCACCGGCCGCGCCGCACTGCCGGGGCACCCTCGCCTCACCACGTGGCGCTCGGACAGCACGCCGCGGCCCTAGGAGCGTCCTGGGCCGCGGCGGGGCCGATCCGGCCTGATCCGGAAGAAAAGGCCTAGTCGCCGGTCGTGCCGTCGAGCAGCTCGCGCAGGATGTCCAGGTGGCCGTTGTGGCGGGCCGTCTCCTCGGTGAGGTGGAGGAGGATCCAGCGCAGGTCGACGTGCAGGCCGTCGCGGACCGGCCGCGCGGCCTTGTCGTCCAGTCCGCGGGCGGCGACCAGCTCGCGGTGCCGGGCGCTCTCTCCGGCGTACTCGGCGAGCAGCTGGGGGAGCGGGAAGTCGACGGCGACGCGCATCTCGCGGTCGGGGTCCTCGTCGGTCCAGGGCCCCAGGTCCTCCTCGCCGAGGAAGACCACCCGGAACCAGTAGTACTCGACCCAGCGGAGGTGGTTGATCAGGCCGCTCAGGGTCATCAGCGGTGAGCCCGGCAGCAGCGCCTTGCGGGCGTTCTCCGCGGAGACGCCCTCGCACTTGGCGAGGGCGGTGCCACGGGCGTAGTCGAGGAAGGTGGTGAGCTGGGTGCGCTCGTCCCACGCGGACGGTGTGTCGTCGATTCTGGTCATCGCGCGAAGCGTCCCTGATCACCACGGCCGGTGTCGAGGCAATTAAGCCACCGGGTGCTTCAGGAGCCGTGCGGACCGAGGAGGGTGAGCAGCTGTTGGCTGGCCTGGAACGCGCTGCCGGCCGTCAGGAGGAACCGGTGGATGCGGCCCATCGCCGCCTCGCGGGCTTCGGTGTCCCCGGCGGCGAGAGCCGCATCCAGGTTTCCGGCGTTGCTCACGGCGGTGTCCGCCTCCGCCTGCGTGGCCCGGGCGGCGTCCTCGCGCAGCCGTTGCGCCAGCTCCTTGTAGAGGTTCCGGACCTCGTCCTGACGGGTCTGGTGCGTCGAGGCGGTGCTCCCGCCGACGGCCACGGTGGCGGTGTTGTCGCCCTGTTCGGTGGTCTGGTTGACGCTGATGTGCGGGGCGGTGGCCTTGCGGCCGAAATTCGCCATGTTCTCCCTCACGCCGTCGGGTGTCGCCCGGTACAGGGGCGAGCTGTAGGGGTGGTCGGGGGTCACGAACTGCTGGGCCAGTCCGAGAGCGGCGAGCCGGCCCATGAGCAGGAAGACGTCACCCCGGTTCCAGCCGCGCCCTGCGAAGTAACCCTCCATGTCGACGAAGACGCCCGGGACGCTGTTGCTCAGGGTGCACATCTCGTCCAGGGCTTCGAGGGCCAGCGCGGTCTGGGAATCCAGGGCGATCGTGGGGCGTGGCAGTGCCGCTCGGTAGTCCTCCTCACGGCGGCCGCGTGCTGCCGCGACACGGAACCTGCTCCGCGAGACCGCAACGCCGGCGAACACCGCACCGCCGAGGAGGACGAAGGGCAGCAGAGTGAGGAGATTCACGGAGAAGGCCTTCCGTCGCGGGACGCGGTGCGCGGGGCGTGGAGACGGATGGTAGGGACCGCCCCGGGCGTGAACAAGGGTGCGATTCAGCCGCCGAGTCCGGGACGGCGCGGCCACATCCCCGGCGGGAGACGGATCCGCGGGGGCGGGTGGCCGGTTCCCCGGACGGTGCGGAGCGGTGGCCTCGCCGTCGACGCGGGCGGGGCACGTGACGGCACGACACCCCCTAGCATCGGTGCAGCCCCGCACCCGCCACGGACGGATCGGAAACCCGGATGCTCAAGGACTTCGCCGGCCTCTCCACGCCGCTCGTCGCCGATGCCTGCGTACGGCTCGGGGTGCCGCTGCGGGCCGCGCCCGCCGGGATCCTGCCCGTCGTCGCCGGGCAGCGGGTCGCCGGGCGCGTGCTGCCCGCCCGTCACTACGGAAGCGTCGACGTCTTCCTGGAGGCCTTCACGCACGCCGCGCCCGGTGACGTGCTCGTCGTCGACAACGCGGGCCGCCGCGACGAGGCCTGCGTCGGTGACCTCGCCGTCCTGGAGGCGCGGGCGGCGGGCGTCGGCGGAGTCGTCGTCTGGGGGCTCCACCGGGACACCCCGGACCTGGTCGAGATCGGCCTGCCCGTCTTCTCGTACGGACGGCACGCGCCCGGCCCCGTGCGCGTCGACGAGCGGGACGGGGACGCGCTGACCGCCGCGCGGTGCGGCGACCACCGGGTGACCGCCGCCGACGTCGTGTTCGGCGACGACGACGGCGTGGTCTTCGTGGCCGCCGACCGCGCGGACGCCGTCCTGGAGACCGCGCGGGCGCTCTTCCGCACCGAGCGGGAGCAGGCCCGCCGGATCACGGCGGGGGAGACCCTCCGCGCCCAGACCCGCTTCGACGCGTACCTCGCGGCCCGGGCCGAGGACCCCTCGTACACCTTCCGACGCCACCTGCGCACGATCGGCGGCGCGATCGAGGAGTGACCGGGACGCCCGCCGGGCGGTCAGCCCTCGAAGCCGACCGTGCCGTCCGGCAGGATCGCCTCCACGCGCGCGCCGTGCTCCACGGTCCGGCTGACCGTGCAGAACTTCTCGTGCGTCAGGCGCACCCCCCGGGCGAACACCTCCGCCGCCTTGGGGTTGTTGTCGGGCAGGTCGAACTCGTAGCTCACCCGGATCCGGCCCACCCGGCCGTCGTCCTCCGGCCCCGACACCGACTCCACCACGATCCGCAGGTCGTCGTGGTCCACGGCCCGGGCCGTCCGGTCGACGACGAGCCCGCCGCAGCCGCCCATCGCCGCGAGCAGCAACTCGACCGGGGTGAACGACGGCTGCGCGTCCGCGTCGTCGGCGGCGGCCATCCGGACCTCCGCGCCACGGTCGTTGCGGGCGGTCCAGTTCCGGTACCCGGTGCGGACGGTCTCGATCCGGTAGTCGGCCATGGCGGCGAAGCTCCTTCGTTCACGTGCGTGTCCCCGTACCGTACGCGCCGGGTCCCCGTCTCAGACGCCGCGCACGCCCGCGCGGGCGCGGACGACCGCGCCCCAGGCCTCGGACACCGCTCCCCAGACGGCACGGAGTTCCGGCTCCGCCGCCCGTACCGACGCCACCGCCTCCCCGGCGTCCACCCCCGCCGTCCGCAGCTGCCCGGCGTCGCCGGCCGCCCAGTCCGCGACCGTGTCCGCGCCCGCCTCCGGATGGAACTGCACCGCCCAGCCGGAGGACCCCACGCGGAACGCCTGGTACGGGCAGTCGTCGCCGCCCAGCAGCGGAACGGCGCCGGCCGGCAGGCGGTCCACCTCGTCCCAGTGCCACTGCGCCGCGGGGGCGCCCTCCGGCACCCCGCCGAGCACCGGGTCGCCCGCGGCGGCCGGCAGCCTGCGCAGCGGTACGGCGCCGACCTCGGGCCCCTGGGCCCGCCGTGCCACCGAACCGCCCAGGGCGTGGGCGACGATCTGGCCGCCCAGGCATATCCCGAGCAGCGGCACCTCCCCGGCCACGGCCTCGCGGGCGAGCGTGCGGACCCGGGGCAGCCAGGGCGCGGCCCCGTCCTCCTCGCAGTTGACGGACCCGCCGAGGACGAGGAGCCCCGCGTGGCCGCCCAGGGTCTCCGGGAGCGGCTCGCCCTCCCAGGCGCGCCGCACGTCGAGACGGAGCCCGGCCCGTGCGAGGTGCTCGCCGACCAGGCCGGGGCCCGCGTCCTCCTCGTGCTGCACCACGAGGACGGCGGGCGCGCCGCCTCCCGCCGTACCGGTCCCGTTCGTCTCCGTCGTCACGGCCGCCCCGCCCTTCCATCCCGCCCCGGGAACGCCCAGGCGCGTTCGCACCCCCCGAGGATCTCCGAAGGAGGCCCGCCGCGGGACCCCCCCGGGAACCGGTGCGTGATCACATCTGAGTAGCGCGCGTCGGAGGTCTGAGTACGCCGACCGATACGGCCGCCGCCGTCCGCCGGTGGACTGGGGCCATGACCTTCGACGCCCGGCGCACCCGCCGCCTCCAGCACGTCACCGCCACCGGCACGGCCCTCGCGGTGGCCCTCGGCCCGCTGGTCCTCGGCGCCCTGATCGCGAGGTCGGTCGGCGGGGACCCGATGGTCTCCGTCAACGCCATGATCGCGGGCGGCGGCCAGCGCGCCCGGATCTCCCGCGCGCAGCTCCGCTCGGGAGCCCGGCTGCGCCCCGGCGGCCGGCCGCGGAGCCGCGGCCACGACCGTCCGCGGGGGAGACGTCCGCGCCGGAAGTCCCCCGCGAACGGCTCCCGTACGCCCCGCACATGAGCGATGATCGTCGCCACTGGGAGTACCCGGGAGTAACACCCCGGGTCCATGGCGAAAGGCACACCGCATGGCGAGGCGGCACCGCGTACGGGACGAGGACCACACGAGCGGCTCCGGGGACGGGAGCCCGGACCGCCCGTCCGAGGAGGGCGTCGGACGGCGGCGGTTCCTCGGATACGTCCTGGCCGCGCCCACCCTCACCGTCGCCGCCCGGCTCGGCGTCGAGGCCCTCGCTCCGCGGCAGGCCGCCGCGGCGGTCCCCGCGCTCATCCCCTCGCTGCCGGGACCGGCCGAACTCCTCGACCTCAACGAGCTGCTCACGCTGGCCGCCCTGCCCACCAGCGGCCTCATCACCATCCGGATCGACACCGACGGCACCGCCCACTTCGCGCTGCCCCGCGCCGAGGTGGGCCAGGGCGTCACCACCTCCAGCGCCATGATCGTCGCGGAGGAACTGGACCTGCCCCTCGACAAGGTGAAGGTCACCCTCGCCGACGCCCGCCCCGAACTGCTCTTCAACCAGCTCACCGGCGGCTCCAACACCACCTACTCCACCTACACCCCGATCCGGGTCGCCGCCGCCCTCGCCCGGGCCAGGCTGCTGCACGCCGCGTCGCTCGTCCTCGGCGCCGCCGTCGGCACCCTCACCACGAAGGCCGGCGCCGTCCTCTCCCCGGCCGGCGCGCTCCTCGGCTACGGCGAACTGGCCGAGAAGGCCGCCGCCCTCACCGACGCCGCCGTGGAGGTCACCCTCAAGGACCCGGACCGCTTCCGCGTCATCGGCACCGCCCAGCGCCGCGTGGACGCCCTCGAAGCCGTCACCGGGCGCAAGAGGTTCGCGATGGACCTCCGGATCCCGGACGCCCTGCCCACCATGGTCTGCCGTCCCCCCACCATCAACGGCACCGTCCGCTCCGTGGCCAACCTCGCCGAGGTCCGGGCCATGCCCGGCATCACCGACGTCGTCACCGTCTCCACCGGCGTCGCCGTCCGCGGCCGCACCTTCGGCCAGTGCGTCGACGCCGTCCGCGCCCTCCGGGTCGACTGGGGGCCCGGCACCGCCGAGGGCGCCTCCGACGCCACGGTCCTGGAGAAGCTCCGCCGGGCCGAACTCCCGCTCGTCGTACCGGCGCTGCCCCTGCTCACCAAGGCGGTCGACGCCCGCTTCACCTTCCACTTCGCCAGCAACGCGGCCCTGGAGACCAACTGCGCGATCGCCGACGTGCGCCCCGGCTCCGCGGAGGTCTGGGCCTCCCTCAAGGCGCCGGTCGTCGCCCAGGAACAGATCGCGCTCAGGCTCGGACTGCCGCCCGCCGCCGTCCGCGTCCACGTCACCGAGGGCGGCGGCTCCTTCGGCCGCAAGCTGTTCTCCGACGCCGCCCACGAGGCCGTGGAGATCTCCAGGGCCCTCGGCAAGCCGGTGAAGCTGATGTGGCACCGGACCGACGACTTCCGCCAGGGCCGTACGCACCCGATGTCCACCTCCCGGGTCCGCGCCACGTACTCGCTCGGCGAGGTCCTCACCTACGAGCAGCGCCACACCTCCGTGGCCACCGACTTCGGGCACGGCATCGGCGAGGTCCTCACGGCCGAGGCGGCCCGGCTGCCCGTCGCCGACGCCACCTTCTCCGAGACGATGTTCCAGCTCACCCAGATCAGCCCCTACCACCTCGGCGTCACCACCCAGCTCCTCGCCGAGACCGACAAGGGCTTCAACACCGGTTCCATGCGGAACATCTACTCGCCCAACGTCCGCTGCGCGCAGGAGCTCGTCCTGGACGAGCTGGCGAAGCGCACGGGCCAGGACGGGTACGCGATGCGGCGCCGCCTCCTGAAGGACGGGCGGGCCCGCGCCGTCCTCGACAGGGTCGCGGAGGCGGGGGAGTGGGGCCGGAGCATGCCGGCCGGCACCGGCCAGGGCATCGCCGTCCACACCGAGTACCACTCGGCCGTCGCGGTCCTCGCCGAGATCGACTGCCGCCCCGCGACCACCGGACGGAAGATCCCCCAGGCGTACACCGGTCCGCGCGTGACCAGGGTGGTCTGCGCCGTCGACGTCGGCCTCGCGGTCAATCCGCGCGGCCTGGAGGCCCAGATGATGGGCGGCATCGCCGACGCCATCGCCCTCACCCTGACCTCGGGACTCCACCTGAGGGACGGGCACTTCCTCGAAGGCAGCTGGGACCAGTACTTCTACACCCGGCAGTGGAACACCCCGCCCGAGCTGGAGATCATCGTGATGCCCCCGAGCGGCGACAAGCCCGGCGGCGCGGGCGAGCTGGCGGTCGCCGGGGCCATGGCGGCCGTCGCCTGCGCCTACGGCCGCGCCACCGGCACGATGCCGACGGTCTTCCCCGTCAACCACGCCGAGCCGCTCGCCTTCACCCCCCTGCCGACCGTCCCGCCCGTCCCCGCCTCGCCCACCGACGGCCGCGACCGCACCATCTGAGACCTGGAGCCCCCGTGCCGCAGCACACCTTCATCCTGAACGGCAAGGCCGTCACCGCCGAGGTCGAGGACGACGTCCGGCTCCTCTGGGTCCTCCGGGACGTCCTCGGCGTCACCGGCCCGAAGTACGGATGCGGGGTCGGCGTCTGCCGGGCCTGCACGAGCCACCTCAACGGCAAGGCGTTCACGCCCTGCGCCGTGCGCGTCGACGACGTGGCCCCGACCGACGAGATCACCACCATCGAGGGCCTCCCGGACACCGTCGGAGCCGAACTCCACCCGATGCAGGAGGCCTGGCTCGACCTCGACGTCGCCCAGTGCGGCTTCTGCCAGCCCGGCCAGATCATGGCCGCCGTGGCCACCGTCCGCCGGGCGCGCGAGGCCGGGCACGAGGTCACCGAGGCCGACCTCGACACCATCCGCAACATCTGCCGGTGCGGCACCTACCACCGCATCCGGCAGGCCGTCCTGGAGGGCGCCCGCCGGATGGCCTGAGACGCGGAGGAGCGGAGGCGCTGAGGCGCGGTGACGCCGAGACGCGGTGGCGCGGTGGCCTGCGCGCCGGCAGACCCGGCGGCCGCGCGAGGCCGGGCGTGGGGGAGCGGCGGCCGTGCGCCGCCGCGCACTCAGGGGGCCGACTGCAGCAGGGCGAGCGTGGACTCCAGCTCCTGGCGGGTCAGCCGGGCGGCCTCGTCCGGGTCGCCCGCCTCCACCGCCCGGACCACGTCGGCGTGGGCGTCCTCGCCGTGCCGGAGATCGGTTCCCCGCAGCCCCAGCAGATCGAGCAGCTCGATCAGGCCCTCGCGGAGCACCGGCGCGAACTCCCCGAACAGATCGGTCAGCACGGGGTTGCGCGCCGAGGCGACGATCGCCGCGTGCAGGGCGATGTCGGCGTCGACGAAACCCGCGTCGTCGAGCGCGGCGGCCGCCCGGCGCCCGGCCAGCGCCTCCCGCATCGCCGCCACGTCCTCCTCGGTCCGGCGCCGCGCCGCGAGCCGCGCCGCCTCCACCTCGACCAGCATCCGCACCTCGTACACGTCCGTCACCGCCGCCCGGCGCAGACGGGCCGGCCAGTCCTCCGCCGGGCGGGTCGCGATCACGAAGACGCCCGCGCCCTGCCGGGGCTGGACGAGCCCCGCACCCGCCAGGGCCCGCAGTGCCTCGCGGACCGTGGAGCGTCCCACGCCCAGCTCCCTGGCGAGCGTGGTCTCCCCGGGGAGCTTGGTGCCGACCGGCCACTGACCCCCGACGATCTGTTCGCGCAGCCGCTCGGCGGCCTGTTCGACCAGGGGGCTGGGGCGCAGGGCACCGAGCGGCATGGGGTCACCTGATTCTCTGATGTCCGGAGCGTCGCTGACGGTCCGGAGTGCGGGCGCGTCCTCCGGATCACGGGAACGCTGCGGGGGAATCTACCCGAACTTGTCTGAGGAGTACTTGTCTGAGGAGCTGAGGAGTGGATACGGTACCGGCCATGATCCGCAATCCCCAGCGCCCCGGACCCATGCCCCACCACCGCTACCGACCCTTCCAGGAGCGCGTCCACGTCCCCGAGTTCGACCGCCGCTGGCCGTCCGCGCGCCTGGAGAGCGCCCCGCTGTGGGTCCCCGTCGACCTCCGCGACGGCAACCAGGCGCTCGCCGAGCCCATGGACACCGACCGCAAGCACCGCTTCTTCGACCTGCTCGTCCGCACGGGCTTCAAGGAGATCGAGGTCGGATACCCCTCCGCCAGCCGCGCCGACTTCGACTTCGTCCGCCACCTCGCCGGACTCGTCGCCTCGGGTGCCGTACCCGAGGACGTCACACCGGTGGTCTTCACCCCGGCCCGGCCCGAACTCGTCGAGCGGACCTTCGAGGCCGTCGACGGCCTGCCCCGCGCCGTCGTCCACCTCTACATCGCGACCTCGCCCGTGTGGCGCGAGACCGTCCTCGGCCGCGACCGCGCCGAGGTGCGCCGCACCGTCCACGAGGCCGCCACGCTCATGGCGCGGCTCGCCGAGGCCCGGCCCGGCGCCGACATCCGCTTCCAGTTCTCCCCGGAGACCTTCAACCTGACGGAACCGGACTACGTCCTGGAGCTCTGCGACGGCCTCACCGCCCTCTGGGACGCGAGCCCCGACCGGCCCGTCACCCACAACCTGCCCGCGACCGTCGAGATCGCCACCCCCAACGTGTACGCCGACCAGATCGAGTACGTGCACCGCCACCTCGCCCGCCGCGACTCCGTGATCCTCTCCGTCCACCCCCACAACGACCGCGGCACCGGAGTGGCCTGCGCCGAACTCGCCGTCCTCGCCGGCGCCCAGCGGGTCGAGGGCTGCCTCTTCGGGAACGGCGAACGCACCGGCAACGTCGACCTGGTGACCCTCGCCCTCAACCTCTACGCCCAGGGCGTCGACCCCATGCTCGACCTCTCCGACATCGACGCCGTCCGCGACGTCGTCGAGCACTGCAACCGGCTCCCCGTCCACCCCCGCCACCCCTACGCGGGCGACCTCGTCCACACGGCCTTCTCCGGCACCCACCAGGACGCCATCAGCAAGGGCCTCGCCCGGCACGCCAAGGACGCCGCCGAGGCCGGGATCCCGCCGGAGCTCGCCCCCTGGAACGTGCCCTACCTGCCGCTGGACCCCGCCGACCTCGGCCGTGGCTACGAGGCCGTCATCCGGGTCAACTCCCAGTCCGGCAAGGGCGGAGTCGCCCATCTGCTCCGCACCCACCACGGCCTCGACCTGCCGGAGCGGATGCGCCCGGACGTCTCCCGCGCCGTCCAGGCGGTCACCGACGACAGCGGCTGCGAGGCCACCCCCGACGACCTCCACGCCCTGTTCCACACGGCCTATCTGGATCCGGGCCGGGGGGAGGGCCCCGTCGCCCTGGAGTCCTGGAGCACCGACCGCGACGCGGACGGCGGACACCGCTTCACCTGCGTCCTGCGCGTCGGCGACCGTACCGCACCGGCCGAGGGCCGCGGCAACGGGCCGCTCGCCGCCCTGGCCGACGCCCTCGCACGCGCCGAAGTCCCGGTCGACGTCATCGACTTCGCCGAGCACGCCGTCACCACCGGCAGCACGCGCGGGTCCGCCGGTGCCACCCCTGGCAGCGCGCGCGGGTCCGCCGCCGTCACCACCGGCAGCGCGGGCGAGGCCGCCGCCTACGCCGAGTGCCGGGTGGGGGACCGCACCGCCTGGGGCGCGGGCGTGGACACCTCCGTCCTCACCGCCTCCGTACAGGCCGTCCTCTCCGCCGTGAACCGGGCGTACGCGGCATGAGCCGGCTCTCCGGGACGGCCGCGCCCCTGCCGACGCCCGTACGACCGTCCGCGCAACCGGTGGAGGCCCCGCAACCGGTGGACACCCCGCATCCCGTGGAGCCCCCGCCGCCCGTTCTCCACGCCGAGGCCGTCACCGTCGTCCGCGAGGGCGATCGCCTCCTGCGCGACATCACGCTCACCGTCCGGCCCGGCGAGCACTGGGCGCTCCTCGGGGCCAACGGGGCCGGGAAGACCACGCTCCTCGGGCTGCTCGGCGCCCAGACCCATCCGACGCGCGGCCGGGTGGAGGTCCTCGGCCGCCGGCTCGGCCGGGTCGATCTGCGCGAACTGCGTACCTCCATCGGCCATGTCACGCCCCGCCATCCACTCCGCTCCGCCCTCGCCGTCCGCGACGTCGTCCTCACCGGAGCCGTCGGCTCCGTCGAACGGCCGCCCCGGTGGACGCCGAGCCCCGCGCAGGAGGCGCGGGCGGACCGCCTGATCGCCACCCTCGGGCTCGCCGGGCGGACCACCGCCCGCTGGCCCACGCTCTCGCAGGGCGAGCGCGGCCGGGCCCTGATCGCCCGAGCCCTGATGCCCGAGCCGCGGCTCCTGCTGCTCGACGAGCCCGCCACCGGGCTCGACCTGCCGGGCCGCGAGCAGCTCCTCGACGCCCTGGACACCCTCGGCGAGGAACACCCCGACCTCGCCACGGTCCTGGTCACCCATCACCTGGAGGAACTGCCCTCCGGCACCACCCACGCCCTGCTCCTGCGCGAGGGCCGGGCCCTGGCGCGGGGACCCGTCGACGAGGTGCTCACCGGGGAACTCCTCGGCGCCTGCTTCGGCCTGTCGCTCGCCGTGGAGCGGCACGGCGGCCGGTACGCCGTACGCACCGCACGCCCCGCACGGGCTACGCCGACGACCCCGCCACCAGCTTCTCCCTGACCGCGTCCAGATACTCCGCCACCGCGTCCCGGTTCCGGGTCAGGCAGCGGATCCGGTCGGTCATCCGGTCCCGCTCGTCCTCCAGGGTCGCGAGCATCTCCGGGGTCGCGTCGGGGAAGTGGATCGTCCGCGGCTTGTTCAGGCAGGGCAGGATCTGCTTGATGATGCGGGTCGGCAGACCCGCGTCGAGCAGCCCCCGGATCTGCATCACCCGGTCCACGTTCGACTCGTCGTAGTCGCGGTAGCCGTTGGGCAGCCGGTCCGCGACGATGAGAGCCTGCTCCTCGTAGTAGCGCAGCAGCCTGCGCGGTGTTCCGGTGCGCTCGGACAGCTCGCCGATCCGCATGGGAAGCCCCCTCCAGGGAATCGCTTGACCCTCACATCAATGTGAGGGTTCGAGCATACGGACATGACCCACGACACGACAGTGGCGGCCGGTCCCGCCACGCCCGCGCACCCCGAACCCCGCCCCGCCTCCGGCCGGCTGCCCCTCCCGGCGCTCCTCGCCCTCGCCACCGCCGTCTTCGTCACCAGCCTCACCGAGACCCTTCCCGCCGGGGTCCTGCCCGCGATGAGCGCCGACCTCGGCGTCGGCGAGGCGGCCATGGGACAGTCCGTCACCGGGTACGCCCTCGGGACGGCCCTCACCGCCGTCCCGCTCGCCGCCCGCACCGCCGCCTGGCGCCGCAAGCGCCTGCTGCTCACCTCGATGGCGGGCTTCGCCGCCGCCAACACCGTGACCGCGTTCTCCTCCTCGTACGCCCTCACCATGGGGGCCCGGTTCCTCGCCGGGGTCGCCGCGGGCGTCGCCTGGGCCCTGCTCGCCGGCTACGCCCGCCGCCTCGCCCCGGCGCACCTCCAGGGCCGCGCCGTCGCCGTCGCGATGACGGGCATCCCGCTCGCGCTCTCCCTCGGCGTCCCGGCCGGCACCTTCCTCGGCGAGGCCGTCGGCTGGCGGGCCGCCTTCACCGCCATGACCGTGATCGCCGTCGTGCTCCTCGGCTGGATCGCGCTCGCCGTCCCCGACCTGCCGGGCGAGCCGCACGGCGGACGCGCCCCGGTCGCCCGCACCCTGAAGGTCCCCGGCGTCCTTCCGGTGCTCGCCGTCACCTTCGCCCTCGTGCTCGCCCACACCGTGCTCTACACCTACGTCGCCGCCTACCTGGACCACCTCGGTCTCGGCGGCTCCACCGGCCTCGTGCTGCTGGTCTTCGGCGCCGCCTCGCTCGCCGGGATCTGGTTCACGGGCCGTCACATCGACCGCAGGCTCCGGGCCCTGACCCTCGCCGGAACGATCCTCTTCGCGGTCGCCGCGGCCGTGCTCGCCGTCCCCGCCGCGAACACCGCCCTGGTCCTCGCCGCCGCCGCGCTGTGGGGCTTCGGCTGGGGCGGCGCCCCCACCCTCCTGCAGACGGCCGTCGCCGAGGCGGGCGGGGACGACGCGGACACCGCGCAGACGATGCTGGTCAGCCTCTGGAACGCGGCCATGGCGGCCGGCGGCGTCGCCGGCGGCCTCCTCCTCGACGGGCTCGGCGCGGGCGCCCTGCCCTGGAGCGTCCTCCTGCTGCTCGTCCCGGTGCTCGCGCTCGTGACCGGGGCCCGCGCTCACGGCTTCCCGGCCCGCGGATGAACCCCGCCTGTACCGACGGACGCACCGAGGCCCCCACCGCGCGCGGTGGGGGCCTCCGTACGTTCCCGGGAGCGCTGCCGGGTCAGACGGCCGGCGGCACCCGGGACGGGCGGCCCGAGCCGCGCGTCAGGGCGTAGCCGCCGATGCCGGCGAGCGCCGCCAGGACGCCGCCCGCCAGGGTCCAGATCCAGCGGTCGGACCACCAGCCGGAGGACCAGCCGTCCTCCGGGGCCGCCGCCTCGACGGCCGTGTTCCGGTCCGCGTCCTCGTCGGCCTTCGCCTGATCGGCGGTGGTCGCCCCGGGGACGAGCGGCGCGGCGAGCGAACCGTCCGTGGCGTAGGCGCCGCCCTTGTCGACTATGTCGACCCCGACGCGGGCGGTGAACGGCTGGCCGAGGTCCTCGTCCGAGCCGCCGGTGACGGTCAGCCGGACGTAGTAGCTGCCGGGCAGCGGGTCGTTGGCCCAGGCGTCCGCAGAGGCCCGGACCGGGCGCAGCACACAGGCCAGCTCCACGGTCGCGGTCTCCTTCGCCGCCGTACGGGACTGCATCCCGTACATGCACGGCTGCCGCCGCCGCAGCCCGTCGTACACGTCGACGCGCCAGGTGGCGGGACCGTGCCGCAGGGCCGCGTCGGGCAGGGTGACCGTGGCCTTCACGGTCGGCCGCTCGCCGGTGTCCGCGGGGAACACCCAGTACAGGTAGTCACCCGTCGCGGCCTGTGCGGTGGCCTGCTGCCCGGGGAGGAACCGGGCGGCGGTGCGGAAGGTGGTGCCGGCCTCGGTGGGGCCCGCCTCGCCGGAGGGGGACGCCGAGGCGCCGGGGGAGTCGGCCAGGGCGGCCGGGGCCGCGAGACCGAGCAGGGCGGCGCCGGCGAGCGCGGCCGTGGCGAGCATCCGTACGGTACGCATCAGTTGGTCCTCCAGACAGCGAAGCGCCAGCGGGACAGCCAGCCCCAGAGCAGACCGGCGACGAAGCCCACGAGGACCAGCGTCCCGAGCAGCCACCAGCCGCGGCCGAGACCGAAGGAGGCGACGTCCGAGGCGGACGAGGGGCCGTCGACGACGTCCACCGTCAGCTCGACCGGCATGCCCGGCGTCGTCTTGACCGACGGGGGCGCGGAGAAGGAGTTGCTGACCTGGAGGCAGACGGTCTCGGCCGCCGGCTTGGCGTCCCTGGGGCCGTCGTCGAGGTCGGGCTTCGGATAGCGCAGCCCGGTCGAGATGACGTCCGTGCGGCCGTCGCCGGCCTCGGAGCCGCGCACGATCTCCCGCCCGTGGAGCGTGACGGCGCGCAGCAGCACGCCGTAGTCGTCGTTGACGGCACGGTCGGCCGACACGCTGACGGAGGCGCGGAGTTCCTGGCCGGGCAGCAGGTCCACCCGGTACCAGCGGTGCTCGCCGAAGGACTCGCGGTCCGTGTACAGGCCGGGCTTCAGCTGCGGCGCCTTCTCGCAGCGCGCCGCGCCCTGGGTGGCCACGGGGGTGACGACCGGGTCGGCCGCGCGGTCCACCAGCTGCTTGACGCGCCGGGAGAGCTCCTCGGTGCGGTGGACCGAGGTGTACGTGCCTCCGGTGGCCTCGGCGATGCAGGTGAGCTGCTGCCGGGTCTTGGCGTCCGGCACGAGGCCGAGGGTGTCGATGACGAGGTGGATGCCCTTGGCCGCGATCTCGCGCGCCACCTGGCACGGGTCGAGCGGGGCGCAGGTGTCCTCGCCGTCCGTGATGAGAACGATCCGCTTGGTCGCCCCGTCCTCACCGAGGTCGTCGGCCGCGCCCAGCAGCGCCGGGCCGATGGGCGTCCAGCCGGTCGGCGCGAGGGTGGCGACGGCGGTCTTGGCCTCGGTCCGGTCGAGCGGCCCGACCGGGTACAGCGAGCGGGTGTCCTTGCAGCCGCGCTTGCGGTCGTTGCCGGGGTAGTCGGCGCCGAGCGTGCGGATGCCGAGCCGCACCTCCTCGGGCACCGCGTCCAGGACCTCGTTGAAGGCCTGCTTGGCGGCGCTCATGCGGGACTTGCCGTCGATGTCCTTGGCCCGCATCGAGCCGCTGACGTCGAGGACCAGCTCGACCTTGGGGGATTCCTTCGCCGCCGGTTCGTCGGCGGCCGCGCCCGTCGGCAGGAGCGCGACGCTCAGGGCGGCGAGCAGCGCGCAGGCCCCGGTCGCCAGCCGTTTTCTCGTGATCATCGCCGGATCGTATTGATGATCGTGCGACAAACCAAAACGGGGGTGGGGGCCGGGGCCTGAGGGGCGGACGGGGGTCATGCCCCCTGGCTGTTGACGAACCCGATGAGGCAGGCGCCCCACCAGCCGGTCTGGCTCACGGTCGCGGCCAGGCCCGAGCGGACGAGCAGCCGTCGCGGGACGGTGCCGCCCCGGTGGTGCTCCAGGAGCTGGCCGAGGCGGTGCGCCCAGAGGCCGTTGAGGGTGACGGCGACGACGAGGCCCAGCTTGACCAGGGTCAGCGGGGAGTGGAGGTCGGGGCGGAGGAAGAGCCCGGAGACGACCAGTCCGCCCAGGCCGGCCCAGATCGGTGTCTGGAGGGCGACGGCCGTGTCGAGGACGCCGGCGAGGGGGCGCTTCCCGGTCAGCCAGAGCACGGCGAACCAGTCGACGGCCAGCACCGAGCCGAGCCCGACGACCAGGAAGGCGACGTGCAGGAAGCGGGCCACCGTCAGCAGGGACGCGTCGGCGTGGACGTGCCCCGCGGTCCAGCAGGCTGCCGCGATCCCGGCGGTGGCGGCGAGCCCGAGGGCGGTGAGGAGCCAGGAAGGGGTGAGCTCCTGCGCGGTTCTGGACATGCGGTGATCTTCCGGACGTATGGACGGCGTAAGTAAGGTAAGGCGAAGCTAAGTGCCGCCTGTGTGCACGTCAAGCCGGTGTGGCACACGTCCCACCCCTCGGAAGGCCGGGCCCCGGCCCCGGTCGTTTCCCCGAAGTCCGGGAAGAGGTGAAGTCCGTCCCTTGGGGGTGGCCCGTCTGCCGGTCCTCGCGCGACGGAGTCCGGCACGTCGTGACGCCGGGTCATGGAGCCGGACCAGCCGGCGGCTTCAGTCCGAGAAGTACTGGCTCAGGACCTGGCGCAGGTAGTCCGCGCCCGGGCCGAGGCGGCCGGCCCGTTCGGCCGAGGGGACGAACGCGATCTCGTCGAGCTCGGGTTCCGCCCCGCGCTCCGTCTCCGCCGCCGTGAGCTCCGCGTGCCGGCGCCGTACGAGTGCGCGGGATACGGGCGGGGCGAGGAAGTGGAAGCCGAGGCTGCCGAATCGTGCTCCCCGCGTGAGGCCCCACAGCCGCAACCCCTCGTCGGAGACGCGTACGCCGAGCTCCTCGGCCAGTTCGCGGGCGGCATCCCGCCGGAGTGACGCCACGTCCAGCGGCCGGCCGGCCGCAGGGGGCTCCGCCGACCCGCCGGGGAGGCTCCAGTGGCCGGGCGCCGCGGTGGTGGGGGAGCCGCGTCCGACCACGAGTCCGGCCTCCGTCGGCAACAGGACCGTGGCGAAGACGGACCCGGGGACCTCTTCGGCCGGGCGCAGCTTCCGCAGGGCTCGGTACCGGTACGTCATCCGCGCCCATCGCACCACCGACGGGCCGGCCCCGGCCCGCTCGACGCCCAGGCTCGCGACGAGCGGGCCGTCGAAGGCGGCGGGGTTGAGGCCCTCGGTCTCCGCCCAGAGGCGATCGACCGCGCCTCGCTCCCGCGCCGACAGAACCGGCGGAGGGTGCTCGACGAAGTCGATCCGCCGCGCGTCGAGGAACTCGACGGGGAGGTGCCCAGACCGCATCGAAGATCCTTCCCGCACGTGGGGCGCCCGCATCGATCCAGTGTGGCGAACTGGGCCCCGAGGGGAAAGGGGGCACTGCTCGATCCCCGGCCGCTCTGCGGCGCCCGGCCCGCTCCTAACGGTGCTCGGGGTTCTCGAAGTCGAAGCGGCAGCCGGCGTCCCATTCGGCGCGCTGGTTTCCGTGGGCGGGGATGCCGCCGGTGTCCTTGAGCATCCTCGCCAGGTGGAGCTGGTTCCAGGTCATGAACGTCGTGTTGCGGTTGGTGAAGTCGTTCTCCGGCCCGCCCGAGCCCTCGTCGAGGTAGGAAGGGCCGGGTCCGGCCGGGCCGACCCAGCCCGCGTCCGCCTGCGGAGGGATCACGTAGCCGAGGTGCTGGAGGCTGTAGAGGACGTTCATCGCGCAGTGCTTGGCGCCGTCCTCGTTGCCGGTGATCAGACAGCCGCCCACGCGGCCGTAGTAGGCGTACTGACCGTGCTCGTTGAGGATCGACGAGCAGGCGTACAGGCGCTCGATCACCTTCTTCATGACCGAGGAGTTGTCACCCAGCCACACCGGCCCCGCCAGGGTCAGGATGTCGGCGGCCATCACCTTCGAGTAGATCACCGGCCACTCGTCCGTCTCCCACCCGTGCTCGGTCATGTCCGGCCAGACGCCGGTCGCGATGTCGATGTCCACCGCCCTGAGCACCTCGACCTGCACGCCCTGGCGCTCCATGATCCCGGTGCTGATGTCGATCAGCCCCTGTGTGTGGCTGCGCTCCGGGGAACGTTTCAGGGTGCAGTTGATCACCAGGGCGCGCAGGTCGGCGTACGACGTCGTTGGGTCCGGCACGGAAAGCCCTCCATTCGCTCCGGGAGCCCGGATGCGAAGGCGCCGGAGATCTCCCCGGTACAGCTCACCAGGCCTTCGCCGCGGGCGCCCGCGGAACTGGGCCGGTCGCCTGAGACCGCCCCGCCCCCCGCCCCGGCCGCGGCGCCGTGTCAGCCGGCGGGATCCGCCTCGGGGAGCGGGCGGGCCCGGACGCTCTGGGAGGGTTGCTGATGGCCGCCCGAGGCGAGGATGCGCACCTCGTCCCGGTCGCTGATCTCGGCCCGGATGATGCCGGTGGCGTCGGAGTAGACCGGATGGCCCCCGGATCCCTTGAGCTGGGTGCGCTCCACGATCACGATGTCCTCGGCCGAGTCCGTGCCGTCGGAGAACACCAGCTCGTAGCGGAGTGGGTTCATCTCCCTGATTTTACGCTGATCGGACATTCGTACCTGTTCGTGAAGGCGCCGGCCTCATCAGGCCACCGCGTCGACCAGGGCGGCCAGGGCCAGCCCGAGGGCCTCGGCGCCCGGGCCCGCGGGCCCGCCCGGCTCGCTCATGTAGAGGTCGCGGCGGATCTCCACCATCAGGGCGCTGACCCGGGGATCCCTGCCGTAGTGCTCCAGCGGCACGTACGTCCCGGCGAAGGGACTGTCCGTCCCGACACCGAACCCGCCGAACGCCCGCCGGGCCGCGTCGAGCAGCGCGGGCGGTGTGTGGAACGCGTCCGTGCCGAGACAGACCGGCGGGCGCGGGCCGCTCCCGTGCAGCTCGTACGGCAGGGGACCGGTCGGGTACGAGTGGACGTCGACGATCACCACCCGGCCCGCCACGGCGAGGCGCTCGGCCACGACGTCGGTCATCGCCCGGGCGTACGGCGCGAAGTACCGGTCGAGCAGCGGACCCGCGTCGAAGCCCTCGGACCGCAGCGCCGCGCGGTGCGTGGTGCGGGTGTACACCGCGCCCATCCCGACGGACAGCATCTCCTCGCGTTCGTCCGGGAACCGCTCCGGGTCGACGACGAGGCGCGAGAGCCGGTTGACGAACCGCCACGGTGCCGCGCCGGCCGCCGCCGCGGCCACGGCGGCGATCTCGGCCGTGTGGGAGTCGGTGATGTGGTCCAGCTCGAGCGCCAGCTCCTCGTCGCCGAGCAGGATCCCCTCGCGGACGTCCGGCGGTATCTCGCGGGAGGAGTGCGGGACATGGAGGAGGACGGGGGAGTCCGGGGCTCCGGGCAGCAGACGGAACGGGGGCGTGGTGTCGGTCATGGGTCGATCCTGCCCCGGACCCCGCCGTCTCCGTGGCGAAACCGCTGCTTAGAGTGGTGCGAGGTCGCGCCGCCGCACCAGGACCAGGCGTGAGACCGGGCCGACTGTCGACCACAGGGACCCGAACGACCGCCTTCCCCGTCCCGCCCGGCCCACGGCCGCCCGCCCCGGAAACCCGCATCGCATGAGCACCGACGCCGCACCGCGCCCCGACACCGCCCCCGCCCGGGAGCCGCGCCTGCCGTGGATCGCCGGGCGCGCACCGGCCCGTCCCGCGCCCGGCGCCGCCTTCCACAGCGTGAGCGCGGCGACCGCCGCCCTCCTCGGGCTCGTCGCCATCGGCGCCCTCATCCACGAGCCGGTCCTCATACCCCCGCTGGCCGCCAGCGCCGCGCTGGTGCACTGCGCTCCCGCGCTGCCCCTGGCCCAGCCCCGCAGCGTGATCGTCGGCCACCTGCTGGGCGCCGCCGCCGGATACGCCGTGGCGGCCGTCGCCGCCCACGGCAGCGCCTGGGCCGCGGCCGTCGCCGCCGGAGTCACCCTGGCCCTGACCACCCTGGCCCGTACCCCGCACTCGCCCGCCTGCGCGACCTCCGTCGTCATCGTGCTCCAGGCCCCCGCGCCCGGCCGCTTCGTCCCCCTGCTGGCCGGCGCCACGGTGCTGCTCGTCCTCACCGCGTACGCCGCCTCCCGCATCCGCCGCGCGGCACCGAGGTACCCCGCCTACTGGTGGTGAGCTCCGGGGCGCCGCACCCGGGGACGGCCGCACGCGGGGACGGCCGCACGCGGCTCAGCGGTCGACCGCCACCGCCGCGTGGACCGTCTTGCCGTCCGTCCGCGCGTCCACCGTCACCTCGCGGCACAGGCGCAGCACGATCGGCCAGCCGAAGCCGCCGGGCCGCAGCTCGTCGTGGAGCCGGGGGCGCGGGGGCTCCCCGCTGGAGTCGGCCACGGAGACGGTGACCCGGTCACGGCCCACGGCTATGCCGAACGAGGTGACCCCGCCGCCGTGCCGGTGCGCGTTCGTGACCAGTTCGGAGGTGACCAGCAGCAGGTCCTCCACCTGGGCCGCGTGCAGGGGGCCCAGGGCCCCCAGCGTCTGACGGACCAGCTGCCGTGCCTGCGCGGGCGTGAGGAGCCGCGAGGGTCCGGCCGACCTCCCGACGGTGCGGGGGGCCGCGATCGTCGTGCGGGTCCTGGTTTCGCTCCGGGTGTTCATCACGGTTCCCTTTCTTCCCGATGTGTCAGGGGTGATAGGACCCGTCTGCCCGGTCATGCCGGACTGATGCCTTTCCCGGAGCGGGACCGTCTCCCGTCAGGTCCGGTCCTCCGGGCGCGCGGCGACGAAGGAGGGACGGCGTACCGGGGCCGCGAAGGGGGCCTCGGGCGCGTTCTCGACGCTGTTGAAGACCAGGAAGACGTTGCTCCGGGGGTACGGGGTGATGTTGTCGCCCGAACCGTGCAGCGCGTTGCAGTCGAACCACGTGGCCGATCCCGCCGGACCCGTGAAGTGCCGGATGCCACAGGCGTCGGCGAAGGTCGTGAGCGCCTCGTGGGACGGCGTCCCGGCGTCCTGCATCCGGAGGGACTGCTTGTAGTTGTCCTTGGGCGTCTCACCGGCGCAGCCGAGGAAGGTGCGGTGCGAACCCGGCATGATCATGAGGCTGCCGTTGGTGGTGTGGTTCGGGGTGAGCGCGATCGAGACCGAGACCGTCCGCATCCGGGGCAGGCCGTCCTCGGCGTGCCAGGTCTCGAAGTCGGAGTGCCAGTAGAACCCGCTGGCGCCGAAGCCGGGCTTGACGTTGACCCGGGACTGGTGGACGTAGACGTCGGAGCCGAGGATCTGGCGGGCCCGCCCGACGACCCGCGGGTCCTCGGCCAGCCGGCCGAAGACCTCGCTGATCCGGTGCACCTCGAAGACGGAACGTATCTCCTGCGAGCGGGGCTCGACGACGGCCCGCTCGTCCGCCCGTACGGCCGGGTCCACGACGAGCCGGTCCAGCTCGGCGCGGAGCGCGTCGACCTCGTCCGGGGTGACGAGCTCGTCCACCGTGACGAAGCCGTCGCGGTCGAACTCCTCCAGCTCCCGGGCCCAGAACGGGCCCGGCGTGCCGGGCTCGGACCACACCACGGGGTCCTTGCGGCCGATGAGCTCCTCCCGGGAGCCGCGGGTGGGGTAGAGGTCGACGGGACGGGTGGGTGCGGAGACCATGGGGCGGAACGCCTTCCTTTCGCGGTACGGAATCAGGTGGGGGGCCGGTCGTCAGGCCTGACCGGGTTCGGTGAGGAGCGGGTAGACGCCGTTCTCGTCGTGGTCCTCGCGGCCGGTGACGGGCGGGTTGAAGACGCACAGGCAGCGGAAGTCCCGCTTGACCTTGAGCGTGTGGCGCTCGTGCCCGTCGAGCAGGTACATGGTTCCGGGCAGGATCGTGTAGGTCCGGCCGGACTCGTGGTCCGTGAGCTCGGCCTCGCCGGCGGTGCAGACGACCGCCTCGACGTGGTGGGCGTACCACATGGAGGTCTCGGTCCCGGCGTACAGCACGGTCTCGTGGAGGGAGAACCCGACCTGCTCGCGGGCGAGGACGATGCGCTTGCTCTCCCAGGTCCCGGACGAGGCCCTGACGTGCCGGTCGGTGTTCTCGAGCTCGTCGAAGGTGCGGACGATCATGGTCTGTGTCCTTTCCGTGGGGGTGATCAGGCGGCGCGGCGGAGGGCGGCGTGGCGGACGGAGCGGGCCAGGATCCCGAGGCCCTCGTCGAGTTCGTCGTCCGTCGCGGTCAGCGGCGGCAGCAGCTTGACCACCTCGCCGCGCGGCCCCGAGGTCTCCAGGAGCAGCCCGGTCTCGAAGGCCCGCCGGCACACGGCCGCGGCGCGCTCCCCGTCGGTGAACTCCAGGCCCCAGACGAGGCCCCGGCCGCGTACGGTCAGGCCGGTGCCCTCGTCGTCGCCGCACAGGTCGAGCAGGGCGTTCTGCACGCGTCCGGCCCGGTCCAGGGTGCGCCGGCGCAGGGCGTCGTCGCGCCAGTAGGCGTCGAGGGCGGCCGTGGCGGTGACGAAGGCGGGGTTGTTGCCCCGGAAGGTGCCGTTGTGCTCGCCGGGCTCCCACACGTCGAGCTCCGGGCGGAAGAGGCAGAGGGACATGGGCAGGCCGTAGCCGCTGATGGACTTGGACAGGGTGACGATGTCGGGCGTGATGCCCGCCTCCTCGAAGGAGAAGAAGTCGCCGGTGCGTCCGCAGCCCATCTGGATGTCGTCGACGATGAGGAGCATCCCGTGCCGGCGGCAGAGCTCCGCCAGGGCGCGCAGCCACTCGGCCCGTGCGACGTTGATGCCGCCCTCGCCCTGGACGGTCTCGACGATCACGGCGGCCGGGTGGTCGAGGCCGGATCCGGCGTCGTCCAGGAGCCGTTCGAACCAGAGGAAGTCGGTGACCTGGCCGTCGAGGTAGTCGTCGAAGGGCATCCGGGCGGCGTGGTGCAGCGGGACGCCCGCTCCGGCGCGCTTGGCCGCGTTGCCGGTGACGGCCAGCGAGCCGAGCGACATGCCGTGGAAGGCGTTGGTGAAGGAGACGACCGTCTGGCGTCCGGTGACCTTGCGGGCGAGTTTGAGGGCCGCCTCCACCGCGTTGGTGCCCGTGGGGCCGGGGAACATCACCTTGTAGGGCAGGGCGCGGGGCTCCAGGACGGTGCTGCGGAAGGTCTCCAGGAAGGCGCGTTTGGCCGTCGTCGACATGTCCAGGCCGTGGGTGATGCCGTCGTCGGCGATGTAGTCGAGGAGGGCGCGCTTGAGCACCGGGTTGTTGTGGCCGTAGTTGAGCGAGCCCGCTCCGGCGAAGAAGTCGAGGTACGGGCGGCCGTCCTCGTCGTAGAGCCGGGTTCCGGCGGCGCGTTCGAAGACGACGGGCCAGGCACGGCAGTAGCTGCGGACCTCGGATTCGACGGTCTCGAAGACGGAGGGGGCGGCGATGTCGGTCAGGGTCACGAAGTCTCTTCTCCTGGATGTGGTGCGGGGGGAGTGGCGAGGGGGCGTGGGGGCGGCTCAGGAGGCCGGGCGTGCGAGGGGGCCGATGCCGTAGAGCACCTCGGCCTCGTGTCCGGAGCCGGGGAAGGAGGCGGCCGGGAAGAGGACCTCGCGGGTGAGGTCGGCCCCGTGCCGTCGGGCGTAGGACCGGAAGAGCCGGTCGGACGCCTGGTTCCCCGGAGTGACGGTCGCCTCCACGCGGTCGAGTCCGTGCTCGGCCGCCACCCGGGCGGACAGAGCGTCGAGCAGGGTCCCGGCTACCCCGGTTCCGCGGTGCGAATCCTCCACGGCGACCTGCCAGACGAAGAGCGTCCGGGGTGCGTCGGGCCGCAGGTAGCCGGTGACGAAGCCGACGGGCCGCCCGGAGGCGTCACGGGCGACGGCGGTCGTGTCGGCGAAGTCGCGGCACCACAGCAGGTAGCTGTACGGCGAGTTGAGGTCGAGTTCTCCCGAGCCGCGTGCGATCCGCCAGAGCTCGGCGCCGTCCGCGATCTCGGCCGGTCCGACGGAGACGTCGCTGGTCGGGGATGTCAGGGGAGCAGTGGTCATGGGCGCCGAAGTTACCGAGCGGACCGCTGAACTTCCTGGGGCTGGGATCTTGTTCGGGGTGGGGCGGGTGTGATAGATGAGCCGACGCGTTCTGTGGCGGGAATGTGCTCCGAACCGTACGGAAAACGCGAACAGAACCCACCAAAGTGCCCGTTTATAACGGACGGGTAACGGCTTCGGGTTCTCCTGATCCGGCTGTCGGAATCGTGAGACGATCCGCGATTTCGTGTTTGAGGGCGCCCGAAGCGGTCAGGCGTAGGGGCCGCCACGACGGGAGCCGGGGGGGGGGGGGGGCCCCCCCCCCCCCCCCCGCGCCCCCCCCCGGCCCCCCCCCCCCAAAACCCCCCCCCCAAA
>NZ_JBHWFF010000001.1:395360-402726 GCF_042733785.1 Streptomyces sp. NPDC059695 | reverse complement strand
TTTTTTTGTTCTGTTTTTTTTTTTGTTGTGTGGGGCGGGCGGTGGGGGGGGGGGGGGGGGGGCCCCCCGGGGGGGGGGGGGGGGGGGCCCCCCCCCCCCCCCCCGGCTCCGTCACGCCCCTGATGCGGGACTACCAGATCGCCTCGACCCATTCGGGGTGGTCGATGAACGGGTTCCGGTTGCCCTGGTAGGTGGAGTAGATGACGTCGTTGCGGCGCTCCTCGAAGGCGCTCGGAGGGTCCTGCTCGTTCCACTGCTTCAGGACCGAGAGGCGTCCGTGGAAGGCGACGCTGCCGTTGGTGGACGACTCGTTGGGCTCCAGGTCGGGGAAGCCGTCGCCGCCCTCGTAGCGGACCGCCATGTAGAGGATCATGCGGGCCACGTCGCCCTTGTCGGCGTCGCGCGGCTCGAAGGAGTTGCTGTCGGTGTAGCTGCCGGGCGCGCCGCTGACGGCGCTGCCGCCGTTGTCCCAGTCCTTGTTGCCGCGGGTGCTGTTGACCTGCACGTCGCAGGCGCGCAGGTGGTGCAGGTCGGTGCCGGGGCCGGCCGAGGTGCCGAAGTTGCCGTGCGACTGCGCCCAGGTGTGCTCGCGGTTCCAGTCGCCGACGGCGCCCCCGTTCAGGGACTTGCTGCGCGACGCGCCGCTGTAGAGCAGGATCACGTTGTTGGTGTTGCCCGGGTCCTGGTCGGTGTTCTTGAGCGCGTTCCAGACCGCGTCGTACGAGATCTTGCTCTGGCTGCTGATGATGGTGTGCAGCGAGGACTTGAGACTCGTACCGGTCTTGCCTATCGCGTTCTTGTAGTACGTGGTGTCGTACGCGGTGGTCGTGGCGCTCGCGGGGGTCGCGGTGACCGCGGGGAGCGTGATGCCGACGAGGGTGGCGGCGACCGCCGTCGCCCACACCTTCCATCTGCCGGTCCGCACAACGGACATGGGGGCCCTTTCCCGGGGACGGCACGCGCGGGACGGCCGGTGGCGGCTCGACACCACGGCTGTCTACGCGTGTTGACTTCGTGTCACCGGGAGGGTGGCACACGTCAGGTACCTGTCATGTAACGAGGAGAAGGCTGTTCCATGACGTTCTGGCATAGGGCGCAACCGTGTCCGCCCCCTGACGCCGGGCCCGCAGTCTCAGGCGCCCCGGACGTCCACCGGCATCCCCTTCGGCTCCTTGATCCGCTTCATGATGATCTGCGAGTTGACCTCGGTCACCCCGGCCAGAGTCGTCAGCCGCTCGATCCACAGCCGCTCGTACGCCGCGAGGTCCGCCACCGCGATCCGCAGCAGACAGCCGGGGCTCCCGAACAGGCGGTACGCCTCGATCACGTCCGGCACGTCCTGGAGCGCCTCCTCGAAGGCCTCCACCGTCTCCCGGTCCCGCCGCACCTCCACGGAGACGAGGACCTCGAAGCCGCGCCCCACCGCCGCCGGGTCGATGATCGCCCGGTAGCCCTGGATCACCCCGTCCTGCTCCAGCTGGCGCACCCGGCGCAGACAGGGGGAGGGGCTGAGCCCGACCCGCTGGGCCAGCTCCTGGTTGCTCAGCCGGCCGTCGTTCTGGAGCTCGCGCAAGATGTGGAGATCGATCCGGTCCATGGCGCAATTATCTACCACGATGAAACAAACCAAGGGCTGATTTCGCAATCGCCTTGCGCGCCCCCTGTCCTATCGTTGCGAGCGCAGGAGAAATGGGTACGGAGTGAGGACGGCAGGCATGAAGCGGACGAACGACGGGGGAGCGCGCCGGATCGTCGTCATCAGCACCGGGGGCACGATCGCCAGCCGCTGGCAGGGCACCGGCTACGCGGCCGACGCGTCCGGCGACGACGTCCTGGCCACCGCGCCCCTGCCCGAGGGCGTCACCGTCGAGGTCGTCGACCTGTTCAACGTGAACAGCTCGCGCATGACCTCGGCCCATCAGCTCGCCCTGCTGCGCACCGTCCACGAGACCTTCGCCGATCCCGGCGTCGACGGCATCGTCGTCACCCACGGCACGGACACCCTGGAGGAGACCGCCTTCCTCCTGGACCTCCACCACGCCGACTCCCGCCCGGTCGTCCTCACCGGCGCCCAGCGGCCCTTCGGCACCGGCGACGGCGACGGCCCCGGCAACCTCTACGACGCCCTCCAGGTCGCCGCGTCCGTCCGCGACCTCGGCGTCCTCGTCGTGTTCGACGGCCGGGTGCACGCGGCGCGCGGCACCGTGAAGACGCAGACCCTCGCCGCCGACGCCTTCTCCGACCCCTCCGCCGAGCGCCTCGGCCGCGTCGGGTTCTCCCGCGTCGACATCGAGCGGCAGCCGGAGCGCCCCGCCCCGCTGCCCCTGCCCGCCGCCGCGCGGACCGCGGACCCCGGGGCCACCGACGCCGCCCCGCTGCCCCGGGTGGACATCATCACGCACCACTCCGACGGCGATCCGTTCCTCCTGAACGCCGCCGTCTCGGCCGGCGCCCGGGGCATCGTCCTCGTCGCCACCGGAGCGGGCAACGCCACCCCCGAGATCGCCGACGCCGTGGCCGGAGCGGTCGCCCGGGGCGTCCTCGTCGCCGTGACGACCCGCGTCCCCGCGGGACCGCTCGCCGAGATCTACACCGGCGGCGGCGCGGTCGACCTCGTCGCCTCCGGGGCCCTGCTCACCGGAACCCTCCGGGCCGGCCAGGCCCGCATCGCGCTCCTCGCCACGCTCCTCGCCGAGGACACCGCCGGCGCGGGCGACCCCGCCCGCGGCACCGCGCTGCTGCGCCGCCTCCTGGAGGGACCGGTCCGCGTCGAGCCGGCCCTCGCGACCGGCGGCTCCCGGTCCGCCTCGGCGGTCGCCGCCCGGGCGTAGAGCCCGCGGCCCACCCCCCAACCCCGGCGCGGGGCCGGCGCCCCCCCCCCCCCCCGGCCCCCCGCCCGGCCCCCCCCCCCCCCCCCCGCGCGCCGCACGCAACCCTCCCTCACCGGCGCTCCGCGCCCCAGCGGGCCCGCCCGGCGGCTCCGCCACGCCCCGGCAGCGGGGCAGCCCTCGTGCGACCGCCCCCGTGTCCCGTACGCGCGCGCGTGACGCCCCCGTGCGCCGCGCGCCCGGTGACCGCCGTCGGGCCCCACACGCCCCCGCGTGACCGCCGTCCGGGCCCCCGCGCCCGCGTGACGGCTCGCGGAAGTCTCACGCGCCCGCGTGCGGCCCGTCGCGGGCGCCCCGGTGCCTCCCTCTCGTACGCCCCTCCTCCCCTCCCCTCCCCAAGGACGGCTCCTCATGGTTCCCGCACCGGCCCCGCACGACGTCCCCGTCCGCACCGAGCACGACCTGCTCGGCGACCGGGACGTCCCCGCCGACGCCTACTGGGGCGTCCACACGCTGCGCGCCACCGAGAACTTCGCCATCACCGGCATGCCCCTCTCGGTCTACCCCCTCCTGATCGACGCGCTCGCCGCCGTCAAGGAGGCCGCCGCCCGCGCCAACGAGGAGCTCGGTCTGCTCCCCCCGGACAAGGCCGCCGCCATCGCGGGCGCGTGCCGGGAGATCCGTACGGGACGACTCCACGACCAGTTCGTCGTGGACGTCGTCCAGGGCGGGGCGGGCACCTCCACCAACATGAACGCCAACGAGGTCGTCGCCAACCGGGCCCTGGAGCTCCTCGGCCACGCCAAGGGCGACTACGGCCGCCTCCACCCCAACGAGGACGTCAACCTCGGCCAGTCCACGAACGACGTGTACCCGACCGCGATCCGCATCGCGGCGATCGGCGCCGCCCGCGAGCTCCTGAAGGCCATGGCCGTCCTCCAGGACGCCTTCGCGGCCAAGGCACTGGAGTTCCGCGAGGTCGTGAAGATGGGGCGCACCCAGCTCCAGGACGCGGTGCCCATGACGCTGGGCCAGGAGTTCTCCACGTACGCCGTGATGCTGGAGGAGGACCGCGGCCGGCTCGCCGAGGCGATCGAGCTCATCCACGAGATCAACCTCGGAGCCACCGCCATCGGCACCGGCCTCAACGCCGCCCCCGGCTACGCCGAGACCGCCCGCCGCAACCTGGCGGAACTGACCGGGCTGCCGCTCGTGACCTCCGCCAACCTCATCGAGGCGACCCAGGACTGCGGGGCCTTCGTCCAGCTCTCCGGCGTCCTCAAGCGCATCGCCGTCAAGCTGTCCAAGACCTGCAACGACCTGCGGCTGCTGTCCTCCGGGCCCCGGGCGGGGCTCGGCGAGATCAACCTGCCGCCGGTGCAGGCCGGTTCCAGCATCATGCCCGGCAAGGTCAACCCGGTGATCCCCGAGGTCGTCAACCAGGTCGCCTTCGAGGTGATCGGCAACGACATCACCATCACCATGGCCGCCGAGGCGGGACAGCTCCAGCTCAACGCCTTCGAGCCGGTCATCTTCCACGCCCTGTCGAAGAGCCTGCTCTCCCTCCGCGCGGCCTGCCTGACCCTGGCCGAGCGCTGCGTCAGCGGCATCACCGCCAACACCGAGGCGCTCCGCGCGGCCGTCGAGAACTCCATCGGCCTCGCCACCGCGCTCAACCCGCACCTCGGCTACACCGCCGCCACCGCCATCGCGCAGGAGGCGCTCGCCACCGGCCGGGGGGTCGTCGAACTCACCGTGGAGAAGGGCCTGCTGCCCGCCGAGCGCCTGGCCGAACTCCTCACCCCCGAGCGACTCACCGGCGCCCCGGGACCGGCCCTCGCCTGACACGGCGTCCGGCGGCTCCTCCGGTACGGTGACGGACCCACCCGTCTCCCCCAGGAGCCGCCGCATGCCCGCCCGCGAGGACACCGGCCACGGGGCCGCCCGCCGCGTCGTGCGGATCGTCCGCGAGACGCTCGGCGAGGACGCCGTCCTCGGGGCCTGCCTCCACGGCTCGGCCGTCCTCGGCGGCCAGCGCCCCACCAGCGACGTGGACGTGCTCGTCGCCCTGACCCGGCGCACGACCGAGGGCGAGCGGCGTGCCCTCACCGACGCCCTGCTCGCCGTCTCGGGCGAGCGGGCGTACGAGGGCCCCGCGCGGCCCGTCGAGCTGAGCCTGGTCGTCCACGCCGAGGTGCGACCGTGGCGCCACCCGCCGGTCTGCGAGTACCTGTACGGGGAGTGGCTCCGCGAGGACTTCGAGCGTGGCCTCACGCCCGCCCGGATGCCCTGCCCCGACCTCGCCCCGCTCCTCACGATGGCCCGCGCCGGGGACCTCTCCCTCCACGGGCCCCGCCCGTCCGTGCTCTTCGACCCCGTGCCGGACGACGATCTGCGGGCCGCGATCGTCGAGGGCGTCCCCGGGCTGCTGGCCGACCTCGACGGCGACACCCGCAACGTGCTGCTCACCCTGGCCCGGATCCTCACCACCCTGCGCACCGGCCGGATCCGGTCGAAGGACGGGGCGGCGGACCGGCTGCTCGGCGAGCTGCCGGAGGAGCACCGGCCGGTGCTCGCCGCCGCGCGGGACCAGTACCGGGCGGGGGAGTACGGGGAATGGGCGGAGCTGCTTCCGGCGGCGCGGGCCCACGCCGCATACGTAGCACAGGCGATCAAGAGGGCCTCTCCGGCCGTAAGTTACCCGGCAGTTTCTCGTGACTTCCTCGGCGGGCAGTCGTAGAACGTGTTCCCATTCACTCGCGAGTGAGGAAGATCACATGAGTGAACACCCCCTGTCCGTCCAGGGAGATCACGGGGTCAGCCGCCGCAGGTTTCTCACGGGAACAGGTTCTGTTCTCGGGGCCGCCGCCCTCGCCGGAACGATCACGGCCCCGGCCCGCGCCGAGGTCCCCGGCCTGAACTGCACCCCCATCCCCGACGGTTCCCAGGTGCGCGCCCTCGTCATCGGCACCGGCTACGGCGGCTCCGTGGCCGCCCTGCGGCTCGCCCGCGCCGGCGTCGACGTCCACATGATCGAGATGGGCATGGCCTGGGACGCCCCGGGCCCGGACGGCAAGATCTTCGCCAACACCACCAAACCCGACTACCGGTCCTTCTGGCTGCGCACCCGCACCAAGCAGCCGCTCAGCCAGTTCCTCGGCTTCCCCCTCGACAAGGACGTGCCGGTCCACACCGGCATCCTCGACGCCGAGGACTTCGCCGGCATCACCGTCTACCAGGGGCGCGGCGTCGGCGGCGGCTCCCTCGTCAACGGCGGCATGGCCGTGACCCCGCTCCGGGAACGCTTCCCGGCGATCCTCCCGACCGTCGATCCGGCCGAGATGTACGCCACCTACTACCCGCGCGCCAACGCGGGCCTGGGCGTCAGCTCGGTGGACGTCAACTGGTGGGAGAGCCAGGACTGCTACCAGTACGCCCGGGTCGGCCGCAAGCACGCCCAGCGCTCCGGCTTCCCCTTCGTCTTCGTGCCCAACGTCTACGACTGGGACTACATGAAGCAGGAGGCCGCCGGGACCGTCCAGAAGTCCGCCCTGGAGGGCGAGGTCATCTACGGCAACAACGTCGGCAAGAAGAGCCTCCAGAAGACCTATCTCGCCCAGGCGGCCGCCACCGGCCGCGTGAACGTCTCGCCCCTCCACCGGGTGACCTCCGTCAGCCCCGCGGCCGCGGGCGGCTACACCGTCGTCATCGACCAGATCGACACCACCGGCGCCACCCTCGTCACCAAGACCGTCCGCGCCGACCGGGTCTTCTTCGCCGCGGGCAGCGTCGGCACCAGCAAGCTCCTCACGCGCCTCAAGGCGACCGGCGCCCTGCCCGCGCTGAACGAGCACATCGGCAAGGGCTGGGGCGACAACGGCAACGTCATGTGCGGGCGCGCCAACCACATGTGGGACCCCACCGGAAAGCTCCAGTCCTCCATGCCCACCGCGGGCATCGACAACTGGGACGCCGGCGGCGCCTTCGCCGAGGTCGCCCCGCTGCCCACCGGCATCGAGACCTACGCCTCCTTCTACCTCTCCATCACGCGCACCCCGCGCCGCGCCGAGTTCACCTGGAATCCGGCCACCGGCAAGGTCGACCTGAGCTGGGACCGGGCCTGGAAGCAGACCTCCATCGACATGGCCAAGTCCATCTTCGACAAGATCAACAGCAAGGAGGGGACGATCTACCGGACCGACCTCTTCGGCGCCTACAAGATCTGGGGCGACCACCTCACCTACCACCCGCTCGGCGGCGCCGTCCTCGACCGGGCCACCGACAACCACGGGCGCCTGCACGGCTACCAGGGGCTCTACGTCATGGACGGCTCCCTGATCCCCGGCAACACCAGCGTCAACCCGTTCGTCACCATCACGGCCCTCGCCGAACGGAACATCGAGACGATCCTCGCCGAGGACTTCTGAACGCCCCCACGCGAGAGAGGGGGGGGGGGGGGGGGGCGGGCGCGCCGGGGGGGGGGGGGCGCGGGGGGGGGGCGCCCCGCCCCCCCGGGGCGCCCCCCGCCCCCCCGCGGG
>NZ_JBHWFF010000001.1:392054-395350 GCF_042733785.1 Streptomyces sp. NPDC059695 | reverse complement strand
ACCCCGTCCGACCCCACCCCCCCCCGCCCCTACCGAACACGCGAGCCGATCGCCGCCGGGTATTAGTCACGCCCCCCCGGCGTCGCGGGGGCGGGCGGCCACCCCGCCCGCCCCCTCTTCGCGCGCCTCAGTGCGTCGGCAGCACGCACACCGTGTCGAGCCCGAGCACCCGGTTCAGCCGCCCGAACGCCAGCCACGACCCCAGGCTCATCGTCAGCTCCACGATCTCCGCCTGGCTGTAGCGCGCCGTCATCCGCGCCCAGAACTCCTCGTCGAGGCCGTGGTGGTCGAGCGCGTACCGCTCCGCGTACTCGGCCGCGAGCCGCGTCCGCTCGTCGAAGGCCTCCGAGACCTCCGTCTCCCGCCACGCCGCGACGAGCTCGTCGAACCCCTCCTCGACCTTCACCCCGTCCCGGTCCGTGCGCCAGTCCAGGCAGAAGCCGCAGCCGTTGATCTGCGCGATCCTCAGCCGGGCCGCCTCGAACTCGCGCAGCCCCAGGGTGGTGTGCGCGTACACCGACAGCGAGAAGTTCGCCGCCGCCGTCCCGATCTCCGGGACCATGTCGCCCCACACGTACCCGATCGGCTCCTGCCCCTCGGGAATGTCGATGATCACGATGCTCTCCCTCCCAGCTTCCCGACCGCCGGCCGCAGCGGCACGTCCAGCGCGTCGTACAGTCCCGGCTCCGCCGCCGCCAGCCACTCGATCGCCCCGACGAGCCGTCCCACCGCCGTGGCGTTCCCTCCCGCCGACCGGTTCTCGCCCTCGTCGGTCGCCGCCACCGTCACCTCGATGCGGGGCGTGCCCTCGACGACCACGCGGTGCGCGCCCACCCCGTCCGGCGGCACCGGCCAGTCCGGCGCGCACGAGGGATGGATCCGGGTGACGTGCTCGATCACGATGCGGGGCTCCCCGCCCACGATCCCCTGCACCTCGAAGCGGACCGCGCCCTGCGTCCCCGCCTCGAAGACGCCCATCGTGCGCGTCTTCACCGTGGTCTCCAGCGGGCGCCGCTCCAGCGTCTCCCGGATCTCGTCGAGCTCGGCGCCGAGCGCGCGGGCCATCAGGCGTATCTGCCCGCCCCAGATCATGGTCGGCACCGAGGGCCACAGCATCGGCGGGTCGTAGTCCAGGGGCTTGCCCATGCCGACCAGTTCCCGGACCGACTCCTCCTGCTCGTACGTGGAGTAGTCGAAGATCTCCTGGCAGCGGATCACGTCCACCGTGGCGGCGAGCCCGCTCACCAGGAGCGGCAGCACGTCGTTGCCCCAGCCCGGGTCGACGCCCGACACGAAGAGCGAACCGCCCCCCTCGGCCACCGCCGCGAGCACCGGATCCCGGAACTCGGGCGGCGCGTTGCGCTGGTCGTAGAGCGGATACAGGGCGGGTGTCACCACCACCGCGCCCGCCGCCACCGCCCGGGCCACGTCGGCGAGCGCCCCGTCGGGCCGGGTGTCGCCGGAGGCCGCGTACACCACGGCCCCCGGCCGCCCGTCCAGCACGGCGCCGACGTCGTCGACGGCCGCCACTCCGAGATCGCGTCCGAGCCCCGCGAGCCGGCCCGCGTCACGGCCCACCTTGGCCGGGTCGGACACGAGCACGGCCGCGAGCTCCAGCCCCGGATGGGCGTCCACGGCGCGAATGGCCGCGCGCCCGACATTTCCGGTACCCCACACCACCGTCCGAATCATGCGCGGAGGGTAGCGCCGGGCGCCGGAGGTTCCCAGACCCGCGACACCATTTCCTGACGGTGTGTCAGGAGTGGTGTCCGTCAGGCCAGCCGCAGCGCCACGAACGGAATCGTGTCACCCGGCAGCACGTACCGCTCCACCTCCGTGAACCCGCGCGCGAGCGCGAACCGCAGCCCCTCCTCGTTCGAGGCGAGCACCACCGTCTCCACGCCCTCGTCGCTCAGCGTCCGCGCGTGCGCCAGGCCCCGCTCGTACAGTGCGGTCCCGAACCCCCGGCCCCGGTACCCGGGCAGCGTCCGCGCGATGACGGTCGCCGCAGGGGTCTCCCCGTCCGGCGGGCGCACCGTCGAGCACCCCACCGCCACGTCCCCGAGATAGGCGACGTCCAGCCGGTTCCGGCCCGCGCGCTCCCGCACGTCCTCGGCGGAGAGCACCGCCGTGGGGATGATCGTGTTGTGCACGGCCCGCCAGTCGGCGAGCTGCTCCTCGGTCCGCGCCCGTTCGATACGAAGATCACTCATTCCCGCAGGAAAGCCTGCCCGGTCCGCCGGGTCAACCTCTTTCCGCCCAGGGAAACGCGTCCGTACGGGTGAGGGCCGGGGTGCGGGGGCAGCAGCGCGCGCCGAACGGGTACGGATCGCCTGCACTGCCCCCGGCCAGGAGGATGCCGTCCCATGCCCGTCCGCAAGGGCGCCACCGCGCTGCTGAGCACCGGCACACTGTGCGCGGCCCTGTTGCTCACCGGCTGCGCGAGCCCCATCGCCCCCGCACCCGCCGCACCCACCCCCACGCACGCACCCGTCCCGGGTGCCGGGCGCCCCGCCCCGGCCCCGCCGGCCGCGGGCGCCAACGACCTCGCCTCCGCCCCGGTCCCCGCACCACGGATCCCCGGCCTCGGCCCCGCCACCCAGGCCCTCCTGCCCGACGGCACCGCCCAGGCCCTCGTCGTCACCGGTGCCACCGCCGAATCCAGCAAGGCCACCGCCACCCTCTACCGGCGCGACCCGTCCGGCCACTGGACCGCGGCCGCGGGACCCTGGCCCGCGCACAACGCCCTGGAGGGCTGGACCGACGACCACACCGCCGGCGACCTGCGCACCCCCATCGGGGTCTTCGGCCTCGGCGACGCGGGCGGCCTGCTGCCCGACCCCGGCTCCCGGCTCCCGTACGACGAGGACGAGGCCTTCGCCATCAGCGGCACCGGCCTCTCCGGCGAACCCCTCGAAGGCTCCTTCGACCATGTGATCGCCATCGACTACAACCGGGTGCCCGGCCGCACCCCGCTCGACAGGGAACGCCCCCTCGGCGAGGAGAAGGGCGGCGGCGTCTGGATCCACGTCGACCACGGCGGACCCACGCAGGCCTGCATCGCCCTGGACCGGGAGTCGCTGCGCACGCTGCTGCGCGCCCTCGACCCGGCCGCCGAACCCGTCGTCGTCATGGGTCCGGTGGGAGTGCTGAGGCGGGGGGCGGCCCCCGCGGGGCCGGGGGGGCGGTTTCCCCGGCCGCGCCGGGGAGACCAGCGGGGGGCCGCGCGGGGTGACCGGGGGCGGGGGGGGGGGGGATACGGCCGGGCGCAACCGCCCCCCCCCGCCCCCCCCACC
>NZ_JBHWFF010000001.1:386869-392044 GCF_042733785.1 Streptomyces sp. NPDC059695 | reverse complement strand
GCCCGCGGCGCGCGCGGGGGGGGCGGGGGGGGGCGGGGGGGCGGGCGGCGGCGCGGGGGGGGGGGGGCCGCGCCCGCCCCCCCCCCGCGCCCCCCCTCCCGCCGCCGGATCCGAGCGCCCCGCGGAACGATCCCGTGTGCTCGCGCACCTGCTCCGGTGTCAGATACGCGTCGGTGTACTCGAAGTCCCGCAGCGTCCCGGCCTTCGAGGCCAGGAATCCGGTCCGTACGTAGTCGTCGCCGGCGACCGCGTTGAGCAGCCAGTTGGTCATCACCCGGGTCTTGGCCACGTTGGTCCGCAGCGCCGCCCAGTGGTAGCCGCGCGCCACGGCCTGGGCGGGCGCCCCGTGCAGCTCCACGCCGAGCGGCTTCGACACGCCGTCCATCCCGCCCAGGTCCACCACGAGTCCCAGGTCCTTGTGCGTGTACGGGCGGGTCGGCTCGCCCCGCAGCGTCGCGACCAGGTTGTCGGCGACGGCCTTGCCCTGCCGCATCGCGTGCTGCGCGGTCGGCGGGCAGATCGCCCCCTCCTCGCCCTTGGCGAGATCGGGGACCGCCGCCGCGTCGCCGAGCGCCCACACCCCGTCGAGCCCCGGCACGCCCATCTCGGCCGAGACGGCGAGCCGCCCCCGGAGGGTCTCCGCGCCGAGCGTGCCGATCAGCGGACTCGCGGCGACCCCGGCCGTCCAGATCAGCGTCCGGCTGGGCAGCACCCGCCCGTCCGTCAGCGTCACGTTCTCGTCGTCCACCGAGGCGACCGACACACCGAGCGACACCTCGATGCCGCGCTTCGTCAGGATGTCCATGGCGGCGGCGCCCAGCTTGTCGCCCAGCTCGGGCATGAGCTTCGGCGCGATGTCCACCAGGTGCCACTTGATCAGGGAGGGATCGAGCCGGGGGTAGCGCTTGACCGCGTTGTACGTGAGCAGCTGGAGGCAGGCGGCCGTCTCCGTCCCCGCGTAACCGCCGCCGACCACGACGAACCGCAGCCGCGCGGCCCGCTCCTCGTCGTCGTTGCTGGCGTCCGCCAGATCCAGCTGGGCGATGACGTGGTCCCGGATGTACACCGCCTCCGCGAGCGTCTTCATCCCGCGCGCGTGCTCGGCGAGCCCCGGGATGTCGAAGCTGCGGGTCACGCTGCCGGGCGCGAGCACCAGATGGTCGTACGGCTCCGTCACGTACTCGCCGGAGATCGTCCGCACCACGCAGACCTTCGCCGCCGTGTCGATCCCGACCACACCTCCCGGGACGATCCGGGTCCGGTGCCGCTGGCTGCGCCGCAGCGACAGGGCGACCGACTGCGGCGTCAGGACGCCCGCGGCCACCTGGGGGAGCAGCGGCAGGTACAGCTGGTAGGAGAACGGCGACAGGAGCGTGATCAGCGCCTCCCGCTCCGTGAGCCGCCGTTCGAGCCGCCGCACACAGCCCACTCCGGCGAAACCGGCGCCCACCACGAGAATCCTCGGTCGCGTCACGCTGTCCGCCCTTCCGTATGAGCGTGCAAGGAGCCACCAGGTGTGGCTCAGTAAGCCCATGTGGCAATTTTTCGCTGACTATCCGTGGTTCACCCTTTTTATCGTCATTGCGGTGGGATCGCTCTTCGGCATGGTCCGCTTCGGTCCCGTGAGGCTCGGCGCCGCCGGGGTCCTCTTCGTCGGACTGCTGCTCGGCGCGCTCGACCCGGACATCGGACCCGCGGTCCCCACCGGCCTCCCGGTCCTCGGCCTCGCGCTCTACGTGTACACGGTCGGCCTCGAAGCGGGCCCGGCCTTCTTCCGCGAACTCCGCCCCCAGCTGGCCGTGATGACCGGCGCGGTCGTCGCGCTCGTCCTCACCGCCCTCGCCGTCGGTCTCCTCGGCAGCACCGTCTTCGGCATCGACGGCACCTACCTCGCGGGCGGGTACGCGGGCATCGGCACCACCACCCCCGGCCTCGCCGCCGCCCAGGCCGCCTCGGAGGTCCCCGCCCAGGCCGCCACCGGGTACGCGATCGGATACCCCCTCGCCGTCGTCCTCACGATCCTCTTCGTCGCCGCGATCGCCGCCGTCGGGAACTGGCCCGGCCGCCGCGACCCCGGCACCGGACTCCCCGACGCACTCGTCACCCGCACCGTCGACGTCACCCGCCGGACCGCCTGGTCCGAGGTGCCCGGCGCCGCGGACGGGCAGCTCCTCGCCAGCGTCCACCGGCCCCCCGGCGGCCCGCCCCGCGTCGCCCGCGGCCTCGACACCCTCGCCCCCGGCGACGAGGTCGTGCTCGTCGGCGGCCCCGAGGCCGTCGCCGCCGGGACGGCGGCCCTCGGCGAACTGGCGCCCGTCCACCTCCTCGACCGGCGTGACGTCGTCGACTACCGCCGCATCCTCCTCACCAACCCCGACCTCGCCGGCCGCACCGTCGCCGAGCTGGGACTCGGGGACCGCTTCGGGGCCAAGGCCACCCGGGTCCGCCGCGGCGACCGGGACCTCCTGGCCCACGACGACCTGCTGCTCCAGCTCGACGACCGGGTCCGGGTCGTCATGCCCCGGGACCGCACCGCCGAGGTGACCCGCTTCCTCGGCGACACCGAGGCCAAGGTCAGCGAGGTCAGCGCCGTGAGCATGGGCCTCGGCCTCGCCGCCGGGTTCCTCATCGGCATCCCCAAGGTGACGATCGGCTCCACCGTGCTGTCCCTCGGCACCGCCGCCGGACCGCTCGTGATGGCGATGGTCCTCGGCCGGCTGCGGCGCACCGGGCCGCTGGTCTGGGTCCTGCCGACCCGCGCCAACCTCACGCTCCGCCAGATCGGCCTGCTGCTCTTCCTCGCCTGCGTCGGCCTCAGCTCGGGCTACGCGTTCCGCCGCGAGGCCTTCTCCCTCTTCGGGCTGAAGCTCCTCGCCGTGCTCCTCGTCTCCGCCGTCCTCAGCTACGCCCTGATGGTCCTCGTCGCCCGGCTGCTCGGGCAGAGCAGACCGCGCACGATGGGGCTCCTCGCGGGGTACGTGGGGAACCCCGCCATCACCGCGTACGCCAACAGCCGGGTCTCCGACAGCCGGGTCAACACCGGCTACGCCACCCTGTTCGCCCTCGCGATCCTCGTCAAGATCGTCTGCATCCAGCTGATCGTGGGCCTCTGAGGGCCCGGCCGGACTCCGGTCGCAGGGGTGCGGGGACCGGGATACGTTGCCGGGGGACCCCATGGACCACGGAAGGCGGAACAGCGCACATGACCACGTACAAGGTCGGCTACTTCGTCGGCAGCCTGTCGGAGAAGTCCATCAACCGGATCCTGTCCCGCGCGCTCCTGCGGGTGGCGCCCCCGGGCCTGGAGTTCCAGGAGATCCCCATCAAGGACCTCCCGCTCTACAACCACGACTTCGACGCCGACTACCCGCCGGAGGGCCGGGCCCTCAAGGACGCCCTCGAGGCCGTCGACGCGGTCCTCTTCGTCACCCCCGAGTACAACCGGTCCATCCCCGGCGCGCTGAAGAACGCCATCGACTGGGCCAGCCGCCCCTGGGGCACCAACTCCTTCACCCACAAGCCGTCCGCCGTCATCGGCACCTCGCCCGGCAAGATCGGGACGGCCGTCGCCCAGCAGAGCCTCCGCTCGGTGCTGAGCTTCTGCAACTCCCCGCAGATGAACGCCCCGGAGGCGTACATCCAGTTCACCCCGGGGCTGTTCGGCGAGGACGGCGAGGTCACCGACCCGACGACGCTGCAGTTCCTCACGGACTTCATGACCGACTACAAGGCCTTCGTGGAGCGCGTCCTCACCGTGCTGCCGCCCCGGCGCTGATCCGCAGCGGGGCCGCGGGCTTCAGAGGACCGCGACGCCCAGCGGCCGCGAGCCCGCCGGAAGCCGGCGGGTGTCGCCCGTGCCGAGGTCGACGACGCTCAGACCGTCCCAGTACCCGTCCCGGGTGAAACCGCCCGTCACATAGGCGGTGCGGCCGTCCGCGGACACGGCCACGCTCTCGTGCGGGCCCTCCAGCGGGTAGACCCGCTCGGCCCCGCCGGGCGTGCGGACCGTCAGGGAGGGCCCCTCGTCCACGTCCGGGTCGATCGGCCCGGTGCCCACCGTGAGCAGCGTGCCGTCGGCGGTCACGGTGGTGCCGTGCTGATGCGTGTTCGCGGTCGTCCGCTCGATCGTCGTCCGGCCCGTCCGGGGGTCGACGACCGCGAGCCGCTCGCCCTCGAAGGGCAGCAGCAGCTTCCCGTCCGAAGGACGCACGGCGGCGTAGTGCGGCTTGAGCCAGGAGCCGAGCCCGCCCTCCGTGCCGTACGGGGCGACCTCGATCCGGCGCGGTTCCAGCGTCCCCGCCGCGACGACCGTCACGTCGAACGAGTCGTGGCCCGTCGCGTACACCTCGGAGCCGTCCCGCGACACGTCCACGTCGAACGGGCGCCGGCCGACCGGGACGACGTCCGTGACCTTCAGCGCCGACGTGTCGACGACCTCCAGGGTGCCGTTCCCGCCCGGCACGTTGACCCCCACGTACACCCGCCGCCCGTCCGGGGCGAGCGCGATGCCCATGCCGCCGCCCCGGTACTCGCCGGTGGTCACCGGTCCCGTGTCCGTCCGGTACGGAATCAGCGCGAGGCGCTCGCGGCGCGCCGTGTCCACGACGGCCACGCCCTCGGCGGTCGCCACCCAGGCCCGCCCGTCCCCGCCGA
The DNA here is from genome assembly GCF_042733785.1 of Streptomyces sp. NPDC059695. NCBI lineage: Bacteria > Bacillati > Actinomycetota > Actinomycetes > Kitasatosporales > Streptomycetaceae > Streptomyces > Streptomyces sp. NPDC059695. The sequence goes on along the minus strand of NZ_JBHWFF010000001.1, from coordinate 387,391 downwards.
CGACCAGGCCGTACGGAGCGGTGCCGACCCGCACGGATCCGGTGGCGCCCCGCGCCGGGTCGACGAAGGTGACCGTGTCGGAGCCGAAGTCGGTGACGAGCAGCGTCCCCGGGACGACCGTGCCGTCCGGGGCGGGCGTCCCCGTGACGGGAGGGCCGGGGGTCGGCGATCCCGTGGCGGGGGAGGCCCCGGCCGGCGCCGTCGTACCGGTGGCCGACGCGGCCCCTCCGGAACCCTGGCCGCAGCCCGCGAGCAGCACCACGGCCACCGCGCCGGGCACCAGGGCCCGGGCGGCACGGGACGGACGGCGGAACTTCGGCATGACGGACTCCTCGCTGCGGCGACCGCGCGGAAAGCCCCTCCGGGGTCCGCGCCCTGCCCCGATCCTCCGCCCGCGACCCGCTCACCCCGGTCCGCCGCCCGGCCCCCCCCCCGCCCGGCCCCGCCCCGCCCCCCCGGGCGCCCGCCCGGCGCGCCGCCCCCCCCGCGCGGCGGGGCGCGGGGGGCGCCGCGGGCGGGGCG
>NZ_JBHWFF010000001.1:276330-386859 GCF_042733785.1 Streptomyces sp. NPDC059695 | reverse complement strand
GGGGGCCCGCGCCGCCCCCCGCCCCCCCGCCCCCCCCCCGCCCCCCCCGCCCCGCCGCCCCCCCCCGGGGCGGGGGCGGACCGCCCGACCCCGGGGTCCACCGATCGGCCGACCCGGCCGCACCGCGCGGACCGGCCGGCGAGGCTCAGCGGTCGAGGGCGTCCAGGAAGCACAGGACCCGCTCGGCGCACAGCGCGGTCGCCTCCGGCACGTGATCGGCCGTACCGGCCTCGGCGAACAGGTGGGCCGTCCCCGGGTACAGGAACAGCTCCCGGTCCCGGGCGCCCGCCACCAGCGCGCGCGCCGCCTCCAGGTCCCCGTCGCCGACGAAGAACGGATCGGCGTCCATGCCGTGCACCTGCGCGGGAACCCCCTCAGGCCAGGCCGCGCCGAACTCGGCCACCGGTACGCAGGCGCTGAACAGCAGCGCGCCGAGGGCCCCGGGCCGGGTCTGCGCCAGCTTCTGGGCGGGCAGCACGCCGAGCGAGAACCCGGCGTACACGACCGCCCCGGGCAGGCCCTCGGCCGCCTTCTCGCCGCGCGCGAGGATCGTGTCGAAACCGACCTCCCCCGCGTACCCGACGCCGGCCTCGACGTCCTGGAAGGTACGGCCCTCGTACAGATCGGGCAGGTGCACCGTGTGCCCGGCCCGCCGCAGCCCCTCGGCGAACGCGGTGACGCCCTCCGTCAGCCCCAGCGCGTGGTGGAAGAGCAGTACCTCGGCCATGTCGTCATCCCCTGTGTCACCGTACGAGACCGGGCCACCGCGCGGCCCGGGCCACTTCGGGAGGCAGCATGCCGCACGCCACCGACAACGGCCCGGAAGCGGGTCCGGAATCCCGGGTCGGGGTCAGAGCATCGGCCGGTGCGGGACGACGGCGCCCGCCTGGCCCACCATGCCGGCCGGACCGCCGACGCCCATCGGACCGCCGACACCGGGGTGCGGCGCGCCGGCGTGCGCGACGGCGCCCTGAGGCCCGGGGATCCCCTGCGGAGGCATCTGGATCACACGGCTCAGATCCCGCAGGACCTCCTCGGCGACCTGACGGACGTCACCGGGAACGTCCCCCCGCTCCCGTATGAGCTCGGCGTAGATCGGTGCCGTGCCGTCCGCGTGGTTCATGGGGCTCGCTTCCTCTGTCTGCGCCGGATCCGTCACCGACGGGCAGACGGCGAGTCTACGGGGCACCACCGACACACCCCGGTCCGGGAGCCGCATCGGCGCCCCGCCCCCGTCCCCTCCCGCGATATTCGCTGTCCACCGGATCCCCTCCCGTCCGAGAATGGATCAACGAACCACACGGGAGGGACCCCATGAGCCAGGAGACCCTGACTCTGCACGACCTGATGCCGCCCGACGAGCTCGCCGCGGCACTCGCCGACGGGCACGTCACGCGCAAGCACCACCCCGAGCTGCCGCTGTCGATCTACACCTACACGCGCGCGTGCCAGTACGCCCAGATCTGGAACCGGGCCACCACACGCTGCCGCGGGCTCGTCGCCGACGACACCACCGGGCGGATCGTGGCGCTCCCCCTCCCCAAGTTCTTCAACCTCTCCGAACACGCCGGCGGCCGCCCCTACGCGCCGCCGCTCCCCGACGAGCCCTTCGAGGTCTACGACAAGGTCGACGGCAGCCTCGCCGTGGTCTTCCACTACGCCGACCGCTGGCACGTCGCCTCCAAGGGCTCCTTCACCAGCGGCCAGGCCGCCTGGGCCCAGCGCAGGCTCGACGCCGCCGACACCACGGGCCTGACCCCCGGCGTCACCTACCTCGCCGAGATGCTCTACCCGGGCAACCGCATCGTCGTGAACTACGGCGAGCGCCGCGACCTCGTGCTGCTCGCCGCCTTCCGCGCGGACGGCACCGAACTGTCCCTCGCCGAGGCGGCCGAGGGCTGGCACCCCCTCGGCTCCGTCGTCCGCACCTGGCCCGCCATGGGCGTCGACGAGCTCGTCGCCCTGACCGAGTCCAACACGCTCCCCGGCGGCGAGCGGGCCACCGGCACCGACGCCGAGGGCTTCGTCCTGCGCTTCGCCTCCGGCGTGCGTGCCAAGGCCAAGCTCAGCGAGTACGTGCGCCTGCACAAGGTCCTCACCGGCGTCACCGAGCGGGACATCTGGCGCGGCCACGGCATCCAGCGCTTCGCCGGCCTCCCCGCCGGCGAGCTGGCCAAGGGCCTCGGCTGCGCCGTCACCGACGTCGAGGCCTCCGGAGGCAAGCCCCTGGACGCCCTCCTCGAACAGGTCCCGGACGAGTTCGACGCCTGGGTGCGCGAGGTGATCGCGCGGCTGGAGTCGGCCGCGGCCGGCCGCGAGCGCGCCGTCGACGAGGCGTACGACCGCCTCGCCCACCTCGCCGGCGACCGGGCGGCCTTCGCCCGCGCCGCCGCGGACCTCGGCGACCGGGCCCTGCGCGCCCTCCTCTTCCTGCGCCTCGACGGCCGCCCGACCGACCTCCTCGTGTGGCGGCAGCTGCGCCCCGAGGCCACCGACCCCTTCGCCCACGACCAGGAGAACTGACCGTGCCTGTCGTCCACCTCATGACCGGCCTCCCGGCCTCCGGCAAGACGACGGCCGCCCGCGCCCTCCAGGCAGCCGCCGAGGGCCGGATGCGCCGCGTCAACCTCGACGACCTCCGGACCATGCTCGACGTCCCCTCGCCGGAGCGCGGCCGCTCCCACCGGCACGAGCAGACCGTGCTCGGCATCCAGGACGCGGCCGTGCGCGCCGCCGTCGACGACGGCTTCGACGTCGTCGTCGACAACACCCACCTGACCCCGCACATCCCCAAGCGGCTGAAGGCCGCCGTGGGCGGTCTCGCCACCTTCGCCGTCCACGACTTCACCGACGTCCCCGCCGACGAGTGCGTCCGCCGCGACGCCGCCCGCGACCGGCCCGTCGGCGAGGAGATCATCCGCATCCTCGCCGAGAAGCACGCCAAGGCCACCCGGGGCGGCTGGCGGCTCACCGAGGACTGGCTCAACGACCGCCCCACCGTCGGCGCGCCCTACGTCCCCGACCCGGCGCTCCCCACCGCCGTCATGTGCGACATTGACGGCACCCTCGCGCTGCGCGTCGACCGCGGCCCGTACGACTTCAGGCACTGCGACCGCGATCTGCTCAACGCCTCCGTACGCGACGCCCTGCGGGCCTTCCGGCACACCGAGCGGGACCGGATCGTCCTCCTCTCCGGGCGCAGCGAGGACCACCGGGCCCTCACCGAGAGCTGGCTCGCCCACCACGAGGTGCCCTACGACGAGCTGTGGATGCGCGCCTCCGGCGACGGCCGCGGCGACGACCTCGTGAAGGCGGAGCTCTTCGACGCCCATGTGCGCCACCGGTACGCGGTGCGGGTCTCCCTGGACGACCGCGACCGCGTCGTCGCCCTGTGGCGCCGGATGGGCCTGCCCACCTGGCAGGTCAACTACGGCGCCTTCTGACCCGGCCCCGGCCGGGAGCCGACGGGGGGGGGGCCGCCCACCCCCGCCGGCGTGTCAGGATCGTGGGATGGTGGAGAAGATCATCGCGGCGTGCGACGGCGCGTCGAAGGGAAACCCCGGCCCCGCGGCCTGGGCATGGGTCATCGGCCGGGCCGACGGAGCGATCGACCGCTGGGAGGCGGGCCCCCTCGGCCGGGCGACCAACAACGTGGCCGAACTCACGGCCCTGGAGCGCCTCCTGGAGGCCCTCGACCCCGGCGTGCCCGCCGAGGTCCGCATGGACTCGCAGTACGCCATGAAGGCGGTCACGACCTGGCTCCCCGGCTGGCGCCGCAAGGGCTGGAAGACCGCCGCGGGCACCCCGGTCGCCAACAAGGACCTGGTCGTGCGGATCGACGCCCTGCTCACCGGCCGGGACGTCGACTTCGTGTACGTCCCCGCGCACCAGGTCGACGGCGACCCCCTCAACGACGCCGCCGACCGCGCCGCCAGCCACTCCGCCCGGACCCAGGAGCCCCTGGCCTCCGCGGGTGGTTCCGAACTGCCCCCGGCGGAGCCCGCCGCACGCCCCTCCACGCCCCGGGCGCGCTCCTCTGCGCCCCGATCGGGCTCCGCGGGCGCCGGTGGGGGGCAGGCCCGCAGGAATCGCCCGTCCGGCGGCACCCTGAACGCGAAATTCCCGGGCCGCTGCCGCTGTGGTCGTGCCTACGACAAGGGCGAGACCATCGCCAAGAACTCCGACGGCTGGGGCCATCCCACCTGCGTCTGAGCCCTCGGGCCGTCCGACTGGCGGGCGGCCCCGTCCGGCCCGTGAGACCGTCCGGGCCGGGCGTACGGCAGGCTTCACCCGCGCGTGGACGCGGGTTCTCCCGGGGTTCTGTTCTCGGAGCGGTTGTGGCTGCATACTGATCCTCCTCGCACCCGGTGGCGAACCGTTTTACCTGCTCATTTGTCGTTCTCACGACACTGTCGGCACCGGACGAGAACCCCCTCCTGCCGCCGCCGCGGCCTCTCCGCGGTGGTGGTCGTCCCTGCCCGTGAAAGACCCGAGGACCCGTGCCAGTACCTGTTCTCCTGACCGGGCGCTCCGTGCGCCTGGAGCCGCTGGCGATGCGGCACGCCGAAGCCCTCGCCCGGGCCGGCGGGGCGGACCGATCGGCCTACGCCTTCACCCCCGTACCCGACGGCTTCGAATCAGCCCTCGACTACATCGCCCGTGCCCTCACGGATCAGGCGGCAGGCCGGTGCCTGCCCTTCGCCCTGGTCAGTACGGCCGACGAGCGAGTCATCGGCTCGACCCGCTTCCTCGAACTCGACTACTGGCGGGGCCCGCTGGTCTGGCCGCCGGTCCCCGGCATGCCGCACGGCGATCCGCTGACCGCCGTCCCGGACGCGGCCGAGATCGGCAACACCTGGATCGCCGGCGACGCCCGGGGCACCGGGATCAACACCGAGGCCAAGTACCTCATGCTCCGGCACGCCTTCGAGGCCTGGGGCGTCCGGCGCATCACCATGCGCGCCGACGCCCGGAACACACGGTCCAGAATCGCCATCGAACGCCTCGGAGCGACCTGCGAGGGCATCCGCAGGGCCCACTCCCGCGGCCTCGACGGCGCCGTCCGCGACACGGCCTTCTACTCGATCCTCGACGAGGAATGGCCCACCGTCCGGGACATCATCGAGCTGCGCCTCTCCACCCCCCGGCAGGTCCGGATCCCGCAGGACCTGCTGCCCGCCTGAACCCGGGCGACGGGACGTGGCCACGCGGGGCCACATCCCGCGCACACCGGTGGGACAGCGGCGTTCGCGCCCCTGTCCCACCGGTGGTTCCATGGAGGTGACGGGAAGGACTCGGCGTGAGGACGCGGAGTAGCGGCCCTCACCGGACCGCGCACCGCGCAATCAGGATCCGCGAGAAGCGGATGGGTCCTTCCCGCCCCGCACCCCGCCCCGGGGGACGCGGCACGCCCCGGTACGGTGGCCGGGACACAGAGCCGTGCCACCCGAAGGGAACGAGTGATCGTGCCGACCGGAACTCCCGACGTGCTCCTCCGGACGGAGGGCCGCGCCGGGTTCATCACCCTGAACCGGCCCCGCGCCATCAACGCGCTCACCCACGCCATGGTCCGCGCCGTCGACGGCGCGCTCACGGACTGGGAGCACGATCCGGCCGTCACCACCGTCGTCATCGAGGGCGCCGGGGAGCGCGGCCTCTGCGCCGGCGGCGACATCCGTGCCATCCACGACGACGCCCGCGCCGGAGGCTCCGCCTCCGCGGCCTTCTGGCGGGACGAGTACCGCCTCAACGCCCGTATCTCCCGCTACCCCAAGCCCTACGTCGCCCTCATGGACGGCATCGTGATGGGCGGCGGGGTCGGCGTCTCCGCGCACGGCTCCGTCCGCGTCGTCACCGAGCGCTCCCGGGTCGCCATGCCCGAGACCGGCATCGGCTTCGTCCCCGACGTCGGCGGCACCCACCTCCTCGGGCGCGCCCCCGGTGAGCTCGGCACGCACCTGGCCCTCACCGGCGCCCCCGTCGGCGCCGCCGACGCGATCCTCACCGGTCTCGCCGACGCCTTCGTGCCCTCCGCCGAACTGCCCGCCCTCGTCCGCGACCTGGCGGACCTGCCCGCCGCGGAGGCCCTCGCCCGCCGTGCCGTCGCCCCGCCGGCCGGTGTCCTCGCCGAGCAGCGGGAGTGGATCGACGCCTGCTGTGCCGCCGCGACCGTCGAGGAGATCGTCGAGCGCCTCTTCGAGACCGGAGTGCCCGCCGCGAAGGAGACGGCCGAGACCCTTCTCGGACGGTCCCCGGCCGCCCTCAAGGCGACCCTGGCCACCCTCCGCCGCTCGCGCGCCCTCCCCTCCCTGGAAGCGGTCCTCGACCTGGAGTACCGGGTCTCGTGCGCGGCCCTCACCACCCCCGACCTCGTCGAGGGCATCCGGGCCCAGGTCGTCGACAAGGACCGCGACCCCCACTGGACCCCGGCGACCCTCGCCGAGGTGACCGAGGCCGACGTCGCCCGCTACTTCGCCGCACCGGCCGGCGGGGACCTCGGCCTGGCCGCGGCGCTCTCCGCACCCGCCGGGTCCGCCGGCCGGGGAGCCCGGGGCGGCGCGTGACCGCGAACACCTCCTTCCAGCCCGTCCTCGACCGCATCGCCGAGGAGCTCACGGAGCTCACCGACCAGGGCACGCCGGCCGACTACATCCCCGCGCTCGCGGCGGGCGACCCGCGCGACTTCGGCATGGCCGTGGCGGAGCTCGACGGCACGGTCTACGGCGTGGGGGACTGGCGCCGACCCTTCTCCACGCAGTCCGTCACCAAGGTCTTCACCCTGGCGCTCGCCCTCGCCGGGGAGGGCGACGCGCTGTGGGCGCACGTCGGCAGGGAGCCGTCCGGCGACCCGTTCAACTCCCTCGTCCAGCTGGAGTACGAACACGGCATCCCCCGCAACCCGTTCATCAACGCCGGTGCCCTCGTCGTCACCGACCGGCTGCACCGCCTGACCGGCGACGCCTCCGGAACCCTGCTCTCCTTCCTGCGCGCCGAGAGCGGCAATCCGGAGCTCGCCTTCGATCTCGGGGTCGCCGCCTCAGAGGAGGCCCACGGTGACCGCAACGCGGCCCTCGCCCACTTCATGGCCTCCTACGGCAACATCACGGGCCCCGTGCCCGCCCTCCTGACCGAGTACTTCCGCCAGTGCTCCCTGGAGGCCTCCTGCGCCGACCTCGCCCTGGCCACCGGCTTCCTGGCCCGGCACGGGCTGCGCGCCGACGGCAGCCGTCTGCTGACCCGCAGTCAGGCCAAGCAGGTCAACGCCGTGATGCTCACCTGCGGGACGTACGACGCGGCCGGTGACTTCGCCTACCGGGTCGGGCTCCCCGGCAAGAGCGGCGTCGGCGGAGCGGTCGTCGCCGTCGTGCCGGGCCGCTGCACGCTCTGCGTGTGGAGCCCGGGCCTGGACAGCCGGGGCAACTCGGTGGCGGGCGTGACCGCCCTCGACCGCTTCACGACCATCACGGGGCTCTCGGTCTTCTGAGCGGCGCGGCGGGCCCCTCGGCCGGTCAGCCGGCCGGTCCGCGGGCCGGTCAGCGGGGCCAGTCGGGCGCCGGGTCCTCGGGGAGGAGGGGCCGGAGGGCGCCCACGACCGCGCCGACGCACACGTCGCGCAGTTCGGTGCGGGTGCAGGTCTCGTGGGTGAGCCAGTCCACGCACAGCACCTGCACGAAGACGAGCCAGCTCTTCAGCGTGCCCGACACGGCGTCCCGTGTCCGGTCGTCGACGGGCGGCAGGACGCCCAGCAACCGCTCGCGCAGGGCGTCGAGTTCACCGGTGATGATCGTCTGGACGAGACGGTCGCCCGCCAGCACGCGGTTCGCGGCGAGAACCGTGTGGCGGTTCTCGGCGAAGTACGCGATGTGCGTGTCCAGGCCCTGCGTCAGCTGTTCGACCAGGGTGGCGGCGGGGTCGAGGCGGGTCCGCGCCAGGAGCTGGTCGGCGGCCTCCTGGTAGAGCGCGGCGAACAGCTCGCGCTTGCCGGGGAAGTGCTGGTACAGGAGGGCGCGGGAGACCCCGGCCCGCTCCGCGACCTCCTCCATCAGCACCTCGTCGTACGGCAGGGCCGCGAAGAGCCGGGCGGCGACCTCCAGGAGCTGGGCGCGGCGTCGGTCGGGGCTGAGGCGTCGTCGGGCAGACACGCCGCCATGCTACTTGACATGTGTCCAGTAAGCGGCCGTACGCTGCTCGGACGCCAGGACGGCACGGGTGTCTCCTCGATGGGGGTCGCGAGCATGACCAGAGCCAAGGCACTCCGGGGGCTCGCCCTCGCCATGGGGTACGCGTGCGTGGCGATCGGACTCCTCCACGTCCTGCTCGGCAACGCCGCGATCCCGGGCGCCGAGTCGGCCGGTCCGACGGTCGACAGCCTCGGCCGGTTCCTCGGCGCGACCTTCGCCGGGTACGGGCTCGCCTGGCTCTGGGCGGCGCGCCAGTCGCCCGTACCCGCCGGGGTGGTGCGCGCCCTCACCGCCGTCTTCCTGCTGGGAGCACTCGGGAGGCTCCTCTCCCTCGCCGTGGAGGGACGGCCGCACGGGTTCCAGCTGGCCCTGGCCGCCCTCGAACTCGTGCTCTCCCCGCTGCTGTTCCTCCTGGCCGACGCGGACACGCGGGAAGGGACCGGAGTCCCGCCGGCGCGCGCCCAGGACGGCCCCGCCTGACGGAGGCCCGCCCCGCGGGCTCAGCCCCGCGGACCGGCCGCGCGGCCCCCGCCGCCGCGGGCCGCCGGCTCGCCCAGGGCCCCGGCCGCCGTCCGCCACGCCGCGGTCACGGCGCCGTGCGCCAGCTCCGTGGCGGCGGTCACGTCGTCGGGGAGGCGCAGCGGCGTCCCGATGTGCACGTGCAGGCCCGGCCTGCGGACCGGGGCGGTGAGGACGCCCGCGAGCTGCTTCGCCCGCCCGCCCGAGGTGATCCGCCGGGCACCGGCCTGGCCGATCGGCACCACCGGCGCCCCCGTCGCCCGGGCCAGCCGCGCGAGGCCGGTACGGAACATCTCCGGCGGGTTCTCCGCGGCGTCCCGGCGCGGCGGGATGCGCCCCTCCGCGTACAGCATCACGTGCCGTCCGGAGGCGAGCGCGACCGCCGCGTGGTCCAGCGCCGCCGCGGCGCGCAACGAGTTGCGGTGCACGGGCACATGGCCCTCGCGGGTCAGCGCCCGGCCGAGCACCGGGATCCGCCACAGCCCGGACGTGGCCAGCAGGACGGGCTCGACGGCCAGTCGCCCGCGGAGCGCGGCCAGGACGAGCGCCGGGTCGGCGAGCGACGTGTGGTTCACGACGAGGATGCTGCCCGGCTCGACCCGGGCACCGGGATCCGAAGTGACGGTCAGCCGCCCGAAGAACGGGACGACGTGGGCGGCGATGCGGCTGAGCACGGGGGACCCCCAGGAGCCGAGGCGGAACGGTGACGGGACCATCGTCCGGCCGTCCCGCGGCCCGGGCATGAGCATCCGTACTCAACCGTCGTGTGTACCCGGTGCCGGGCCCGTCCTGGCCCGGCATAGGCTGGGGCCGCACGGAAGATCACGAGGCGACGGGGAGGGGCGCGGTGGGGAGTTCGGCCCGGCGTCTCGCGACCCTCGTTCCCGCGCTCCTGTGCGCCCTCTGGTCCCTGCTGGCCGTCCCGCCTGCGGCGGCACCGCCGCAGGACGTCCGTGCGGCGGCCACCGTGGGGCAGACCGACGTCCGGGACGCCGTCCGGGGGGCGGACCCCGTACCCCGCGCTCCCACCCCGGCGGGGGTCGGGCACCCGGCCCTCCCGTCCGCGAGCGACTCGCGCCAGGGCTCCGGGCCCGGGGGCGTTCCCCCGCAGGCCGGGCCGCACGCCGTCCCGCGTGCGACCTCGCAGGAGCCGCACCTCGCGGCCGCCGCCGTCGTGAGTCTCCCGGCCGCCGTCGAGAACCCCGTGCGGTTCCCGGCCGCGCCCGCCGCCCCGGCCGCCGCGCCCGCCGACCTCTCCGTACCCGCGCGCGGCCTCCTCGCGGGCGACCCGCGCCGCGAGCGCGCGCCGCCCGGCGTCGCCCACGGCCCCCGCGTCCCGCGCGGCCCACCCTCCACCCGGCACAGCTGACGTCCCACGCGTCGCCGTCCGGGTCCTCGGCATGTCCACGGACCGGTCCCCGACGCGCATCCGACCGCACCTCCCGCACGGACAGCGGGCGCACGCCTCCCGGAGGCCGCGCCCGCCGGGCCGTGCGCCCGCCCGTGGAGAACCCATGTCCTCTCGTGCCTCGCTCACGCGCGCGCTCCTCGCGCTCGCCGTCGTCGCGCTCTCCCTCTGGATCACCCTGACCACCCCGCCCCGCCTCGGACTCGACCTGCGCGGCGGCACCCGCATCGTCCTGCAGACCGAGGACGGACCCACCACCCGTGCCGACGCCGCGGCCACCGACCGCGCCCTGGAGGTCCTCCGCAAGCGCGTCGACGGCCTCGGCGTCGCGGAACCGTCCCTCGCCCGCTCCGGCGAGCGCCGCATCGTCGTCGAACTGCCCGGCCTGCGCGACCCCCGCCAGGCCGCCGAGACGATCGGCCGCACCGCCCAGCTCACCTTCCACGCCGTCACCGGCGCCTCCCCGGGACCCGCCGGACCGGCCGCCGCCGACGGGACCCGCGTCCTGGCGGACCCCGACGCCCCCGGCGGCTTCCTCGCCCTCGCCGCACCCGCCCTCACCGGAGACGGCGTCAAGGGGGCCGAGGCCACCCTCGACACCGCCACCGTCCGCGGCTGGACCGTCGACCTCGCCTTCCGCGACCGCGCCGCGGACGGCTGGGCGAAGCTCACCGGCGACGCCGCCTGCGCGGCACCGGGGGACCCGGCGCGCCGCGTCGCGATCGTCCTCGACGACCGGATCGTCTCCGCACCCGGCATGGAGGCCGGTGTCCCCTGCGGGGCCGGCATCGGCGGCGGCTCCGCTCAGATCACCGGCGGGTTCTCCGGGCAGGAGGCACGCGACCTCGCGGCGCTCGTCGAGGGCGGCGCGCTGCCCGTGCCGGTGACGACGGTCGAGCAGAGCACCGTGGGACCGACGCTCGGTGCCGAGGCGATCCGGGCCAGCGCCCTGGCCGCCGTCATCGGCCTGGCGTGCACGGGCCTGTTCGTGATGGTGGTCTACCGGCTCCTCGGCGTCCTCGCGACCGTCGCGCTCCTGCTGTACGGACTGATCTCGTACGCCGCCGTCGTCGCCCTCGGCGCCACCCTCACCCTGCCCGGCCTGGCCGGTTTCGTCCTCGCCGTCGGCATCGCCGTCGACGCCAACGTCCTCGTCTTCGAACGGGCCAGGGAGGAGCACGCCCTGCTGGGCCGGGCCGCCGGGCGGGATCTGCGCAGGCCGCTCACGACGGCGTTCGGCAAGGTGTGGAGCGCGGTCGCGGACTCCCACGTCACCACCCTGCTCGCGGCCGGCCTGCTGTTCGTGTTCGGCACGGGGCCCGTCAAGGGCTTCGGCGTGACGCTCGCGATCGGCGTCCTCACCTCACTGATCACCGCCATGGTGATCACCCGGCTCCTCGCCGACCTGACCCTCCGTCTGCCCGCCGTCCGCAGGCGCCCGGCGATCACCGGCATGGCCGGGCTCGGCCGGCTGCGGACCCGGCTCAACCGGCGGGTGCCCCGCCTCATGGCCCACCGGCGCCGCTGGCTGACGGGCTGCGCCGGACTCCTCCTCGTGGCCCTCGCCGGAATCGGTGTGCGGGGCGTGGAGTTCGGCGTCGAGTTCACCGGCGGCCGGGTCGTCCAGTACACGGCCGAGCGCCCGGTGGACGCCGACGCGGCCCGGACGGCCGTCGCGGCGGCCGGCTTCCCCGACGCCGTCGTGCAGACGACCGGCGACGGCGACGTCTCGGTGCGCGTCCGGGAGACCGGCGACGGCGAACAGCGGGAGATCCGCGAGGCGCTCACCCGGATCGCGGGCCCCGTGACGGTCGAGCGCGACGACCTGATCGGCCCGAGCCTCGGCGGGGAGCTGCGCACCCACGCCCTCCTCGCGCTCGGCCTGGCCGTGGCGGCGCAGCTCCTGTACCTGACCGTGCGGTTCCGCTGGACGTACGCGACGGCCGCCGTGGCCGCGATGGCGCAGGACGTGCTGCTGGTGGTCGGCCTCTTCGCGTGGCTGGGCAAGCCGGTGGACAGCGTCTTCCTCGCCGCGCTGCTCACCGTCGTCGGCTACTCGGTGAACGACTCCGTGGTCGTCCTCGACCGGCTGCGCGAGCTGCGGCGCCGGGGCGGGGGCGTGCCGCTCGCCGACCTCGCCGACCGGGCCGTCGCCCAGACCCTGCCCCGCACGGTCAACACCGGCATGGGCGCGCTCTTCGTCCTGGTGGCGCTCGCCGTCCTGGGCGGGGACTCGCTCACGGACTTCTCGGTGGCGCTCCTCGCCGGCGTCGTGCTCGGCATGGCGTCGACGGTGTTCACGGCGATGCCGCTGGCCGTCGCCCTGGAGACCCGCCACCCGGCCCCGGCCGTCACCGCGCCGCGCCGGCGCGCGGGGGCCGGAGCGGTGGTCTGACCGGGGCCGGTCCGTCGCCCGCCCCGAGCGGGGAGGGCGACGGACCGGCGTCCGGGTCAGGTGTGGTCGAACCAGGAGAACGCTGCGATGCGCCAGCCGTCCGGCGTCCGGACGAACTGGATCGTCTTGGTGCCCTCGCCCTCGTACGGCTTCCCGTCGAAGACCCCCGACTTGCGGTAGGTGCCGAACCGCGAGGCGACGTCCCTCTCGACCCGGGTCTCCTCGGAGGTCTCCCACTCGGAGAACCCGACGAGCCGCCCGCTGGAGAGCAGTTGCGCGCGCGGCTCCACGAACTCCTCCACGGAGTACGCGGTGAAGGTGGGCGCGGTGCAGACGATGACGCCCTGGGGCAGGACGAGCCGTCGGAGCCGGTCCACGTCGGCGGCCTTGCCGCCCCTGTTGTCGAACGCGCCGTAGAACTCGGCGGTCACCCGGTCGATCTCGTTCTTGGACATGACACGACCCTACGCCTCGCTCCGGCCCCGCACTCAGGGCTTCCCGAGCTCCGCCTCGATCAGGTCGGCGGCGCGGAGGGTGCCGCCCTCGCGGGCCATCGACTCCTGGATCTCCCGTGCGCGGCGCGCCACTTCGGGGTCGCCCAGGAGTCCGAGCGCGGCCTCCCGCAGGCGTTCGGGGGTGGCCTCGTCCATGGGCAGGTGGCGCGCCACGCCCAGCGACCGGAGCATGTCGGCGTTGCCGAACTGGTCGACGGCCTGCGGCACGGCGACCATCGGGGTGGCGGTGGCGAGCCCCTCCTGGCTGCCTCCCGCGCCCGCGTGGGTCACGAAGACGTCGGCCTGCCGCAGCATCGCCAACTGGGGCACCCAGGTGTGCGCTTCGACGTTCGGCGGCAGTTCGCCGAGCTCGGCCGGATCGACGAACCGGCCGATCTGCAGGACGACGTGCCAGCCCGGCAGCCCGGCGAAGGCCGCCACGCAGTCCCGGTAGAAGCCGGGCTGCTTGGTGAAGGAGGAGCCGAGCGAGACCAGGACCACCTTCTCCGCATCCTCCGGCCGCCGCCACTCGCCCTGTTCGGCGCGGGCTCCCTGGCAGGCGCCGACGAAGGTGTACACGGACGCGTCGACCCGGTCGGCGTGCGGCTGGAGGGCCCGGGGGATGAGGACGACCGCGCGGCGCGGCCGGGCGACGAACCGGTCGGGGTCGGTGTCGATCCCGTGCGCGGCGAGCCACGCTCCGAAGCGCGCGTAGTACGCCCGGCCGCGCGGCGAGGCCTTGAGCTCGGCGTACATCGGTTCGGCGACCTCCTCCTCGTACCCCTCCCACGGCACCAGGTTCGGCCAGAGCGAGACGGCGGGCACGCCCCACGTGTGGGCGAGGACGGGGGCGGGGTACGAGGTGATGTCGTGGAGGACGAGGTCCGGCCGGTCCTCCTCGAAGGCCTTCGCGAGCTGCGGCAGCGCCTGCGTCGCGTCGGCGAGGAACGGTTCGACGTTGTCGATCAGCTCGGTTCCCCAGGCGTCGGGGTCGTCGTCGGTCGGCAGCGTGGAGGTGTAGACGACGGGCCTCGCCCCCGTCTCCGCGACCTTCTCGGCGAAGGACGCGGGGACGGCGTAACTGACCCGGTGGCCCCGGGCGACGAGCTCGCGGATCACCTCGAGGCTCGGGTTCACGTGGCCGTGGGCGGCGATGGAGAACATGGCGATGTGCGCGGGGGATGCGGTGGTCATGACGGCCACAGTAGACGAGACGATACGTATCGTCTATTCGATTAGGGTTCGCGCTCTCTCGCGTGCGTGGGGTGTACATGCCAAGATGCGGGTCGGTCCACGCCCATCGACCCAGGGGACGCAGTGAAGACACCCGCGTACGCCACCAGGGGCGCCCTCGCCCTCGCCGGCGCCCTCGCGCTGATCATCGCCCTGCCGAGCAGCGCGCTCGCCGCACCGCCCACCGCCCTGCCCGCCCACGCCGACGGCCTGGAACAGACCTTCCAGCCGGCGTTCGACTACGACACGGACGGCTGCTACCCCACGCCCGCCATCGGCCCCGACGGCACGCTCAACGGCGGCCTCAAGCCCTCCGGCGCCCTCAACGGCCAGTGCCGTGACGCCCCGGACCTCACGAACACCAACGGGTACGCGCGCGCGAAGTGCAACAACGGCTGGTGCGCCGTCATCTACGGCCTCTACTTCGAGAAGGACCAGGCGGTGGCCGGCAGCGGCCTCGGCGGACACCGGCACGACTGGGAACACGTCGTGGTCTGGGTGCAGAACGACCAGGCCCAGTACGTCTCCACCTCCGCCCACGGGAACTTCGACACCTACGGCCGCGACCGGATCCGCTGGGACGGCACCCACCCCAAGGTCGTCTACCACAAGGACGGCATCGGCACCCACTGCTTCCGCCCGGCGAACGCGAACGACGAACCGCCCGAGAACCACCAGCACGCCTGGCAGTTCCCCAGCCTGGTCGGCTGGGAGGGCTACCCCGCCGGCATCCGCGAGAAGCTCACGCAGGCCGACTTCGGCAGTGCGGTCTTCGGTCTCAAGGACGGCAACTTCGCGGCGCACCTGGCCAAGGCGAAGCCGGCCGGCATCCCCTTCGATCCGTACGCGTGATCACGAAGGGATGAACATGCCCGGATGCCGCCCCGCCGGTCACGGCGGGGCGGCACCCTGCTGACGTGCGAAAAGAAGACAAAAAGGTCGTTCCCGGGCAGCGTGCGGGCGTACCGGGCCCCGTCCCCGGCCGGACCGGGCACACCCGGGCTCACCGGACCGCACCGCGGGACCGGACTCCCCACCGGCGTCACCGGAGCCACTCCACCGAGGAACGCCTCCGCTACTGGTTCGACACCACCCTCACCCGCGGCACCGCCGCACTCTGCGGCTGGCTGGCCCTCGTCTGTCTGGCGCTCGTCGTCCCCGTCAGCACGCTCCTCGCCTGGACCGACCAGCGCACCCCCGCCTCCCTCGGCTCCAGGATCGCGGCGGTGTGGCGGAACACCGGACAGACCATGCGCCTGGGCGGCGAGGTCGGCCCCCCGCTGCGCGTCGCCCTGTCCGTACTCCTCGCCCTCATCGCGCTCTTCTACGTCTCCACCCTGGTCAGTCTCATCACCACCGGCCTCACCGACCACCTCATCGCCCTCAACCGGGGCCGCGCCCGGATCCTGGAACACGGGCACACCGTCGTGCTCGGCTGGTCCGAGCAGATCCCCACCGTCGTCTCCGAACTCGTCGCCGCCCGCACCGACCGGCGCCGCCGGGTCGTCGCACTCCTCGCCGACCGCGACAAACCCGCCATGGAGGAGGACCTCCGCGCCACCGTCGGCGCCACGGGCCGCACCAGGATCGTCTGCCGCACCGGCCGGCCCACCGACCCCGACGCGCTCGGCCGCGTCAGCCCGGCGACGGCCGACTCCGTCCTCGTCCTGCCCCGCGACGACCCCCGCGCCGACGTCGAGGTCGTCAAGACCCTGCTGTCCCTCTCGGCGGCGGTGGGGGAGAAGGGCCCCGTCCGGGTCGTCGCCGCCGTGCGCGACGACCGCCACCTCACCGCGGCCCGGCTCGCCGGCGGACCCCGGGCCACCGTCCTCGACATGGACGACATCGCCGCGCGGCTCCTCGTCGACTGCGCGCGGCAGCCCGGACTCTCCCACGTCCACCAGGAACTCCTCGACTTCGCCGGGCACGAGTTCCACACCGTCGGGGACGCCGCGTTACCCGGCCGTACCTTCGCCGAGGCCGCCCGCGCCTGTCCGGTGTCGACCGCCGTCGGCATCGTCCACGGCGACGGCACGGTCACGCTCAACCCGCCCCGCGCCGTACCGCTCGGCGCCGGCGACGCCCTCCTCGTGATCGCCGAGGACGAACGGTCGACCCGGCTCTCGACCGTCCCCGCCCCCCACGACCCGACGGCGTTCCCCCACGAACCACCCGAACTCCCGGTACGGCCCGAACGCTTCCTCCTCCTGGGTTGGAACCGCCGCGCCCCCCGCATCGCCGCCCACCTGGCACGCCGTACACCGCCCGGGTCGGCCCTCGACGTCGTGGCCGAGCCGGGCACCGCCACCCTCGCCGGCATCCTGGCCGTCGCCGCGGCCGCCGCCCCGGACCTCACGGTGCTCCACCGGCCCGGCGACCCCACGCTGGCCGAGACCACGGACGCGCTGGAACCGGCCGACTACGACGCCGTGATCGTGCTCGGCCCCGACCACCGGCCGGACCACGCCGACCCGGACGACCGGACCCTCGTCACGCTCCTCCACCTCAGGGCCCGGGAGCGGGCGAGCGGCCGCCGGACCCCCGTCGTCACCGAGATGACCGACGACCGCAGCAGACTGATCGCACCGCGTGCCCCCGGCGACGACTTCGTCGTCAGCGGCCGCCTCATCGGCCTGCTGATGACGCAGATCTCCCAGAACCCGCACCTGGCCGCCGTGTTCGAGGAACTCCTCGCCCCCGGCGGCAACTCCCTCCACCTCCGTCCGGCGGCCCACTACGTCAGGACCGGGCGCGCCGCCTCCTTCGCCTCCGTCGCCGCGTCGGCCGCCCGCCGGGGCGCCTGCGCCATCGGCTACCGCGCCCACGCCCCGGCCGCCCCCGACCACGGCGTACGTCTCAACCCGCCGAAGGCGCACGTCCGTCACTGGCATCCGGAGGACCGGATCGTGGTGATCGACCGGACCGACCGACCGCTCGGTCCTGCGGTAGGTTCGCCGCCATGACCGAACCCGTGACCGAGACCTGGCCGCCCGCCCCGATACGGACCGAACGCCTCGTGCTCCGCGAGTCCGCGGCCGAGGACCGCGCCGCGTTCCTCGACCTCTTCTCCTCGCCGGAGGTCGGCACCCACATCGGTGGCGCCCGGCCGCGCGAGGAACTCGAACGAGGAATGCCCCAGGTGCCCGGGCGGCGCCCCGGACTCTTCGTGATCGAGCGCGACGGGGCGATGATCGGCGTGATCACCCTGGACCGCCGCGGCGCGGAACGGCGCGGCCACGTCCGCCCGGAGGGCGTCGAGACCGAGCTCGGCTACCTGCTCCTGCCGCAGGCGTGGGGACAGGGGTACGCCGCGGAGGCGAGCGCGGCGGCCCTCGACTGGTGCGCCGGGGCGCGCCCCGGCGAGCCCGTGGTCCTCACCACGCGGACGGCCAACGACCGCGCCGTGCGCCTGGCGCTGAAGCTCGGCTTCACCGAGGTGGAACGGTTCGAGGAGTACGGCGCCGAGCAGTGGTTCGGCGCCCGCCACCCGGCCTGACCGGCACGGCACCCGCTAGGCGGGCTTCCGCGCCTCGATCAGGGTCCGGGCGGAGTGGGCCACGAACGGCCCCTCCGCCCGGATCCGCGCGTCCAGGTCGCGCAGCCGGGGCAGTTGCCCCTCGACCGTGAACCCCGGCACGATCCAGATCACCTTGCGCAGGAACCACACGACGGCGCCGACGTCGTGGAACTCCATGCGGAGCCGCTCGGCGCGCACGTCCACGACGTCGAGGCCCGCCGCCCGGGCCGCCGAGGTCTCGTCGTCGGGATGGCGGTGCAGGGCCGCCTCCGGCTGCGGCCCGAGGAACCACTCGACCAGCTCCCAGACGCTGGCGGGCCCGACGTGTTGGGCGAGGTAGGTGCCGCCCGGCCGCAGGACGCGGGCGATCTCCGTCCACCAGACGGTCGCCGGGTGCCGACTGCTCACGAGGTCGAAGGCGGCGTCGCCGAAGGGCAGCGGCGGCTCGTCGGGATCGGCGACGACGACCACCCCCCGGGGATGGAGCCTCGCCGTGGCCCGTGCGACGTTCGGCGGCCACGACTCGGTGGCCGCCATGGTCGCCGGGAGCACCGGGACCCCGCCCAGGACCTCCCCGCCGCCCGTCTGGATGTCGAGTCCGGCCGAGACGGCCGCCAGCCGCTCACCGAGGAGCCGCTGATAGCCCCAGGAGGGCCGCTCCTCGCTCGCCCGGCCGTCGAGCCAGGAGAAGTCCCAGCCGTCGACCGAGGCCCCGGCGGCTTCGGCGACGAGCTCTTCGAAGGTGCGTGTCATCCCCTCATGATCGCGGAGAACGGGCGCGCGACGCGACTTCGGCGTGCCGCGACCCGAGGTTGGCTAGGGTGACGGGACGAGGGGGAGTCGTACACGACGGGGGGCTCGCGTTGGATCGCCTGGCCGAAGCGGACGTGGAACCGGGCCCGGCCCGGCAAGTGACCGGCGAACCGGGGCGTCCGGTGCTGCCGGCGGTGCTGCGCGCCTGGTGGGGGGCGCTCGCGGCGCTCGCCGCACTCGCGCTCGGCCTGCTCGGGATCCGGTACGCCGGCCATGGCGAGCCCGGCGCGGTGGACACGCGGCTCCAGGCCGCGGCGGACGGGGCGGGGCCCTGGCGCTACGACCTCGCCCACGCCGTGGACTTCCTCGGCGAACCGGCCGGAGCGGCGCTGCTGGTCGCGGCCACCGTCCTGGTCTGCCTGCTGCTGCGACACCCCCGCGCGGCGGTGTTCGCCGTCGCCGCCGTCGGCCTGAGCGTGGTGACGGCGACCCTGCTGAAGCGCGTGGTGGGGCGCACCATCCACGGCGGGTACCTGTCCTTCCCGAGCGGACACACCGCCTTCCTCACCGCCTTCGCCGTCGCGGTGGCGCTGCTCGCGGCCGGGAGGCTCGGCCTCGGCAGGGCGGCCGGCACGTCGCTCGTGCTCGCCGCGGCGCTCGCCGGGGGCGCCGTGATGGGCTGGGCGCAGGTCGTCCTGGGCGCCCACTACCCGACGGACACCGTGGGCGGCTGGTGCACGGCCCTCGCGGTGGTACCGGCGACCGCGTGGCTCGTCGACCGCACCGCCGCCCGGGCGGCCCGCCCCTGACGTCACGTCGGGGACGGGCCCGCCTCACCTCAGGCCAGGCGGCGGAACACGGGCTTCACCGGCCGCCCGCCCAGCCAGGGGGCCGGGTCCCCGGCGTCCAGCGCCTTCCGGTACACCGCGCACGCCTCGGCCACCACCTCGACGGTCCGGTCGATGTCGGCGTCGTCGAGCGCGCTGCTCACCACGAACGACGGGGCGAGGATCCCGCCCGCCAGGAGCTGCCGGAGGAAGAGGGTGCGGTACTCCTGCGAAGGCCGCCCGTGCTCGTCGAGGGTCGCGAAGACCAGGTTGCTGGCCCGGCCCCGTACGAGGACGTGGTCGCCGACGCCCGTACCGGCCGCGACCTCGCGGACACCGGCGGCCAACCGCTCGCCCAGGGCGTGCAGTCGGGCGGTGACGCCCTCCTCGGCATAGGTGGTCTGCACGGCCGTCGCGGCGGCCAGCGCATGGGTCTCCGCACCGTGCGTGGTGGACAGCAGGAACACCCGGTCGCCGGTGTGGCGCAGCCCGCCCCGTTCCATCAGCTCGCGGCGCCCGGCCAGCGCGGAGACGGCGAACCCGTTCCCCAGCGCCTTGCCGAAGGTCGAGAGGTCGGGGACGACCCCGTACAGGCCCTGGGCGCCCGCCTCCGACCAGCGGAAGCCGGAGATCATCTCGTCGAAGACCAGGACGCAGCCGTGCCGGTCGGCCAGCTCCCGCAGCCCGGCGAGGTACCCGGGCGGCGGGTCGGTGTGTCCGGCCGGTTCGAGGATCAGGCAGGCGACCTCGCCCTCGTACCGGTCGAGCAGCCGCTCCGTGGCGGCCAGGTCCCCGTAGGGGAAGGACACGGTGAGCTCGGTGGTCGAGGCCGGGATGCCGGCGGACATCGGCGTGGTGCCGATGAACCAGTCGTCGACCGAGAAGAACGGGTGGTCACCGCAGACCGCCACGCGCGACCGCCCGGTGACCGCCCGGGCGAGGCGCACCGCGGCGGTGGTGGCGTCGGAGCCGTTCTTCGTGAACTTCACCATCTCGGCCGTCGGCACCGTGGCCAGGAAGCGCTCCGCGGCCTCGACCTCCACGACGGACGGCCGGACGAAGTTGCCGCCCCGGTCGATCTCGCGCCGCACCGCCTCGACCACCCGCGGGTGGGCGTGCCCGAGGCTGACCGACCGCAGGCCGGAGCCGTACTCGATGTACTCGTTGCCGTCGACGTCCCACACGTGGGCGCCCCGGCCGTGGCTGATGACCGGGGCCAGGTGCTCGGGGTACTGGTCGTCGCCCTTGGCGTAGGTGTGCGCGCCCCCGGGGATCAGGGCGTGCAGCCGCTCGTTCGCCTCGCGCGACCGGGGCAGGTGGAGGTCTTGGGTGTTCACGCTGATCTCACTTCTCCGCTTGCTTCAGGGCCTCGGCGAGGCGCGGCGCCTCCCGGTCCCGCTGGGACATCGAGGTGGCCGGCAGCGGCCAGGGAATGGCGAGTTCCGGGTCGTCGAACGCGATCGTCACGTCCTCGGCCGGATCGTGCTCGCGGTCGATCCGGTACGAGGTGTCGGCGGTCTCGGTCAGCGCCTGGAAGCCGTGAGCGCACCCCGCAGGGATGTACAGGGTCACCTGCGTCTCGCCGGACAGCTCGAACGTGGCCGTGTTGCGGTAGGTCGGCGAGTCGGGCCGGAGGTCGACGACGACGTCGAAGATCCTCCCGTACGAGCAGCGCACGAGCTTGGCCTCTCCCGCGCCCGAGCGCAGGTGCATGCCGCGCAGCACGCCCCTGACCGAGCGGGACACGCTGTCCTGGACGAAGGAGTCCGGGTCGAGGCCCACCGAGCGGACGACGTCGGCGTCGAAGGTGCGGCAGAAGAAGCCGCGCTCGTCGGCGTACGGCGTCGGTTCGAAGAGGTACGCGCCGGAGATCTCCGGGACTTCGGTCGCTTTCATGGAGTCTCCCGCAGGGTGGGGGCGTGGACGGGGTCGGTCTTCGGGAACAGCGCCGCGGTCAGGGCGCCGAGGTGGTGTTCCAGGAGCCGGGCGGTGGCCGCGTTCCGCTCGGCGAGGGTCTGCCGCAGTTCCGCCGCGTTCTTCTCCAGCTCCCGGAACTGCTCCATCAGGCGGCCGGGGTCGACCTCCCGGGCCGGGTGGCAGTACGCGGCGAGACCCATCCCGGCCATGAGAGCGTCGCTCTTCGCCGCGTAGCTGAGCGCGAGCGTCGGGGTGCCGGACTTCAGGGCGCAGACCAGGTTGTGGTAGCGGGTCGCCACCACCGTCCCGGCGGCCGCCGTCTCCTCCATGAGGTCGGCGAGGGAGGTGGCCTCGGCGGCGGTGACCAGCGGCGAGTCCACCGCGTCGAGGATCGCGGCGACCACCGGCGCGTCGCACGCGTCACCGGTGAGCAGCCGGACCGGCCTGCCCTCCTCGACGAGCGCGCGGACGAACCGGGTCGTCCCGTCGAGGTACCGCCGGTGGATCTCCTCGGCCCGGGCACGGTCGTCGTTGCCCCCGTGGAAGTCCATCACGCCGACGCACACGAGACCCGCCGGGGCCGGGGTCCCGCCGGAGGCCGGAGCGGGCAGGGCGAAGGCGAGGTCCGGGTGGACCTCGTCGCGCGCCGTGTCCACCCCCATGGCCCGCATCGCGTCACGGGACTGGGCGTCCCGGTACGACCGGTACGCGGCCAGCCGCGCCGACCAGCGCACCAGGGCCCGGGTCGCCCGGTCCCCGACGGGTCCCGCGCCGACGCCCGCCAGCGCGACCCGGGTGCCGAACAGCCGGCCGGACGCGCACAGCAGGAACAGCGCGTACGGGAAGCCCCACGGCCGCAGCGGCAGCGTGGCCTCCAGGACGCCCATGCCCGGCACGATGACGACCTCGTGCCGGCGCACCCAGGCGGCGGTGCGGAAGGCGTCGACGACCTTGCCGAGGCCCTTCCCGGCGATCGCGCCCGCCCGGGACGCGGTCCGGTACTCCCCGCGGAACCAGTGCAGGCGGGTCGCGGGGATCCCGTACCGCGCCGTCACGACCTCGGGTCCGCCGCACAGCGCGTCGACCACCGCCTCGGGGTGCGCGGCGCGCAGGTGACCGAGGACGGCCTCCAGGGACCCGTCGTTGCCGAGGTTCCCGGAGCCGAGCAGCCCGAACACCCCGACCCGTACCGGAGTCACGCCTTCCTCCCCTCGCGCCCCGCCACCAGGTCGTCGACGGACACGCCGCGCCGGGCCGGGTCGACCGGCGTGCGGTCCTCGACCCGCTCGCCCGCGCCGGGCCGGGCCCGGCTGGTCGCCCACGCGGCGAGGTGGCCGTAGCAGGCGCGCCGGTCGGCGGCGGAGAGCGGGGCCCGCCGGATCGCCGAGACGAAGCCCCAGACGTACTCGGCGAGCAGCCGGGGCGTCGGGTGCAGCGCGCCCGCCCGGCGCGGGTCCAGGTTGACGCACCGGGACCGCTTGGACGGGTTGGCCCGCTCGGCGCGGGTCGGGTGGTCGCGGCGGAAGTACAGCAGCTCCGGCACCTGGTGGAACGGCCCGTGCAGACCGATCTCCGAGACGAACGTGCGGTCCGCGTGGTGGTAGCTGTCGTGCGGCTTCACCCGGCGCAGCACCTCCGCCCGCATCACCCCGTAGAAGTCGTCGCCGCCGGGCTCGAACAGCATGCTGCGGAACCGCTCGGGCGCCGACGGGGAGGCCGTCGCCAGCGTGTACTCGTACGGCACCTTCACCTGGCCGTCCTCGTCGATGACCGCCTGGTCGGCGTGGGCGAGGATCACCTCCGGCCGCTCGTCCAGCGCCTCCACGCAGCGCCGCAGCAGGTCCCGCGCGTACAGGTCGTCGTGCGAGGCCCACTTGAACAGCTCGCCGCGGCACTCGGTGAACACGTAGTTGTGGTTGGGGGCGGCGCCGATGTTCCGGGGCAGCCGGATGTACCGGATGCGGGAGTCCTTCTCCGCGTACCGGTGGCAGATGTCCCGCGTCCCGTCGGTCGAGGCGTTGTCCGAGATGACCAGCTCGAAGTCCTCGTACGTCTGGCCCAGCAGGGCGTCGAGGGATTCGGCGAGGTACTCCTCGCCGTTGTAGACGGGCAGGCCGATGCTCAGCCGGGGTCGGGCGGTCATGAGGTCCTCACTTCGGGAATGGAGTTCTGGTGGTGCTCCCGCAGGGCGGAGCGCAGCTGCAGCCACCACACGGCCGAGCTGCAGAGGGTCGCGGCGGCGACGCCCCAGGCCGAGCCGGCCGTGCCGGCCGCGACCGCACCGCCGAGTCCGCCCGTGACGTAGCAGGCGGAGGCGATCAGCTGGCTGCGCAGACTGCGGCGGGCCGCGCCGAGCGCGCGCAGCCCGGCCGCCGCGCCGGTGCCCAGACCGGCGCCCGCGACACCGAGCGTCACCGGCACGATCAGCGCCGAGGCGGCGCTCCAGACGTCGCCGAGCACGAGCGCGCCGGCCCGGTCCGGGACGAGCAGCAGCGCCCCGCCCCAGAGCAGCGCGGCGACGGCCTGCCCGCCGCCCAGGAGCAGGCAGAAGGCGCCGAGGCGGTGCGGGGCCCGCCGCAGCACCCGCGCCGCCTCCGCGACGGTGACCAGGGACAGGCCCATCAGCACGGCGAGGAACGGGCCGAGCAGCAGCTCGGCGCCCCGGACCACGCCCACCGCGCCGACCCCGACGATCGCGCCGAGCCCGTACGCCCGCAGCTGGCTCGCGCCGCTGTTGGTGACGTTCTCGACGAGGTACCGGGAGCCGAGGTCGCGGTGCGCGCGCAGCCACGCGCCCGCTCCGGCCGGCCGGGGCCGGATGCCGGACTGGAACCAGCCGTACGCCGCGGCCGCCGCGGCGGAGACGCCCCAGGCGAGCACGAAGGCGGCCACGCTGCCCACCCGGGCCGCCACGACCATGGCGGGGACGAGCGCGACGGCCCACACCATGTCGTTGACGAACGCCTTCCGCCCCGCGCCGGCGGCGAAGAAGGCGAACCGCCACGCGTCCTGGAGCAGCAGCCCCGGCAGGACGACGCCGAGACAGGCGAACGCCGTCCCCACGGGACCGCCGAGGGCGAGGCCGAACAGCAGGGACGCCGCGCCGAGGGCGGTGCCGACGCCGAGCGCCGTACCCGACGACCGGGCCACCGCCCCGCGCCAGTCCGCGGCCGGCACCCCGCTGAAGCGCACCACGAGCGGATC
This sequence comes from Streptomyces sp. NPDC059695, assembly GCF_042733785.1. Lineage (NCBI taxonomy): Bacteria > Bacillati > Actinomycetota > Actinomycetes > Kitasatosporales > Streptomycetaceae > Streptomyces > Streptomyces sp. NPDC059695. Next base: position 362,412 of record NZ_JBHWFF010000001.1, on the reverse strand, counting down.
GGTGGCCAGGCCCCGGGAGACGTTCAGCACCACGCCGTACGTCACCCAGGCCAGGCTGAAGACACCGAACGCGGTCAGTCCGAGCGAGCGCGCCACGTAGATCCCCACCGCGAAGTTGGAGATGCTGGAGGCCGCCTGGTCGGCCAGGCCCCAGGACAGCCTCCCCGCGACGGCCCGCTTGGCGGACCGCGGGCCCGCAGGTGTCGTCGTCTCCTCCTCGGTGGTCACCCGCGTCATGCCTTGATCAGCCCGGCGGCACCCAGGGCGTCCGCCGCGGCGGCGACCGTGTCGAACGGCAGCCCGGACCGCTCGGCGACGTCCAGCAGACCGTGCTCGCCGTCGGAGAGGCTGAGCACCCAGAGCATGGCCATCTGGGCCTCCTTGGTGTCGCTGCGGCCGCCGAGCGCCTCGTACAGCCCCCGCCTGCCCAGCTGGGGTTCGCCGTACGGACTGAGGTTGACGTACCTCCGGTTGCGGTCGAGCACGGCGAAGGCCTCACGGACGACGGAGAGCGTGTCCTCCAGCGCCTCCGGGGAGACGAAGTCCGGGTTGTCCGCCGAGGTGTGGTACTCCGGGTACCCCGCGTACGGGGTCCGGCTCAGCGAGCCCACGCCGAGGTCGAACCCCGGCGAGCAGTACTGCCGCTCGTCGTAGCCGTACGGTGTGAACTCGTTGATCGTGTGCGGGCGTTCGGACGCGCGCAGGACGTGCCCCATCACCCGGTCGATCTCCGCGTCGCCGCGCCTGCTCCGCTTGTACGTCAGCTGCCCGCGGTCGCCCGCGCAGGCCAGCACCAGGCCGTGCTTCACCCGGTCCACGCGCTCCGCGTTGCGCGCCAGCCAGGTGATCGCCCCGATGGTGCCGGGCGCGTAGATGAACCGGTAGGTGTAGTAGGGCGTCCGCTCCGCCAGCTCCCGCGCCAGGAACGTCGCCACCGCGACGCCCGCCATGTTGTCGTTGGCCAGCGACGGGTGGCAGACGTGGCAGGAGACGATCACCTCGTCGGCGACCTGCCCCGGGACGACGTGCTCGGCGTAGGTGAGGTGGCCGTCGGCGAGCGTCGAGTCGATCCGCACCTCGTACTCGCCGTCCGGCATCCGGTCCAGGGTCTCCTGGGCCAGACAGAACCCCCACTCCGGCTTGTAGTAGCTGGTGCGGTACGGCACCCAACTCGGCTGCTCAGGAAGGGTGTACAGGTGGTCGCGCAGCTCGGACAGCGGCAGGGTCGCCGCCACCGGCACGCTGTAGCCGAGCACGTGCAGGCTGGACTCCTTGAAGTCGACGACCCGCCGACCCGAGGCGTCCGCGACGTACGCGTCCCGGATGTTCCACTCCTGCGGCACCGTCCAGTCGAGCACCTGCGTCCCGGTCGGCACCTCGTGCACCCGCAGCGGGACGTACTCGCCGACGATGTCCAGGGTGGCGCGCACCCCGTCCCCGGTGATGCTCCGGCAGAGCGGGTACAACCGCTCCACCAGCGCGTGCATCTCCTCGCCGAGCTCGGTCACCGGCGCCACCGCAGCGTGTCGTCGACGGAGCCGGCCTCGGACGCCGCGCGCAGCACGGCGAGGCGGGTGAAGCGCCGCTCGAAGTCCTCCCGGGTCAGCACGTGCTCCCGGTAGGCGTCGGCGAGTTCGAGCGCGCCCCGCTTCACCGTCCACTCGATGTCGAAGCCGGGTATCGCGGCACGGAACCGGGAGAAGTCCACCCGGTACGACCGGGGGTCGGCGCCCGTCTCGCCGGTGATGACCACCTTCGCGCCGGACACCGCCTCGGCGACCTGCCCGGCGATCTCGGCGACCGTGACGTTGTTGACCTCGCTGCCGATGTTGAACGCCCGGTCGTGCACGGCCTCCCGCGGCGCGGCCAGCGCGGCCGTGAAGGCCCGCGCGATGTCCGCCGCGTGCACCAGGGGGCGCCACGGGGTGCCGTCGGAGAGCACCAGGACCTCGCCGGACAGCAGGGCGTGGCCCACCAGGTTGTTCAGCACGATGTCGGCGCGCAGCCGCGGCGAGTAGCCGAAGGCGGTGGCGTTGCGCATGTACACCGGGGTGAAGTCGTCGTCGGCGAGGGCGTGCAGATCGTCCTCCACCCGCACCTTGGACTCCGCGTACGGCGTGACCGGCCGCAGCGGGGCGTCCTCGCCCACCAGGTCGTCGCCGCCGGCGGCGCCGTACACCGAGCAGGTCGAGGCGTACAGGAAGCGCTTCACCCCGGCCTCGCGGGCCAGCCGGGCGAGGCGCACGGACGCGTGGTGGTTGATGTCGTACGTGAGCTCCGGCGCCAGCGAGCCCAGCGGGTCGTTGGAGAGCGCCGCCAGGTGGATCACGGCGTCCACCCCGGCCACGTGCTCGGCCGTGATGTCGCGCAGGTCCACCCGGTGCCCCGGAGGGTCGGCGGGCTGCGGGCCGAGGACGCAGTCGGCGAACAGGCCGGCGTCGAGACCGACGACCTCGTGCCCGGCGGCCGCGAGGACGGGAGCCATGACGGTGCCCAGGTAGCCCTGGTGTCCGGTCAGCAGTACGCGCAAGGTTCATTCCCCCAGATCGAGAGTGAGTTTGGTGACGGTGAACGCCTCGGCGTAGCGCGCGTGGCATTCGATACCGCGGATCCGCGCGAGGCCGAGGAAGGCCTCGCGGTCGTACCAGGGCCGGTGCCGCTGCGAGGGGTAGTGCTCCTGCAGCAGCCGTACCTTGTCCTCGGCGGTCTCGGGCGACAGCGGCTGGTACGCCGTGGGACGGCCCAGGTCGCCGTCCCATTTGACGATCTCGTACCGGAGCACGAGGTGGTCGCGGAAGGCCGTGGTCACGAGCTTCGCCAGGCCGCGGTGGTCCTGGTGCGCGTCGTCCGTGCGCGGGGCCAGGATCAGCTCCGGCTCGGTCCGCGCGCGAAGCTCCTCCACCGCGGCCTTGGCCTCGTCCCAGTGCACGGGCAGCCGGCCGTCCGGCAGCTTGAGGACGGTCACCCGCAGGTCGGCGTCCGGGCAGAAGGCCGCGAGCGCGGCCCGCTCCTCCTCCTCGCGCTCGGTCCCGCCGCCGGAGAGCACCAGCGCGTCGACCCGCACCCCCGGCCGCGCCCGGCACAGCGTCAGGAGCGTGCCGCCCGCGCCGATCGCGATGTCGTCGCAGTGCGCGCCGACCGCGACGACCCGGTCCGGACGCCCCGCGCCGAGCCGGATCACGCGCGCGCTCCGGCCGTCGCCCCGGCGCCGTCCCGCTCCCACACGGCCCACGGGCGGTCGCCCGCGGCGTAGGAGGCGTCGAGCGCGGCCCGCTCCTTCACGGTGTCCGTCGGCTTCCAGAAGCCGCGGTGCTGGTGCGCCACGAGCCGGCCCTGCTTGGCCAGTCCGGCACAGCCGTCGGCCACCAGGTCACCGTTCTCCGGTATGTGGTCGAAGACCTCCTGGCGGAGCACGAAGTAGCCGCCGTTCTCCCAGAGCGGCATGTCGCTCACCGCGGTGATGCCCCCGACCAGGCCGTCCTCGCCCAGGTCCACGCAGTGGAACGACTGCTGGGGCGGCACCACCATCATCGACGCGCCCGCGTCACGACCGGCGAAGCGGTCGATCATCTCGTCCAGCGGGGCGTCGGTGAGCACGTCGGCGTAGTTGGCGAGGAACATCTCGTCGCCGTCCAGGTGGTGGCGCACCCGGCGCAGCCGCTCCCCGATCGGCGACTCGATGCCGGTCTGCGCGAAGGTGATCGTCCAGTCCGATATGTCCGTGGACAGCAGCTCGGTCCGCCCGCCCCGCAGCACGAAGTCGTTGGACGTCGTCTCCTCGTAGTTGAGGAAGAAGTTCTTGATGTGGTGCGCCCCGTACCCCAGGCACAGGATGAACTCCCTGTGCCCGAAGTGCGCGTAGTAGCGCATGACGTGCCAGATCAGCGGCCGGGGACCGACCATCGCCATCGGCTTCGGCACGTCGTCGGAGGCCCCGCTGCGCATCCGCATCCCGTAGCCGCCGCAGAACAGTACGACCTTCATGCCTTCACCTCGACGATGCTCAGTTCCGGGATGGGGAAGACGAGCCGGCCGCCCCACTCGTGCACGAAGGACAGCTGCTCGACGAGCTCGGCCCGCAGGTTCCACGGCAGCACGAGGACGTAGTCCGGCCTGTCGGCCGCGATCTGCTCCGGCGGCAGGATCGGGATGCGGGTGCCCGGGGTGAACCGGCCGTGCTTGTACGGGTTGCGGTCCACCGTGTACGCGAGCAGGTCGGGCCGGATGCCGCAGTGGTTGAGCAGCGTGTTGCCCTTGCCCGGGGCGCCGTACCCGACCACGGTCTCGCCGCGCTCGGCCGCGTCGATGAGGAACCGCAGCAGGTCCCGGCGCACCTTCGCCACCCGGGCGGAGAACTCCGCGTACCCGGACAGCTCCTGGAGCCCGGCGGCCTTCTCCCGGTCCAGCACCTCGGCCACCCGCTCGCCCGGCTCACCGGCGACCTCGGCCGGCCGCGCCCACAGCCGGATGGAACCGCCGTGCGTGGGCAGCAGCTCGACGTCCACCAGCGTCAGCCCGCCGCTCGCGAGCGCCCGGGCCGCGGACGCGACCGTGTAGTACTGGAAGTGCTCGTGGTAGATCGTGTCGTACTGGTTCTCCTCGATCAGGGTCAGCAGGTGCTGCACCTCGATGGAGACCCAGCCGTCGTCGGCGACCAGGGCCCGCAGCCCCTGGGTGAAGCCGACCACGTCGGGGATGTGCGCGTACACGTTGTTCGCCACGACCAGGTCCGCCGGGCCGTGCTCGGCGCGGACGGCCGCGCCCGTCTCCGGCGACAGGAACGCCGTGAGCGTGGGCACGCCCGCGTCCCGCGCCGCGGCGCCGACGTTCACCGACGGCTCCACGCCCAGGCAGCGGATCCCCCGGTCCACCATGTGCTTGAGCAGGTAGCCGTCGTTGCTGGCGACCTCGACCACGAACGCGTCCGCTCCGAGCTCCAGACGCTCCACCGCACCGGCGACGAAGGTGCGCGCGTGCTCCACCCAGGACGTCGAGAACGAGGAGAAGTACGCGTACTCCTCGAAGGTCTCCTCCGGCGTGATCAGCGGCGGGATCTGCGCCAGCCAGCAGTCGGTGCAGACCCGCAGGTGCAGCGGGTACGCCGGTTCCGGCAGGTCCAGTCGGTCCGCGGCGAGAAAGCTCTCGCACGGCGGAGTCGCCCCCAGGTCGACGACGCTGGCCAGCGCCGCCGAGCCGCACAGTCGGCATCGTGTCATTTCTCGTGCCCCCCATCTCCGCTCGCGCGGGTGTCCCGCGACGAGCCGGCTTCTTCGTTCCGTACCGGCGGCGCACCGTTCGCGCCGCCCGACCGGACCGCGATCGCGGTCCGGTACTCCTCCAGCAGGCGTTCCAGCCCGACGGCCGGGCCGAACCGCTGCTCGTACCGGCGCCGGGCCGCCTCGCCCATCTCCCGGTTGCGGACCGGATCGGCCGCGACCAGCCGGATCCGGGACGCGAGCGAGGCGGGATCGCCCGGCGCGTGCAGCAGCCCGGTCACCCCCTCCTCGACGAGTTCGACGAAGGCGCCGTGCCCGGCGGCGACGGCCGGGACCCCGGCCGCCATCGCCTCCGCGACCACCAGGCCGAACGTCTCCAGGGACATCGAGGGCGCCACCACGGTGACCGACCGGGCGACGGCCTTCCGGCACTCCGCCGGATCCAGCAGGCCGACGTACCGCACGTCGTCGCGGCCCGCCGCCCAGTCGGTCACCTCGCGCTCCAGCGGCCCGGCACCGGCGATCACCAGCGGCACGCCCACACCGCCGCCCGCGGCGATCTCGTCCCACGCGGCCATCAGCGGCCGCACCCCCTTGGCCTCCGCCAGGCGGCCCAGGAAGAGCACGTGCTCACCGTCGCCCTCGCGGCGATCTCCCGGCTCGGGCACGAAGTTGTACTTCACCACGAGCCGTTCGGCCGGCATGCCGGACCGCACCAGGATGTCGCGCTGCGCCCCGGAGATGCAGAAGAACCGGTCCACGCCCGACCACCACCGCCGCCGGTTGACCGACATGCTCACCGCGAGCGGGACCGTCGCGAGCCGCGAGCTCCGGTAGCAGCCGTGCCGGACCGCGGGCAGCGCCGTCGACGAGCCGACGCACTCGGTGCACTGCCGGCCGTCCCGGTGCAGCGTGCCCGGCGGGCAGATCTGGGTGTAGTTGTGCAGGGTGGCGACGACGGGCACGCCGGCGTCGGCGCAGGCGGCCAGCACCGCGGGCGACAGCAGCGGGAAGACGTTGTGCACGTGCACCACGTCCGGCCGATCGGCCCGGAGCCGGGCGGCCAGCTCCGTACGGACCCCCGGGTTCCACGGCACCAGCAGCGGCACCGCGGCCTTGCCGAGCAGCGAGCGGCCGGCGATGTCGTCGCTGCGCCGTTCGAACAGCTCGACCCGGTGGCCGGCCGCGCGCAGCAGCCCCACCTCTTCGTCGACGACGCGGTTCTCCCCGCTCGGCTGCGCCGAGGAATAGCGGTTGTGCACGACGAGGACATGCATGCTCAGGTCACCTCCGGGCCCAGCGCGGAATACGGCGTCGAGGGGCCTCGACGGTCGGCGGCGGCGTCGCCTCGGCGGGTGCCACGAGCAGCGAGGCCGCCAGGGTCAGATGCAGCAGATAGGCCGAGGCGTCACCGAGACCGACCTCGGTGTACGAGGAGAGCCCGCAGTAGCTGATCAGGAAGATCGCGCAGGCCCTCGGCAGCGAGGGCGGCCGCAGCAGCGCGACGCCCCCGAGGACGACGACCATCGCCGCCACGATGGTGACGCCGATCAGCCCCTGCTCGTCGTAGACGGCCAGCCAGCTGTTGTCGATCGGCAGCCCGTCGAACGACTTGTCGCCCAGACCCGTGCCGAACACCGTCTCCCCGACCGTCCGGGGCGCCGACAGGAGCGCGTCCCAGACCTTGGCCCGGCCGGTGAGGTTGGAGAGGTCCCCCTGGCTCTGTCCCCGCAGGAACCACGTCCGCAGCGCGGAGCTGAACACCACCGCCGCCACCGTGGCGCACAGCACCGCCCAGGCGAAGAACCGGCGGGCGGCGGCACTGGTCAGGATGAGCGAGCCGATCGCCAGGACGAGCCCGATGAGCAGGCCGAGCGTCGCCGTCCTGGTGTGGGTCATGGCGAGCAGGACCAGCGACGGGACGATGATCAGCGCCGCGCCGGCCCCGGTGGTCCGGCGCCCGAGGAGCAGCAGCACCGTGAGCCCGATGATCACCGCGGCGTACTGCCCGATCTGCGGCGGGGTGAGCGGCCACAGCGCGCCGACCAGCCGCTGGCCGTAGTACTCGGGCATGGCCGTGCCCGGCGCGACCACCAGACCGGCGGCCACCAGCACGAGCACCGCGAAGTACATCCGGATGTGGTAGCGGACGAACGTCAGGCTGCCGTCCCACCAGCGGCTCAGCAGCCACAGCGTGCCGACGAAGAGCGCCAGCCGGGTACAGCGGAACAGCGCGCCGTACCCCAGCTGCACGCTGGAGACCAGGCTCGGCACCAGCACCAGGGTGAGCAGGAACAGGAAGGCGCTGGGCCGGAAGCGCAGCCGGGGGTTGAGCGCGAGCGCCAGCACGAACGCCGCGACCAGCGCGCCCATGGTGACCATCTGGATGAGGGAACGCGGCAGCGGGATCACGGTCTTGGCCCCGGCGGAGCCGAGCGTGTTCAGGGCGAGGCACGCCCAGACCACCCCGACGGCCTTCGGCGTGCCCGTGGCCGGGAGCGCGGCGGGCCGGGTGACCGGCATCCCGCCGGACCTCGGCTTCCCGTCCATCTCAACCACCGGCCCGTGGCGCGAAGGTGCTGCCCGCGTCCTGCCGGAACGGCGCGCCCCGCCACTGCCCGGAGTCCAGCCTCCGGCTCCCGTCCTGGGCGGTGAAGGTCCACGGTCCCCGGTAGGCGTTGTCGTGCCAGCGGTTGCGCTGCTCCAGGGTGATCGCCCGGGCCACCCGGTCGCCCCGGTAGGGCGACCAGTCGGGGGAGCCGCCCGGGTGGGAGAGCACCGCCATGCGGCCGCACTCCCGCGCGCACCCGACGACGGACGGGTCCAGGACGAAGCGGTTGTCGTGGATGTCCACCCGCTGGGTCTTCCAGCGGCAGTCGGCGTACAGCGGTGCGCGCGCGATCGCCGGCGGCGCGCAGCGCCCGGTCTCCTTCACCAGCAACGTGCAGTAGTCGGAGGAGGTGTTGGCCGGGCTGTTGCAGAACCGGTCGGCGTTCTCCCACAGGGTGATGCCGTTCCAGTTGTCCTCCAGCAGGTTCCGGTAGATCTCGATGCCGTCCGTGCGGGCGGGGACCCGGGGTTCACCGCCCGACTCGGACACGTAGACGGTCGCGTACGGGAAGTCGTCGCCGTCCTCGGCGGAGGCACGGCCCTCGACCCAGTTGTTCCGCCGGATCGTGTTGTTCCGGACGACCGCGTTGTAGCTGGTCTCGTACATCAGCGCGGCACCGTCGTTGCCCTCCAGGACGTTGTCCTCGAAGAGGAAGTCGTTGTTGTTCGTGTCCGCCCACAGCCCGGCCCCGCGGTTGTCGTGCACCCAGTTGCCGCGGATGTCGGCGCCGTCGACGGCCCAGAACTTGATGCCCGCGGTGCAGCCGCAGCCCGGCTGCCGCCGCTCCCAGTCGTCGGTGTTGTTGCCCGTGATCTCGTTGCCCTCGACGACGAGGCCGCGGATCGAGTCACCGGTCTTGTAGGCGTTCATGCCGTACTGCCCGTTGGCCCGCAGGCAGCTGGCGGCGAGCCGCTGGCGGGCACCGGCCATCAGCCCCGCGCCCGCGTTGTGCTGGATCGTGGTGTGCTCGACGACCCACCCGTCGGCCATGTCGTGGTTCACCACGCCCTCGTCCCGCGGTGCGACGAAACCCTGCACGGTCAGGTAGCGGATGCTGACGCCGGTGGCGGTCCCGCCGAACGCGTACTGGTTGGTCCTCCGGCCGTCGAGCACCGCGCCCGGCGCGCCGAGGTAGCGGTTGCCCTCCTTGGCCTCCACCTGGGCGTACGGGTCCGACGCGAACCGGTGCGTGCCCGGCCGCAGCCAGAACGTGGTGTGCGGGGGGCTGTTCTCGGTCTTCGTCACCAGGTCGCCGACCACCGCCGGGTCGACCGTCACCGCGCCCGCCGGCGCCTTCGACGGCCCGGCCGCGGGCTTGTCGCACACCCGGGCCGGGGCCCCGGCGGGCGCCCCGGCGGAGACCCCGGGCGCGCCGGACGCCCCGGACGCCGAGGGCGTACGGCCCGCCTTCGCCGGGGCGTCCGGCGCACTCGTACAGCCGGCCGCCACCAGGGCCAGCGCGAGCGCCGCCACCGGCAACGCCCAGCGCCGCCTCTCGAACACCACGCCTCCTCCCTAGTCGCCGAACCTGAGCACGGTGGTGAACCCCCGCGAGCCGTCGGCGGATCCGCTGCCGACCAGCGTGGTGCTGGGCTCCTTGCGTCCGAAGCCCGCCGAGTACCAGCCCAGCGGCGGCTCGCTCTCGCCGCGGTGCGCCCGCCAGGCCAGCTCCCCGGGCAGGTCGAGGACCGCGGAACGGTCCTCGCCGTCCCGGTTCCAGGTGAGCACCGCCCGGTTCCCCGACAGTTCGGCGGTGACCGTCGGCCCGAGGTGGAACGCCAGCTCCACGGACCGGCCGCGCGGGTCGCTGACCTCGTCGACGACCGTCACCTCCCGGCTCGCGGCCGTCAGTTCCACCCGGCGGCGGTGCACCGCGTCCTCGTACCCGTCGTGCTCGGCGGACCAGCGGGCGACCTTCCCGTCGGACGTGTCCGCGACCAGGACACGGCTGCGGGCGTGCCGGGTCCACAGGAAGGGGCCGCCGGAGACGGACTGGTCGGCCCCGTCGAGCCGCAGGGTGTTGTGGCCGAGGGTCGACCGGAAGTACTGCCGCCACTCGGGCTGCCCGTGGTAGCAGTACGTCCCCGGATCGGCGAGCACGTCGACCCCGTCGTGCCGGACCTCCACGGACAGCGCGTCCGCGTGCGCGTGCGCGGCGATGGACAGGAACCCGTGCGGACCGCCGTCGCAGCGGACCCAGATCTCCTCCGGACCGCGCAGGACGGTCATCCCCGCGTCGGCGAAGTGGGCCGGCCGGGTCGCCGGACGGGACGGCACCCGCCCCGTCCCGCCCTTGCCGTACGGCCGGACCAGCGAGGCCAGGAGCGGGGTGCGCACATCGGTTCCGGTCACCTCCGGCCACCAGTCCAGCCGGCCGAACACGGCGTCCCCGGTGGCGAGCAGCGAGCCCCAGCGGTCCGTCCCCGCGCCGTCCAGGACCAGCCCGTGGCCGTCGTCGGAGTCCCCCTGGCGCGGCGGCCGCAGCCGCCCGTCCACGACGGCCGCGAGCGCGTCCGTCATCCGCAGCAGCACCGGCCGGATCGCCCCCGGGACCGGCACGCCGGCGGCGTCCGCCTCGGCCACCGCGGCCAGCCCGAGCTCCAGCACGAGACCGTGGTACTCGGAGGCCAGCTCGCGGTTGAGGCCGGAGAGGAAGGTGTTGCTCCGCAGCTGCCGCTCCAGCGACCGCAGAGCGTCGTCGCGCCAGCGCGCCGAGGAGGGGAACCAGCCGAACGCGCAGGCCGCGGCGAACTGGCCGGCGGTCTCGGCGATGACGTGGTTGTTCGCCGACGACCCCCGGCTGGGGAACGCGGCCAGCCACCGCTGGTGGTGCCAGATCTGCCGCAGCGCCACCGGGTTGTCCTCGAACAGACCGGCCGCGCCCGGCCAGCCGTCGAGCAGCCGCCGGACCCACACCCAGGAGAGGAGACGGATCCCCAGCTCGATGCCGCTCGTCCAGTGCACCCCGCGCAGCGGAGCGTTCGCCGCCCACCACGACCGCAGGTGCTCGGCCACGCGCTCGGCGTACCGCTCGTCCCCGGTGACCGCGTACGCGGCGGCCAGCACGGTGAGGTACTGGTGCCGGGACAGCTCCCAGATCTGCTTGATGTCCCCGACCGCCTCCTCGCTCCGGTACGGCACGTCGAAGGCGTAGCCCCACGGCGCCCGGCGCCCGGTCTTCGGGTCGTGGCACCAGTCCGGGGCGACCAGGTCGTCGCGCTCCACCCCGAAGAACTCGGCGTGCCCGGCCATCAGCCGGTCCGCCTCGGCGACCAGGCGCTTCGCGGCGTCCGGCGGCACCGAGGCGAGTGCTCCGGCGGGCAGGACGGCGGTGAACCGGGCCCCCGTCACGCTCGGGCAGACCGGCCGTGCCGACCGCCACCGCCGCCTGCGCACCGCGTCGCCCACCCGGCCGCCGACCTCCGTCGGACCCATCCGGGACAGGCGCCGCAGGTACCAGCCCGCGCTCATGGTCATCGCGCGCCCGCCAGCGTCACCGGCACGCCGGAGGCCAGGCCGGCCCCCACGGCGAGGGTGGCCGCGGTGGTGGCGACGAGCGACTCCAGCGGCACCGGCATCGGCCCGCCGGTCCGCACGGCCCGCACGAACGCGGCCAGCTCGGCGTTCTGGCCCTTGTCCCGGGCCTTGGGCAGCCGGGAACTGACCCACTTCTCCGGGCCGTACACCTGGGCGCGGACGAAGTCGTCGAGGCGCAGCACCTTGCCGTCCGCGACGAGGTCCAGCGTCTCCTTCGGGAAGGCGGCCGGGCCGGTCGTCACGTAGCTGATGGTGGCGGTGGACCCGTCCGGGTAGCGCAGCACGACCTGGAGGTCCTCGTTGCCGGCCGGGGCGACCGCGTACACCGAGACCGGATCGGCCCCGAGCAGCCAGCTCGCCGTGTCGACGAAGTGCCCGCCCTCGCCGGCGAACCGCGAACCCTCGCTGCCCTGCTGGAGGTACCAGCTGCCGTGCTGGAGCCGGCCCGCGTTGACCAGGTAGCGCAGGCTCGCCGGACCGGTGCGGACGCCGAACCGCTTCTTCGCCTCCTGGAGCAGCGGCGCGAACCGGCGGTTGAAGCCGACCTGGAGCCGGTCGTTGCCGGACTTCTCGACGGCCGCGAGCACCCCGGCGAGCTCGTCCTCCGTGAGCGCCAGCGGCTTCTCCACGAACACGGCCTTGCCGGCCAGGAGCGCCTTCTGGGTCAGGTCGGCGTGCGAGCTGTGGCGGGTGACCACGAACACCGCGTCGATCGACGGGTCGCCGAGCACGGCGTCGAGATCGGTGGTCGCCCCGGTGAAGCCGAACTTGCGCTGCGCGTTGGCCGCGGACAGCGCGGTCGTGGTGACGACCGTGGACAGCTCGACGCCGTCGCGTCCCGCCAGGTGCGGCAGCAGCATCGACGTCGCGTAGTTCCCCGCGCCGACGAACGCCACCCGCACCGGCCCCTTCACGGGACGGGCCGGGGCGGCCGAGGCGGCCCGGCGCACCGCGGGCACGGCCACCTCCGGGGCCTCCGTCACGGCCTCCGCCTCCTGCTCCGCGTACCGGAACAGCACGGCCACGGCCTTCAGTTCGCCCTCCTTCAGACTCCGGTACGTCTCCACGGCGTCGTCGAAGTCGGCGATGTGGGAGACGAGGGGGTCCACGTCCACGCGGTCGCGGGCGAGGAGGTCGAGGAAGCACGCCAGGTTGCGGCGCTCGGTCCAGCGCACGTACCCGATCGGGTAGTCCCGGCCCTCCAGCTCGTACTCCGGGTCGTAGCGCCCCGGGCCGTAGCTGCGGGAGAACCGGACGTCGAGCTCCTTCTCGTAGTACGCGTTCCAGGGCAGGTCCAGCCGGCACTTGCCGATGTCGACGACCCGGCCCCGGTCCCGGCTCAGCCGGGCGGCCAGCTCGACGGGCTGGTTGCTCGCGCCGCCGGCCGCCAGATACACCTGGTCGACACCGTGACCGCCGGTCAGCTCGGCGACCGCCGCCTCGACGGCCGGGGACGCGGGGTCGCCGGAGGCCGCGGCGCCCAGACGCTCGGCGAGCTCGCAGCGCGCCGGGTCGGGGTCGACCCCGACGACGACGGCACCCGACGCGGAGAGCAGCTGCACCACCAGCTGCCCGATCAGACCGAGGCCGATGACCAGCGCCACGTCGCCGAGCTGCGGTTCGCCCTGGCGGACCCCCTGCAGCGCGATCGACCCGACCGTGCCGAAGGCCGCGTGACGCGGCGCGACGCCGTCCGGCACCGGGGTGTAGAGGTTCTTCGGCACCCAGTTCAGCTCTGCGTGCAGCGCGTGCTCGTTGCCGGCGCAGGCCACCAGGTCGCCGACCTTCACGTCGTCGACCCCCGCGCCGACCTGCTCGGCGACCCCGCACAGCGAGTAGCCGAGCGGCGTGTACGAGTCCAGCTTGCCCATCACCTTGCGGTAGGTGGCGGGCACCCCGTTGGTGGCCACGCTCTGCATGACCTTCGCCACCTGGTCCGGCCTGGAGCGGGCCTTGCCCAGCATCGACATGCCGGCCTCGGACACCTTCATGAGCTCCGTGCCGGTGGATATCAGCGAGTACGCGGTGCGGACCAGCACACCGCCCGGCTTGCACCCCGGCACCGGCACGTCGAGCACCGCCAGTTCGCCGCTCTTGTAGTTCTGCACAACCTGTTTCACCGATGTCCCCTTGTTTCTGAGCCGTCTTCTACGCCGCCGGGCGCGCGCTCCGGCCGGCCCCGGAGGTCGCGTCGCGATACCAGTACTCGAGGGTCAGCACGTGCCAGAGGTGCTTGGAGAAGTCCCGCTGTCCGGCCGCGTCCTCGGCGACCATCCGCGCCAGCGCGTCCCGCCGCAGGAGCCCCGAGTTGACGAGCACGCCGTCGTTCACCACCTCGCGCACCAGCGGTGCCAGGTCCCTGCTCATCCAGGCCCGCAGCGGGGCGCTGAACAGGCCCTTGGGCCGGTACACGATCTCCCGGGGCAGGACCGAGGTGGCCGCCTCCTTGAGGACGGCCTTCCCCTGCCGGCCGACGATCTTGCGGTCCCCGGGCACGGTGAACGCCGCCTTGACCACCTCGACGTCCACGTACGGCACCCGCACCTCGGTCGACGCGGCCATGCTCGACCGGTCCGTGTAGGCGAGGTTCAGGCCCGGCAGGAACATGCGGGCGTCGCCCAGGCACATGCGGTTGACGAAGTCGTCGAGGTCGTTGTCCCCGTAGACGTCGGCGTGCTCGGTCAGCACGTCGTCGACCGTCCCCGCCAGGTCCGGATCGACCAGGGCGAGCAGCTCCTCCTGGTCGTACATGGTGTAGCTGCGCCGGAACGCGGTCTCCTCCGGCAGGTCGGCGAAGGAGAGGAACCGCTTCGCGAACCGCACCGACCGGTACCCCCGGCGGGCCGTGGCGACCGGAAGCCGGTCGACGGCCGCGGACAGACCGCTCCGCAGCGGCCGGGGGACACGCTGGTAGCGCAGCGCGATCAGGTTGGCCAGGTGCTTGCGGTAGCCGGCGAACAGCTCGTCGGCCCCCATCCCCGACAGCATCACCTTGACCCCGGCCTCCCGGGCGGCCGAGCAGATCAGGTACGTGTTGATCGCGGCCGGGTCGCCGATCGGCTCGTCCAGGTGGTACGTCATCTCCGGCAGCAGGTCGAGCACGTTCGGAGCGATCTCGATCTCGTGCAGGTCCACCCCGAACCGCTCGGCGACCTGCCGGGCGTACCGCAGGTCGTCGGGCATCGCCTCGAACCGGGCGTCCTCCGCCCGGAATCCGATCGTGTACGCGGAGATCCCCGGCCGGTCGCGGGCCGCCAGCGCGGTCAGGTAGCTGGAGTCGAGGCCGCCGGAGAGGAAGGTCGCCACGGGCACGTCGGAGAGCAGGTGGCGCCGGGTCGACTCCTCGACGATGGCGGCGATGTCCGGGCGCTCGCCCGCCAGGGCCCTCTCCCGGCCCTCGGCCGCGACGTCCCGCAGGTGCCAGAACCGGCCGCGCTCCGTCCGGCCGTCGGGCCGGCACCGCAGCCAGCTGCCCGGCGGCAGCTTCTCCGCCTCGCGGAAGGCGCACCGGGAGTCCGGCACCCAGTAGTAGAGGAGCGAGGCCACCAGCGCCGCGTGGTCCACCTCCAGCCTGCCGCCGGTGGCGGCGGCGAGCGCCTTCAGCTCGGAGGCGAACACCAGCCCCTCGCCGCGCCGGAGCAGGAACAGCGGCTTGATGCCGAGCTGGTCGCGGGCGAGCACCAGCTCACCGGTCCGCTCGTCGAAGATCCCGAAGGCGAACATGCCGCGCAGCCGGGGCAGGCAGTCCGTGCCCCAGCGCCGCCACGCCTCCAGGAGCACCTCGGTGTCGGAGGTGCCCCGGAAGCGCACCCCGGCGGCCTTCAGCTCGGCCCGCAGCTCGGGCGCGTTGTACAGCTCCCCGTTGTACGTCAGGACGAGACCGTCCGAGACCATCGGCTGGGCGCCCGTCTCCGACAGGTCGACGATCGCCAGCCGCCGGTGTCCGAGGTGCACCTCCCCGTCGGCGACGGGGTGGCTGTAGCGGCCGGCCCCGTCGGGACCGCGGTGGGCGAGGGTATCGGTGAGCCGGTCGGTCACGACCTTCCCGTCCGGCCATCGGTACGTACCTGCGATGCCACACATGCCTTACCGAGCCTCCTGGTCGCTGTCCGGAACGCTCGCCGCCCACTGCGGCACCCGCTCCGTCCGATGCCGGCCCGGCCCGTTCTGCCGGGGCGGCCGTTCGTTCCGTCCGCGCGGCGCGGTCTCCGTCCCGTCCCACAGCGTGCCGTCGGTCCGGTCACGCGGGTCCGGGTCGACCAGCACCACACCGATCACCGGGATGTGCTGGTCCGCGAGCTGCCGCGCCACCGTGTGCAGCCACGCGGCACTGCCGTGCCCGGCCCGCACCACGAGCACCGCGCGCGTGCCGAGGTACTGGAGGTCGGTCCACGCGGTACCGGGCGCCACCGAGCCGACGCCGATCCTGCGTTCCTGGTACCGCCCGGCCGTGGCACGGTCACCGCTGACCACGGTGGGGTCGCCCGGCTTCGACCTCCGCTCGGCGAGCGGCAGGCCGGGCAGTCCGTCGACGACGACCACCGGCCCGTCCTCCCCCAGCGCCGCCGCCAGGTCCAGGGCGATGGCGCCCGTGGCGCGCACGGCGCCCAGTTCGAGCAGCGACACCGGCTCCGCGGAGGCGCGCGCCGTGCGGGCCAGGGACGCGGTCAGCCGGGTCCGCTCCGCCCGGGCCCCGCGGCGCCGCCACGGCGCGGCCGAGCGAGGAGGCAGCTCCGCGATCACGGAGGCGCCCAGGTTCGCCGCGATGTCCCGGCGCAGCACCGGGCGGTCCGCCACCACCGCGCCGACCGCGGCCACCGCGAGGCCCAGGGCGAGGCCGAGGGCGAGCCCGATCGCGGCGTCCGTTCCCGCCGTCTTCGCCAGGGAGTTCCGCACCGGGCGGGGGGCGTCCACGATCTGCGTGCCGGCGACGAGATGGGGCGTGCCGATCTTCGCCTGCGCGGCACGCTGGCCGTAGTCGGCGATCTGCGAGGTCAGTTCGGCCCGCCGGGAGAACAGCGACTCCATGTCCGCCGACGCCTTCGACCCGTTCACCGACGAGGCGTCCCCGATGGCCTTGTTGACCTGGGCGAGGTCCTCCCGCAGCCGGTCGCGCTGGTCGAGGAGGGCCTTGGACTCCGCGTTCGCCGCCTCCTGTATGCGCCGCACGTGGTCCGCGACGAACGCGTCGGCCAGCGCCTGGGCACGGGCCACCGCCTCGGCGTCGCTGTCGGCCGACACGGTGATCTCCAGCACGTTGTTGGTCAGCCCGGCGCCCGTGTAGTCCTCCATGAAGTCCTCGGGCTTCTCCGGGGACTTCATGGACTCCAGGGCCTTGGCGGCGATCCGGGTGGTCTGCAGCAGCGCGACGTCGGTGCGGATCAGCGTCCCGGGGTCGTTCGGCTGGTCCTCCTGGTGCGCGACCAGGAGCTTGGTCACCGCGGTGGGCGGGGGTGGCAGCAGGAACGCCAGCGCCACACCGGCGAGCATCCCGAGCAGCGCCAGGGAGGCCCAGAGGCGCCGCCGCCTCCGTACCGCGGCCACCAGCGGCTGGAGGTCGAGCAGCGGAGCCGCGGCCGAGGGTTCCGGGGACGTACGCGTCGTCACTCCGCACCTCCCGTCGCGTGTCCGCCGACGGCGGCCGCGGGCGCGGCCGCCTTCCGGGACCGGCCGGAGGACCGGGCCGGACGGGCCGAGACCGTTCCGGCGAGGACGACGCCGACGACGTCGTGCCGGGCGTCGGCACACGCCTCGGCGATCCCGGCGAGCTCGTTCGCCGTCCAGCTTCCGGCGCTCAGCACGACGACGGCACCCGACTCGTCCTGACGGTCCGGCACCATCGGCTGCGACGCCGACACCGCCACCGTCCGCAGCACCGGCTCCCCGCCGCCCGCGGCGTTCGGGGACGGCTCGGCCCCGGCCTCGGCGGCGAGCTGCCCGGCGGCCCGCAGGGCGATCTCGTCACCGTCCGGGACGACGACCAGCACCCGTCGTGGCGCCGGTACCTGGTCCTGGAGACGGGCGTACACCCGCCGGTAGCGGATCTGCCGGCTCTCCTCGTCGCCCGAGGTCCGCGGGAGCGGTACGTCCCACCGGATGTCGAGGCCGAGGAGCCGGCGCACCAGGGCGCGCGGCCCACGGCTCCCCGGCTGCCGCCCGGACTTCTCGGCGGGCACGTCGACGGTGCCGAGCAGCGCCGAGCCGAGCGCCGCGGCGATCTCCGGCTCGGTGCGCAGCCGGCGGCTCACCCGCGCGGCGGAGAGATGGCCGACGACCGCGATCAGGAAGGCCAGCAGCGCCCCCGCGACGACGAGCTGCGTCCTCGTCGGAGGCGCCTCGCCGGTGGGCCGTGCCGCCGGGCCCATGACGACCAGCTTGGCCTTCTCGGTCGACGGGTCGGCCTTGTCGAGCTTGTCCATGGACTCCTGCAGCGTGGTCCGCAGCTTCGCGAGCTCGGTGCGCGTCTGCACGCTCTCCACCGAGCTCCCCGAACCGGCCGAGTCGGCCAGGTCGTTGATGCGGCGACTGGTCTGCTCGACCAGCTTCCGCAGCGCCTCGGGGCTGCCCACCGCACCCGGGTCGGTCTTGTCGCCCAGGATCTCGGCGGCGAACGTGACGAACTGCCGCGCCACCTCGTCCGAGAGCCGCTGCGCGCGCTCCGGGGTGTCGGCCGTGCCCGAGATCTTGATGATGTTCCCGTCGGCGATCTCGGCGGTCACCTGCTCGCGCAGCTGGACGCCGCCCACCCCGGACCAGCCGAGCGAGGCGGCCGTGCGGTCGACCACCACCGAACTGGTCGCGATCTGGGCCTGGGTCAGCAGCTCGCGCTCCGCCCACGCCCCCGGCAGCAGCACCGAGGCCGAGGTCGTGTAGCGGGGCGGAAGCAGCAAGGAGGTGCCGTAGCCGACGAGCGCGCCCACCACCACGAGGAGGGTGAGCAGCCGTCGGCGCCGACGGACGATCCGCCCGATCGTGACCAGGCGTATGGTGTCATCGCTCAACGACGCGGCCTTCTCCCCGTTCGTCCTCGGCCGCCCACCGACAGGGGAGCGTGGTCACGGGTGGCGGCTGCGTACGCCGCCAGCAGCGAGCGCTGCGAGTGCCGCCAGGAGAGCTCCCCGCCGATCCGCTCCTGGCCGATCTTGCCCATCCGGGCCCGCTCCTCCGGATCGTCGAGGAGCTGCGCGATGAGCCCGGCGAACGCGGCCTCGTCGTTCGCGGGCGCGTAGACGGCGGCGTCACCGGCGGAGACGCGCGCCTCCCTCAGCTCGAAGGACACGATCGGCCGGCCCATCACCATGTACTCGAGGACCTTGTTCATGGTCGACACGTCGTTGAGCGGGTTGCGCGGGTCGGGGGAGAGGCACACGTCGGCGGTGGACAGGTAGCGCGCCAGATCGGCGTCCGGGATGCGCCCGGTGAACTGCACCTGGTCCGCGAGTCCGAGCTGCCGGGACAGCTCGACCATCGCGTCGAAGGCGTCGCCGGAGCCGACGAACACCGCGTGCCAGTCGGTCCGGCCCAGCTCGTCGCGGAGCTTCGCGAGGGACCGCAGGGCGTAGTCGACGCCGTCCTGCGGGCCCATGACGCCGAGGTAGCACAGCAGATGGGGCTTGCCGCGCTTCAGCTCCGGCTCGGCCGGCACCGGGTGGAAGCGGTCGACGTCGGGGGCGCTGCGCACGACGAAGACGTCCTCGGGCCGCCGGCCGCCGCGGCGCACCGCGACGTCGCGGTAGCTCTCGTTGGTGGCGAGCACGACGTCGGAGGCCCGGTAGGTCATCCGCTCCAGCGCGCACACGGCGCGGTACAGCGCGTCCTGGCCGCGGTCGAACCGGGAGAGGTACAGCTCGGGCACCAGGTCGTGCTGGTCGAAGACGAACCGCGCCCCCTGCCGCTTCATCCAGAGCGCGGGCAGGAAGAGCAGGTCCGGCGGGTTGCAGGCGTGGACCACGTCGACCGGACCGACCTTGCGGGCCAGCCGGACCGTGTGCCACAGCGCCGATCCGTACTCCCGCAGATAGCCGGCCGGGCCTCCGGTGGCCGCGCGCAGCGGGTAGCGGTGGATCCGCACCCCGTCGATCACCGCCTCTGCCTCGGTGTCCCGCTTCTGGCCCCGGGGGCAGATGACGTGCACCTCGTAGCCCGCGTCGCGCAGCGTCGTGCACTCCTGCCACACGCGCCGGTCGAAGGGGACCGAGAGGTTCTCGACCAGGATCAGCGCACGCCGGCCGGCCCCTTGGCCGTCCGTTCCGGCGCCGGTCTCATTACCAAGCAAGGCCCACGTACCCCGGTTCGGCCCGCCGCTCGTCGGCGTCGGGAAGGTGGATGAGATCGACGATCACCGGGCTCTCGCCGTGGGGGAGCGCCGCGAGGACGTCCGGGTCCCTGGTGCCGACCAGGCAGACCTCGGCGTGGTCGAGGACCTCGTCGACGGACTCCGCGAGCAGCTGCGCGAGGTGCGGGAGGCGGGTCTCGATGTACTCGCGGTTCGCCCCGAGCAGCCGGGACAGGTTCACGTTGGGGTCGTAGATCCGCAGGTCGTACCCCTTGCCGAAGAGCCGCTCCGCCAGCTCGACGAGCGGGCTCTCGCGCAGGTCGTCGGTGCCGGGCTTGAACGAGAGGCCGAACAGACCCACCCGCCGCCTGCCGGTCCGCTCGACCAGCTCCACGGCCCGCTGAAGATGGTCCGCGTTGGAGGGCAGCACGTGCGACAGGATCGGCACGGAGACGTCGGCGCGCTGCGCCGCGTGGACCAGGCTGCGCAGGTCCTTGGGCAGGCAGGAGCCGCCGAAGGCGAAGCCGGGCCGCAGATACGCGGGGCTGATGTTCAGCTTGCGGTCGGCCAGGAACACGTCGATGACCTGGTGCGAGTCCACCCCGAGCGCCTGGCACACCGCGCCCAGCTCGTTCGCGAAGCCGATCTTGAGGCCGTGGAAGGCGTTGTCCGCGTACTTGATCGCCTCGGCGACCGGCACCGGCACCCGGAACACCTCGCCGGGCAGCCCCTCGTAGAGCGCCGCGACCACGTCGCCGCTCGCCGCGTCGAGCTCGCCGATGACGGTCTTCGGCGGGTCGAAGAAGTCCCGCACGCTCGTGCCCTCGCGCAGGAACTCCGGGTTGACCGCCACCCCGATGTCCACGCCGGCCGTTCCGCCCGCGTACTTCTCCAGGACGGGCACCAGCAGGTTCAGGCAGGTGCCCGGGAGCATGGTGCTGCGGAAGACGACGGTGTGCCGCCCGCCGCGCTCGGCCACCGCGGCACCGATCTCCTCGGTGACGCGCTCCAGGTACGTCGTGCACAGACTGCCGTTGGGCTCCGACGGCGTGCCCACGCAGACCAGCGACACGTCGCTGCCCATGATCGCCTCGCGGACGTCACGGGTGGCGCGCAGCGCTCCCTTCTCCACCACGTCGGCGATGAGTTCGCCGATCCGCTCCTCCACCACCGGCGCCTTGCCGTCGTTGACCAGGTCCACCTTCACCTGGTTGACGTCCACCCCGATGACCTCGTGGCCCATGCCGGCCAGGCACGCGGCCGACACGCAGCCCACGTAGCCGAGTCCGAAAACGCTGATCCTCATGACTCGTTCCTCCCCCCAGTCGGGCCCTCCCGGCCGGCGCTCCCCGCGCCGCCCGGAC
Organism: Streptomyces sp. NPDC059695; assembly: GCF_042733785.1. Lineage (NCBI taxonomy): Bacteria > Bacillati > Actinomycetota > Actinomycetes > Kitasatosporales > Streptomycetaceae > Streptomyces > Streptomyces sp. NPDC059695. The sequence continues at coordinate 341,409 of NZ_JBHWFF010000001.1, read as the reverse complement.
GATGAACTTCCTGCATCAGTAGGCCCCCTGCCCGTACAGCACCGCGCGCAGCGTCTTCCACAGGATCACGGTGTCCAGGGCGAGGGACCAGTCCTCCACGTACCGCAGGTCGAGGCGGACCGCCTCCTCCCAGGACAGGTCGCTGCGTCCGCTGATCTGCCACAGACCGGTGAGTCCCGGCTTGACCAGCAGACGGCGGCGGACGTCCGGGGCGTACGCCGCGGACTCCTCCGGCAGCGGAGGCCGCGGGCCCACGAGCGACATCGAGCCGGTGAGCACGTTGAACAGCTGCGGGAGTTCGTCGAGCGAGTACCGGCGCAGCACCGCGCCCACCCGGGTCACCCGGGGATCCCGGCGGACCTTGAAGAGCAGGCCCGCGCCCTCGTCGCGATCGGCCAGCTCGGCCCGCGCGCTGTGCGCCCCGGTGACCATGGTGCGGAACTTGAGGATGGTGAACTCGCGTCCGTCCTTGCCGACCCTGCGCTGGCTGTAGAGCGCCCCGCCCCGGCTATCCGCGAGGACGAGCAGCCCGACGACCAGCATCAGGGGAGCGAACAGCAGCAGCAGGAACGCGGCGCCCACCCGGTCGACGACTCCCTTGACCGCGCGGCGGCCGCCGGTGAACGTCGGCATGCTGACCCGGAGCAGCGGGATCCCCAGCACCGCGTCGACGTGCAGCCGGGGGCCGGCCACCTCCATCAGCACGGGCGCCACGACCATCTCGGCGTCGCTGCCCTCCAGGTTCCACGCCAGGCGCTGCAGCCGGGCCGGCGACCAGTGCGGGTCCGGCGTGATGGCGACGACGCGGTAGCCGTCGCGGCGGACGTGGTTGGCGACGTCCGCCAGCGGTCCGACGACCGGCACGCCGTCCAGCTCGCCCGATTCGGGCCCGTGGCCCTCCGTGGTGCACACCGCGTCCACGCGCCAGCCGAGGTGCGGGAACTTGCGGGTCCGGGTGATGAAGTCGCGCACGGTGGCCGGGCTTCCGGCGGCGAGGACCGGGCGCAGACAGCGCCCTTCCTTCCGCTGCTTGTGCAGCCACAGGCGCAGCAGGTACCGCGCGGGGATCGTGACGAGCGCGATCGTGGGGACCGCGACGAAGATCCAGAGCTTGATGTTGTTCGAGGTGAGGGCGATCCCGCCGAGCGCGAGGACGACGGTCGCCGCGAACAGGGAGCGTCCCAGCCGGCGGAACTCCTCGGCGCCCTGGCCGAGCACGGCGGGGGCCCAGGCGCGGCCCACGGCGAGCGCCGCCAGCACCAGAAGCTCGGTGCCGAATGCCAGAATGCCCCACTTCTCATGCCAGTTGGCGGCGTCCCTGGCTCCGAAGAAGCCGCCGATCGCCATCACGACGAAGGCGGTGGCCATGGTGTCACTGGTGATGACGGCGGCGCGGTACCGCTGTTCCCAGTCGGTCGCGGGCCGGGATATCGCCCCGCTCTCCAGCTGGTCGTGCGCCGATGCGAACGGGCTGACCAGTTCCCCCTGCTGCACGGACCCCCCCAGGGTGCCAGTGGGCTCGACGTGTTGGCTCCACACGGTTCCTCTCCCCCCGGGAGGCCCCCGCCTCCCGCGCTGTTCCTCCCCTCGGGAGGCCCCCGCCCCCCGCGCCGCGCCGTTCCTCTCCCCAGGAGGCACCCGCCCGCCCGGCGAATGACACACCACGTACCGCAGCGCGCCGAACACCCCATCCAGGCGTTTCCTCACGCTTTGTCGCCTGGTGTCCGGGCTTGTGAAGCAAGGTCAATCTAGAGCATCCGGGACCCTCCGGAAGAGGGATGTGCGCAACTTGTGCTGAAGCTTTGGAGGTTGATCTCCATTGGTTGGACCACTCGGAGGTGCCCCCGATGCGGCGAAGTGCCTTGTGACCTGTGGTGACGGGTGTTCACCGGGCTGTAGGCGCGGGTCGGCCGAGCGTGTTCCGACGCAAACGGCCGATTGCAGCTTGGCTTGTTTTTTAACCTGGTCGGAGGCGGTCGGGGGGACAAGTCGGGCTCTGGACACGAGGGTTACACTCCTGCGCCTTGTACTGATCACCCACGGGAGACATCCGAGATGGCAGCATCCCTGCGCGTCCTGATCCACGGCGGCGGCATCGGGGGCCTCGCGCTCGCCACCGCACTCGCCCGGCGCGGCCACACCGTCGAGGTCGCCGAGCTCCGGGACCACCTCGACGCCCTAGGCGTCGGCATCATCCAGCCCTCCAACGCCCTGCACGTCATGCGCGCGTTGGGCGTCCTCGACGCCTGCCTCGCCGAGGGCTTCGCCTGGGACGTGCTGACCATCGCCGACCCCGCGGGGAACCCGCTCGCGCGGATACCCCAGCCCCGCATGGGCGACGTGCCTGCGAGCAACGGCATTCCGCGGCCCGCCCTCGCGCGCGTGCTCGGCGACGCCGCCGTCGCCGCGGGCGCGAAGGTCCGCCTCGGCGTGACCCTCACCGCACTCGACGACGACGGCACGGGAGTCACCGTCACCCTCTCGGACGGGTCCACCGACCGCTGGGACCTCGTCGTCGGCTTCGACGGCATCGGCTCCCCGCTCCGCACCCGCCTCTACGGCGACCGGTACGCGCCCGCGTACACCGGATTCGCCAACTGGCGCGTCACCGTGCCCCGTCCGCCGGAGGTGCGGGGTGTGGTCATGGCCACGGCCGGGCCCGAGGCCAAGGCCCTGCTCACCCCGATCACCGACGAACTGATGTACCTGGGAGCCGTGTTCGCCGAGGACGAGGACTTCCGCCCGGACCCGGAGCGTGCCCACGAGGAGCTCGCCGAGCGCCTCGCGGCCTTCTCGGGACCCGTCGCCGAGGCGCTCGCCGCCGTCACCGGCCCCTCGGCCGTCGTGTACTCCCGGATCTCCCAGGTGACCGTCGAGGAGCCGTGGCACGTCGGCCGGGTGGTGCTGGCCGGAGACGCCGCCCACGCCTCCACCCCGCACCTCGCGCAGGGCGCGGCGATGGCCGTCGAGGACGCCCTCGTCCTCGCCGAGTCCCTGGACGCCGCGCCCTCCGTCCCCGAGGCCCTCGACGCCTGGGAGGCACGCCGCCGGCCCCGCGCCCTGTGGGTGCAGGCCCTTTCCAGGGCGGTCCTCAAGCAGGAGACGGGCACACCGACGACCCCCGAGGAGGACGTGCTCCTGGAGACCGGCATCCCCGGAGCCGCCCACGTCCTGGTGCGGCCGTACTAGGAGGCCGGACCTCCCGGAGCCGGGGCGGCTACTGGCCGACCCTCCCGTCGACGCACTCGCGCAGCAGGTCGGCGTGACCGCAGTGGCGGGCGTACTCCTCGATCCGGTGCACCATCAGCTCCCGCACCGCTGTCCCGTCCTTCGGGATCCGCTCGCCCAGGTCGGGGCGGGCGGCGAGGGCGGCGTCGGCCGCGGCCTGCTCGCGCTCCAGATCGGCGTACGCGGCGTCGACCACCGCCTGGTCGGCGACGGCCTCGTCGAAGTCGGCGTCACGCCTCCCGTACACCTTCGGCAGCGGCTCGCCCGTGATCCAGGTGATCCAGTCCCGCTCCACCTCGGCGAGGTGCCGGATCAGTCCGAGCAGCGACATCGTCGACGGCGGGACCGAACGACGGGCCAGCTGCTCCGGGGTGAGGCCCTCGCACTTCATCCGCAGGGTCAGCCGGTAGCCGGCGAGGAACTCCTCCAGGGTCGCGCGCTCCCCCTCGGGAGCCTCACCCCCGGTGTCACGGGGGTCGTCGCCGGGGTCCGCCCACATGTCGGGGTAGACGGTGGCGCCGCTCCAGCGTTCGGGTCGATCGTTCATGCGCCCATCCTGAGGCGCGCGGGCCCGGCCCCGCCAGGCATTTGTCCGGCCGCGCCGCCGCGCCGCTCCTCCCAGGACGGCGGTCGGCCGCTCCGTCCACGCGCGGGCGGGGTTCACTCGTCACGGTGGACTCGGGCCGCGCCGTCGCACCCGCGCGGAGCTCCTCGGGCACCGTGACACCCATGCATGCCCGCCGCACGACGTTCCTCCTGCTCCTCACGCTCCTCACCTCCGCCTGCGTGGCCGTCCCGCACGACCCCGCCCCGGCTCCACCGTCCCGCCCCGGTGGCCTCGCCCCGGCGGCGGACCGGCCCCCGGCCCCGCTGTCGGCTCGGCCCGCGCCGGTGGAGCCCGCGCCGCGTGAGGCCCTCACCGCCACCGAGCCGCGTCCGGAGCCCCGGCCGCCCCGCACCCCCGAGGGGCGCAGGCCCCGCGCGGCCGTCGCGGCACCGGCCCCCGCCCCACGTCCACCGCTCCACCGGCCGGCCGCGAACCGCCCGCACCGCACGCCGCACAAGCCGGCGACGACGCGGGCCGTCCCCCGCCCGCCGCGGAGCAGCGGGGCCGCGGCGGCCCGTCCGCACCGGCCGGCGGGCACTCCGGCGCCCGAGATGCGCCGTCTGTGCCGTCAGGCCGAGTCCCTGCGCGCGCCCATGGGAGCGGCCGACCTCTGCCGGGGGCTGTACGGCTGACCTCGCCCGGCCTCCGAGGAGCCGGTACGGCTGACCTCGCCCGGCCGCTCCCGGGAGGGCACCACGGCCGCGTCGCCCGGCCCCCTCTCCGCCCGGAGGAAACTCGCTTGAACCGCTCCGAACGGCCCCGATATAAGACGATCATGTTCACACCCCGGCCGTTCGTCCCCTCCGACATGCCCCGCCTCCAGACGACCGTGGCGGAGTGGATCGCCACCGCGGGCCGCGACGCCTACGACCACGTCGGCGAGCTCCCGCACCGCGTCTACGACAACCTCCGCGGCGGCCCGCCCGTCGGGGACCTGGTGCACGTCTGGGAGGACGAGCGCGGCCGGACGGGTGGCATCACGATCTGCCTCCGCTTCGGCACGGCGTTCGACGCGTTCTGCGCGCCGGACCTGCGCGGCACGGACACCGAGCGCGCGATGCTCACGTTCGCCGCCGACACCACCGCGCGGCACATGGCGGCGGACGGGACGCACGTCCTCACCGACCTCTTCGAGACCGACACGACCCGGGGCCGCCTCCTCCGCGAACTCGGCTTCGTCCACTTCCGGGACTGGGACGACGTGAACACCCGCGGTCTCACCGATCTCCCGCCCGTCGTGGTGCCCGCCGGGTTCACCGTGCGCGCGGCCACCCTCGACGACGCCGACGCCCTCGCCGAGGCGCGCAGGGCCTCGTTCGGCTCCGACTGGACGGGAGAGACGTACCGGGACGGCATGATGACCCGGCCCGGGTACGACCCGGCCCGCGAGATCGTGGCCGAGGCGCCGGACGGCCGCATCGGCGCGTACACCGTCCACTGGACCGACGAGCGCAACGGAATCGGGCACTTCGAGCCCGTCGGCACGCATGAGGCGTTCCGCCGCCTGGGCCTGGCCCGCGCGGTCATGGCCGAGTCCATGCGACGGATGGCCGGGCTCGGCCTCCGTCGGGTCACCGTCAACCACGACGCCGAGAACCTCCCGGCCGCGAAGCTGTACGGCGCGCTCGGCTTCACCGTCGAGTGCCGCACCCACGGCTACCGCCGGGCGAAGGACCAGGCCTCGATGTCCCGGTAGCGGATCGGGCCGGGACCGCGGCCGTAGTCGCTGCCGACGAGGTGGAGGCGCTCAGCGGGCCACCGGCGGCCGGTGAAACCGGCGAGCCCGGCGGCCGCCGCCGGCACGGAGGCCGGATCGTCGCGGCGGGCCCGGGCGAGCGTCAGATGGGGCCGCAGCGGCCGGTCCTCGAAGGGGATCCCGCACTCCTTGACGACCGCCCGCACCTCGCCGGCGAGCGCGTGCAGCCCGTCGAGGTCGCCGTCGATCCCGCTCCACAGCACCCGGTCGTCGAAGTGCCCGCCCCCGCGCAGCGCCAGCTCCACGGGCCGCCGCGCCGCCGCGACGTCCGCCAGCGGAGGACGCAGGAGGGGCACGGTCGCCACGGGGAGCTCCCCGAGGAACGCCAGCGTGATGTGCCAGTCCTCGATCCTGTTCCACCGCATGCGCGGATAGGCCTCGTAGGCGGGCGCCAGCGCGTGTGCCAGCTCGTCCTTCGCCTCGTCGGGCGGGGCGAGCGCGACGAACACGCGCACGGTCGCGGCGCGCGCCCTGTCGCCGTCACCGGACTCCGTACCCTGCCCGGGCGCCTCAGCCATCTTCCGTTCCCTGCCCACCGTCCGACCCGCCACCTTCGGAGGCGAGGGTACGCGGTGTCCCCGCCCGCCCCCGTCGTCAGGGTCGTCCCGGCCGCCGTCACCCCCGGCGGGTGAGGAGCCCCTTCTCCAGGGCCACCACCACGGCGTGGGTGCGGTCGCTGACGTCCAGCTTCGCGAAGACGCGCAGGAGATGGGTCTTGACCGTGGCTTCCGCGATGACGAGACGACGGCCGATCTCGGCGTTGGAGAGGCCGTCGGCGACCGCGCCGAGGACGTCCTGTTCGCGCGCGGTCAGGACGACCGGGGCGGGCCTGCGCATCAGGGCGACCAGGCGTTCCGCGACGCGGGGCGCGAGGACGGTCTGGCCGCGGGCGGCGGACCGGACGGCCTCGGCGAGCTGCTCGGCGGTGGTGTCCTTGAGGAGGTAGCCGACGGCGCCGGCCTCGACCGCCCGCTCGATCTCCACGTCGGTGTCGTACGTGGTGAGGATGAGCACCCGCGTCGGGGCGGGGCCCGCGACGATCGCGGCGGTGGCCTCGACGCCGTCCATGACCGGCATCCGCAGGTCGACGAGGGCGACGTCGGGTGCGAGGCGCTCGACGAGACCGACGGCCTCGCGGCCGTCGCCCGCCTCGCCGACGACGGTGACGTCCGGGACCGGCGCCAGGAGGGACACCACTCCGGCGCGCATCACGGCGTGGTCGTCGACGACCACGACGCGGAGGGGCTCGTGGGCTTCGGGCATGTCAGGGCCGTCCGTTCGTGTGGAAGTTGGCGAGGACGCGGGTGCCGTCCCCGATCGAGCTGGTCACCGTCAGTTCCCCGTCTAGCTCGTGGAGCCGTCTGCGCATGCCGTCCAGGCCGAAGCCGTGGGAGTCCTCGACGACGAAGCCCCGTCCGTCGTCGGTGATCTCCAGCTCTATGGCGTACGGACCCTGGGAGAGGACCACGCCGACCGTGCTCGCGTCGGCGTGCTTGCGCACGTTGGCCAGCGACTCCTGGGTGCAGCGCAGCAGGGCGATGCGGGTCTGCTGGTCGCAGTGGACGTCCTCGGCGAGCTCCGCGCCGACCGTGATGCCCGTGTCCTGGGAGAACCGTTCCAGGGTGCGGCGCAGGGTCGGCACCACCGAGCCGGGCCGCAGTCCGCTGTGCGGGGCGGCGCCGACCAGGACCCGGGCCTCGGCGAAGTTCTCGCGGGCCGTCCGCTCGATCGAGGCGAGCTGCCGGGCCGTGTGCTCCGCGTCCCCGTCGAGTCCGGCCCGGGCGGCCTCGGCGAGGACGATGATGGAGGCGAAGCCCTGGGCGAGGGTGTCGTGGATCTCGCGGGCCATCCGCTCCCGTTCGTCGGCCGCGCCCTCGCGACGATGGGCTTCGGCCAACTGCTCCTGGGTCGCGGAGAGTTCGGCGGTCAGGGCGACGGCCCGGGCCTCGCCCTCCGCGGCCAGGCGGTGGACCAGGAGCCCGACCAGGACCGAGACGCCGTATCCGGTCAGGGCGACGGCCGCGTTCCCCGGCGAGTCGTACAGCAGGCTTCCGGCCGCGGTGGCCGCGGCGGCGCAGCCGCTGGCCAGGACGGCGAACCTCCGGCCGCGGGAGTGGAACCAGAACTGCGGGAGGGCCGCGACGAGCAGGGCCGCGCCGCCACCGGGCAGCGCGGCCATCACCCCGAGGCCGGCGGCCAGGGCCGCGAGGTAGGCCGGTCCGTGGTCGCGGGTGCGGTGGACGGCCGTGTAGGCGAGGGCCGCCCCGAGCAGGGCGAGGACGGCCCATCGTGGGGGTCCCGCGTCGTCGCCGACCGCGATCAGGGGTGGGGCGAGACCCAACAGCAGCCAGGCGGCGGTGTACCAGCGTCGGTGGGTCGTGTCGGTCATGCGGTCAGCCTACGGAGAGCGGCTGACGCTCCGTCGGCTCGGTCCGGCCGGCCGGGCGGGGGCCGCGTGCGGGCCACCAGTTGGCCTCGCCGAGCAGCAGCATCAGGGAGGGCAGCACGAGGACCCGGATGACGAAGGCGTCGAGGAGGACCGCGGCCGCCAGGCTGAACCCGATCTGCTTCATCTCGATCAGGTGCAGCGCGGCGAAGCTCGCGAACACCGTCACCATCACCACGGCCGCGCTGGTGACGACCCCGGCGGACGAGGACAGGCCCTGGAGGACCGCCTGCCGGGTCGGGACGCCGGAGAGGCGGGCCTCGCGGATCCGGCTGATCACGAACACCTGGTAGTCCATGGAGAGCCCGAAGAGGATCACGAAGAGGAAGAGCGGGACGCGGGATCCGATCGAGCCCGTGGAGGTGAAGTCGAGGATCCCTTCCGCCCATTCGTGCTGGAAGACCAGGACGAGAAGACCGAGCGAGGCGAACGCGGAGAGCAGGTTGAGGACGACGCCGACGAGTCCGAGGACCACGGACCGGAACGCCCACACCGTCATGCCGAAGGTGACGAGGAGCAGGGCTCCGACGATGATCGGCAGCTTCCGCTTCTGGTGCGCGGGATAGTCGGCGTAGCGCGCGACCTCGCCGGTGACGGCGACCTCGGTCCCGGCGAGCGCGCCGACGGTCCCGGGGACGAGGCGGGCGCGGAGCAGGTCCAACGAGGCGCGGGCCTCGCGACTGTTCACGGAGCGCGGGACGGCCAGTTCCAGGAGCGTCGTCCGGTGGTCCGCCGAGGTCCGCAGGACGGGAGCGCCGCCGATCGCCGGGTCCTCGGCCCGTGCCCGGTCCGCCAGCGCGCGCAGGGCGCCGGCCACGTCGTCGGACCGCTCCGCGTCCGCGCGTACGACCACCTGGTGCATGGCCTTCAGCTCGGGGTAGGCGGCCGTCAGGCGGTCGTACGTCCGCATGGCGGGGATGGCGCGGGAGTGCGTCTCGCGGCTCATCTCCGTGATGTTGATGTTCAGGACGGGCAGGGCGAGCGCCAGGAGCGCGAGGGTGGACACGGCGAGCGTGACGGCCGGGTGCGCGGCGACGGGCCGGAGGACGGCGGCGGTGATCCGGCCGCCGGTGCGGCTCGTCCGGGAGGCGCGGTCCCGTGCGGGCTTCCTGCGGGCCCTGCGGCGTTCGGCGCGGGCGCCCAGGAGGGCGAGGACGGCGGGCAGGACGGTCAGCGAGCTGAGGACGGCCACCAGGGTGACGACGACCGCCCCGGTGGCGATGGAGGAGAAGATGACGTCGTCCGCGAGGTACAGCGTGGCGCTGGAGACGGCCACGGCGAGTCCGGAGACGACCACGGCGCGGCCCGAGGTCGCGGCGGCGAGCTCCACGACGGCCTGGGTGCCGAGGCGTCCGCCGGCGGCCCGGGCCCGCTCCTCGCGCTCCCGCTTCAGGTAGAAGAGGGTGTAGTCGACGCCGACGGCGAGGCCGATGAGCAGGATGACGTTGGTGCCGACACCGGCGTCGGGGAAGACGTGCGAGGCGATCATCGAGAGGCCGACGGCGGCCACGATCGAGGAGAGCGCGAGCAGCAGCGGCACCACGGCCATCATGACGGAGCCGAAGACGATCAGCAGGGTGATCAGGGTGACGGGCAGTGCGATGACCTCCGTACGGGAGAGGTCGTCGCCGCGGAGCTTGTCGACGCCCTTGCCGATGGAGGGGCTGCCGACCTCCTCGACGAGCAGCCGGGGGTGCGCGGCCCCGACCTCGGCGGTCTGCGCGAGCAGCGCGTCGACGTGCTTCTTGCCGTCGAACTCGGCTCCCTTCAGGGTGACGTCGACGCGCAGGGCGGTGCGGTGCGCGTCGGCGACCGGCGCGGCCACGGACAGCACCTCGGGCAACTGCCGCATCCGGGCGCCGATCTCGCGTGCGGCGGCCTCGGCCTCGGCCCGGTCGAGCGGGCCGGTGCCGGGCGCGGCCGTGATGAGGACGCGTTCGAGGGGCTTCTGCTGGAGTCCGCCCTCGGCGGCGAGGGCCTCGGCCCGGCCCGCCTCACCGATGCGGAAGTCCTCGGTGGTCGCGGGGTTGGTGCCGAGTGCGATGCCCGCGCCCAGGCAGAGGGCCACGAAGAGGAGCCAGCCGATCAGCGCGTGCCAGGGGTGGCGGGCGCTGTGGCGGGCCATGCGTACGGTCGGGTTCGTCATGCGTCCAGACTCGTCCGCGGAGGCCTCCCGCCGACAGGATCGGCCGGTGGAACCCGGTGTCCACCGGTCGGTGGACACCGGAACGTCGACGCAGGTCAGGACGCGTCAGTTCACTTCAGGTCAGGTCAGGTCGACCGGCTGGTCCGGGTCGAGCTTGACGCCCAGGCGCGAGGTCGCGGTCGAGAGCACGCCCCAGACGGCGTCGCTCAGGAACTCGGTCAGGTCGTCGAGGGAGCTCCGTGACTCGGGCTGGGCCGCCCACTGGTTCACCACGCCGTCCACGAGGCCCACCATGCCGAACGCCAGGTTGAGGTGGAAGCCGGCGGGTGCCCGCCCGCCGTCGAGGAAGCGCTCGGCGTAGGCGTCCAGGAGCAGGGCCAGCCGGAGGGCGATGGCGGTGCGGGTGCCGGCTGCGGCGGGGGAGCCGGTGCCGACGAAGCGGTGGAGGTGGGGGTGGAGCGCCACCCAGCCCACGTAGGTGGCGGTGGCGCGCTCGATCGACTCCCGGATCGTGCCCCTGGGGTCCAGGGCCGGGGAGAGCGCGGCCAGCAGGTCGTCGGCGATGCGCGCGCGGATCTGCTCGTCGAGGTCCTCACGGCTGCGGAAGATCCGGTAGACGACGGACCGGGGCATCCCGGCCTCGGCGCCGATCGCCGCCACGCTGACCGCCGTTCCCTCGCGGCCGATGACGGCGAGGGCCGCGGTGAGCACCTGGTCCCTGCGCTCGGCGCGGTGGCCGGTCCAGCGGGTGTCGCGGCCGTCGGGGCGCCCGTCGTCGTGTGCGTCTCTGTCCTCGGCCACGGCGTGGATCGTACCCGGAGGCCGGCGGGGAGCGACGGACAAGGGGTGGCGCACGTCACGTTACCGCCAGTACCCTGGACGCGGTGACACAGGTAAATTCCGGCTCGGGGGGGATCTCCGGGGGAGAATGCACCGCCACCACCGGCCGCAGAGGGGACCGACATGGAGAACCAGCACGTCGACGTGCTGATCATCGGCGCGGGACTGTCCGGGATCAGCGCCGCCTGCCACCTGAGCGCGGGCAACCCCGGGGTCACGTACGCCCTCGTCGAGCGACGCTCCGGCATCGGCGGCACCTGGGACCTGTTCCGCTACCCCGGCATCCGCTCCGACTCCGACATGTACACCTTCGGATACGGCTTCCGCGCCTGGCACGGCACCAAGGTCCTCGCCGGCGGGGCCGACATCCGCCGCTACATCCGCGCCACCGCCGAGGAGCACGGCGTCACCGACCACATCCGCTTCGGCCGCCGGGCCGTGCGGGCGGACTGGTCGAGCGACGAGGCCCGCTGGACCGTCGAGACCGTCGACGAGGCCACCGGCGAGACGCTCGTCCTCACCGCCCGCTTCCTCGTCGGAGCCACCGGCTACTACGACTACGACGCCGGCCACCGCCCGGAGTTCCCCGGCGAGGAGCGCTTCCGGGGCACCCTCGTGCACCCGCAGCACTGGCCGGCGGACCTCGACCACACGGGCAAGCGCGTGGTCGTCATCGGCAGCGGCGCCACCGCCGTCACCCTGGTCCCCGCGATGGCCCCCGAAGCAGCGCACGTCACCATGGTCCAGCGCTCACCCACGTACGTCCTGGCCCTCCCCGCCGACGACCCCCTCTCGGTGCTCCTGCGCCGGCTGCGCGTCCCGGCCGCCCTCGTCCACCGGGTGGGCCGCACCCGCAACATCGCGATGCAGCGCGGCCTCTACGCCCTGTGCCGCAAGGCGCCCCGCCTCATGCGAAGGGTCCTCCTCGGCGCGGTCCGGGCCCGGCTCGGCAAGAGCGTCGACATGCGCCACTTCACCCCGTCCTACAAGCCCTGGGACCAGCGGCTGTGCGTCGTGCCCGGCGGCGACCTGTTCACGACGCTCAGGAGCGGCAGGGCGTCCGTGGTCACCGACCACATCGACACGTTCACCGAGACCGGCGTCAGGGTCGGGTCCGGCGAGGAGATCCCCGCCGACATCGTCGTCACGGCCACCGGTCTGCGCATGCAGCTCGCCGGCGGCATGGAGATCGCGGTCGACGGCAAGCCCCTCGTCACCCGCGACCACCTGCTCTACAAGGGCGTCATGCTCGACGGCGTCCCCAACCTGGCGATGATCATCGGCTACACGAACGCCTCCTGGACGCTCAAGGCCGACCTCGCCGCCTCCTACGTCAGCCGGCTCCTCGCCCACATGGACCGGCACGGCCTCACCGCCGTCACCCCGGTCGCCGCCGAGGGCGACCGGTCCTCCGTCTCCGTCATGGGCGAGTCGCTCACCTCCGGCTACATCGCGCGGGGCGACGCGATCATGCCCCGCCAGGGGACCCGGGACCCGTGGCGCATCTGGAACAACTACTACCGCGACCGTCGCGCGCTGCGGCGGTCCCCGATCGAGGACCCCGCGCTCCGCTTCGACCGCGCGGTCCCCCGGGGGCGGCCCGCCGGCCGGCACGACAGGACCCCGACGGCCTGACCCCGCCCCCCGCACCTCCGGACAGTCGACCGCGAGAGACCGAGGACGATGATGACCAGCGTGCAGAGCTATCACGAGAGGCTCCGGACCCTGTCCGAAGCCTCGGTGCACATCCACTTCGACGCGTTCACCGACATCGACTGGGACCACCCCGACTTCGCCGTCGACCCGGCGGACCCCCGCTGGGTGCTCCCCGCGGCCGACCCCCTGGGCGGCCACCCCTGGTACCGCGCGCAGCCGCTGGAGGTCCGGACCCGCATCGGACTGTGGCGGTACGCCAACATCGTCAAGGTGGGCATGCAGTTCGAGAACGTCCTCATCCGCGGGGTGATGGACTACCTCTTCTCCCTGCGCAACCAGGACCCGGAGTTCCGCTACCTCACCCACGAGGTCACGGAGGAGTGCCACCACACCCAGATGTTCCAGGAGTTCGTGAACCGCGCGGGCGCCGACGTGCCCGGCGGGCGGCGCTCCTTCCGCGTCCTCAGCCGCTTCCTGCCGCTGGCCGGATCCCTGGTCCCCGAATCGTTCTTCACCGGGGTCCTCGCGGGGGAGGAGCCCATCGACCACCTCCAGAAGGCGATCCTGCGCGGCGGCGAGGACATGCACCCGCTGATGCGCCGCCTCATGCAGATCCACGTCGCCGAGGAGGCCCGGCACATCTCCTTCGCCCACGAGTTCCTGCGCGTCAAGGTCCCCGGCCTCGGCCGGGCGCGCCGGGGCGCCCTGTCGGTGGCCTTCCCGGTGATCATGCGGGTCCTCGGCGACGTCATCGTGGTCCCCGACCGGAGGACCGCCGAGGCGATCGGCGTGCCCCACTGGGTGATCAAGGACATCTTCTGGAAGTCGCCCGACGGCGAGAGGATGCTCCGCGACCTCTTCTCCGACGTACGGATGCTCGCCGAGGACATCGGCCTCATGAACAGGGCCTCACGGCGCGTCTGGAAGGCGCTCCGCATCGACGGCCGCCCCTCCCGCCACCGCGGCGAACCCGCCCCGTACGCAGCCTGACGCCCGAGCGAGGCAACGGCGCACCCGTGAACGGAGAACCATGCCCTACGTCGTCACCCGGTCGTGCTGCGCCGACGCCTCCTGCGTACTGGCCTGCCCGGTCAACTGCATCCACCCCGCCCCCGGCGAACCCGGCTTCGGACAGACCGAGATGCTGTACGTCGACCCCCGCACCTGCGTCGACTGCGGCGCCTGCACCTCGGCCTGTCCGGTGGACGCGCTCAAGCCGCACACCGGGCTCACCGAGGCCGAGCTGCCGTTCCTCGCGCTCAACCGCGCCTACTACGAGGCCCATCCGCACGAGGACCGGACACCGATGGCCGTCCTCCCTCCCCAACGCCGCATCCCCGCCGTTGAGTTGAGGGTCGCCGTCGTCGGTGCCGGACCGGCCGGGCTGTTCGCCGCCGACGAGCTGCTCCGGCACCCGGGCGTGACCGTCACGGTCCACGACCGGCTCCCCACCCCGTACGGGCTCGCCCGTGCCGGAGTGGCGCCCGACCACCAGGACACCAAGCGGGTCGCCCGGCTCTTCCGGGACGTCGAGAGCCAGCCCGGCTTCTCGTACCGGCTCAACACGGAGATCGGCCGCGACCTGCGCCACGAGGACCTGGTCCGCGACTTCCACGCCGTGGTCTACGCCGTGGGCGCGGCGACCGACCGGCGGCTCGGCATCGCCGGCGAGGATCTGCCCGGCAGCGCCTCCGCCACCGACTTCGTGGCCTGGTACAACGGCCACCCCGACCACGGCACCGACCGCTACCCCCTGGACGGCGAAAGGGCCGTCGTCATCGGCAACGGCAACGTGGCCCTGGACGTCGCCCGCATCCTGACCGCCGACCCCGACGCCCTGGCCCGCACCGACATCTCCGACCGCGCCCTCGCCGCGCTGCGCGCCGGCCGTGTCCGCGAGGTCGTCGTCCTCGGACGCCGCGGGCCCGCCGAGGCCGCCTTCACCCTGCCGGAACTGCTCGCCCTGGCGGCCCTCGACGGCGTCGACGTCCTCGTCGAGGGCCGTGCGGAGGACCTGTCCGCGGAGGCCACCGACAGGACCGCCGTCCTCGCCGAACTCGCCGCCCGGACCCCCGTCCCGGGGCGGCGCCGCATCGTCCTGCGCTTCCACACCCGCCCGACGGAGATCCTCGGCGGCGACCGGGTGACCGGACTGGCCGTGGAGGGGACGGGACCGCGCGCCGGCGAGGGCGCCGGGACCATCGAGGCCTCGCTCGTCCTGCGCGCGATCGGCTACCGCGCCCGGCCCGTCCCGGGCCTGCCGTTCGACGCGGCGACCGGCACCGTCCCCCACGAGCGGGGCCGCGTCGCGCCGGGCGTGTACGTGGCCGGCTGGATCAAGCGCGGCCCCAGCGGGTTCATCGGCACCAACAGGTCCTGCGCCCGGGAGACCGTCTCGACGCTCCTCGACGACCTCGACGCCGGTCTGCTCACCGCCCCCGCCGGCGGCGGCCCGGCGGGCGCCGGGCACCCGGACGCCGTCGGCCTCGCCGGCTGGCGGGCGATCGACGAGCGGGAGCGCGCCGAGGGGGAGCGCCAGGGACGGCCCCGCGTCAAGCTCGCCGACCGGGAGGCCCTGATCGAGGCGGCCCGCACCGGCGAGCGGCGCCGCCGCACCGGCGGGCTCTTCTCCCGTCGGCCCGGGCCGGAAGAGACGGCCTAGCGCCGGGTCGACGCCCGGGGACGGAACCGCGCCCGCGTGAGGCGGGGCGCGTCGGTCGGGCGGCCGGCGATCAGGTCCTGGAGGATGTCGAGGAGGGCCGCCGAGCTGTCCACCGGGTTCAACTCCAGGGCGGAGACGGCCGGACGGCTGTTGCGGGCGTGCTCGGAGTCGGATCCCGCGACCACCATGGTCTGCGCCGGGACCCGCACGCCCCGCGCCTTCAGGCCCCGCTGCACACCGGCCGCGTGCCGTCCGGTGAGGCAGAAGACCGCGTCCGGGAGTCCGTCGTCGAGGAGCCGGCCGGCCAGGGCGGCGCCGCCCTCGACGCCCGCGCGCTCGGGGAGCTCGTACAGCCGGGGCGTGCCGCCGCGCTCGGCGCACCAGCCGAGGTAGAGCTCCTGGTGTTCGAGGTTCCAGGCGTTCGGGTCGGTGCCCCGCACGAGTGCGACGGACCGGGCGCCCCGGGCCTCCAGGTGGTCCAGGACCAGGCGGGCGGAGACCTCGTCGTCCTCGGAGGCCCAGTGCGTGAAGTCCGGCCGCCCCGGCGGCCGTCCGTACGTCACGTACGGGATGCCGCGCTCCTCCAGGCGGGCGATCACCGGGTCGTCGACGTGCGGATTGGTGACGATGTAGCCGTCCAGGGAGAAGGCGAGCGGTGGCACCGGAGCCCGTGTCAGGTCCGGCACCAGCATGAGGCTGAGGCCGCGCGCCAGGGCCTGTGAGGCGGCCGCGCCCACGAACCGCTCGAACACGTCCACGCCCGCCGGGGCGTAGTCGCCGAGGGCGTCGAGGGAGCGCAGCACCAGGCCCACGGCCCCCATCGTGGAGCGGCGCAGTCCGCGCGCCAGGGCGTCGGCCTCGTACCCCATCTCGTCGGCGACGGTCCGGATGTGCGCGCGCGTGGCCTCGCTGAGGGTCCCCTTGCCGTTCAGGGCGTGCGAGACGGCGGTGATGGAGACCCCCGCCCTCCGTGCCACGTCCTTGATCGTGATGCCCCGTGTCCCCGCCACCGCGCCGCCCCTCCTGGAACGCATGCTCCGAATCCTCGGCCCAAGCATTGCATAAAACGTTTTACGTTCCTAGCTTGATGCCCGCCGCCCTCTCAGGGCACACGGCCTCACCCGCTCCGAAGGAACACCCGTGGAACTGCACACCCTCACGACCGACACCACCGACCCCCGCGAGCGCGGGACCCTGGTCGGCACCCGATTCGCCCCGCAGGTGCGACGCGTCGCGGAGCTCTACCGGGATCACTTCGCCGTCCTCGGCCTTCCCGAGGACGGCGTCCGGGCCCTTGCGAACCGCAGCCACGAGGCGCTCCGGGCCTGGGCGCCCGCCCTGGCCGAGGAGTCGGACGCCTGCGCCGACGCGGCCGGCGTCGAGCGCTGGACGGTGGCCGCCGTCGGCGCCCGCACCGAGATCCTCGCCGGCTGCCCGCAGTCCGGGAAGGGCGAGTGCTCCACGGCGGTGTTCGCCCCCGCGGGCGCCGCGCCGCAGACCGTGCAGACCTGGGACTGGCACGACCTGCTCGTCCCGGACGCGCTGCTGCACGAGCTGACACCGGCCGCGGGCCGCAGGGTGAAGCTCTTCACCGAGTTCGGCGCCCCCGGCAAGATCGGTGTGAACAGCGCCGGCCTCGGCGTGCACTTCAACATCCTCTTCCACGCCTCCGACTCCGCGAGCGGCGGTGTGCCCGTGCACGCGGTCGCCCGCCGCATCCTCGACGAGGCCGACACCCTCGACGAGGCCGTCGAGATCGCCTCGACGGCCTCCGTCAGCGCCTCCACCTCGCTGACGGTCGTCACCGCCGACGGCTCCGCGAGCCTGGAACTCTCCCCCGCGGGCCTCGCGGTGGTCCCGGCCGGGGAGGACGGCTGGCTGCTGCACACCAACCACTTCCTCGACCCCGGACTCGCGGCGGCGGACACCGGCCCGGCCGACTCGATGACGGCCGAGCGGCTGGCCCACCTGCGCGCGGTGCGCGCCGCGATGCCGGGACTCCCGCCCGCCGAGCGCGCGAAGGCGTTCTGCGGCGACGCCGGGGCCGACGCCGTCGTCTGCATGCGGCCCGACGCGCACAAGCCGCCGCACGAGCAGTGGGGGACCCTGCTCACCATCGGTCTCGACGTGACCCGCTGCGCGATCGACCACCTGGCCGGCGCTCCGCACGAGGCCCCGGCGACCGGCCTCGCGCGCTTCTGACCCTCCCCCCGACTCCGCTCCCTCCCTCCCCACCCCGAAGGAACCGTCATGACGGAGACCGTCCGGCCCGGCCTCAAGGCCCGAGCGGCCGGAGGCACACGCACCTTCCTCGTCTCCGGATTCGGAACGGCCCTGGAGTTCTACGACTTCATCATCTACGGCCTCGCCGCCGCGATCGTCTTCCCGGGGGTGTTCTTCCCCTCCTTCGACCCCGCGGTCGGCACCCTGGTGGCCTTCGCCGCGTTCGGCAGCGGCTTCGTGGCCCGCCCGCTCGGCGGCATCGTCATCGGGCACTTCGGCGACCGGATCGGCCGCAGGTCCATGCTGATCCTGACGCTGCTCGTCATGGGCGGCAGCACCTTCCTCATCGGCTGCCTCCCCTCGTACGGGACCCTGGGCATCGCCGCACCGGTCCTGCTCGTCGCCCTGCGCCTCGTCCAGGGCTTCGCGGCGGGCGGGGAGTGGGGCGGCGCCTCCCTCTTCGGCATCGAGAACGCCCCCGAGGGCCGGCGCGGTCTGTGGGGCAGCTTCACCAGTGCCGGCATCGGCATCGGCAGCCTCCTCGGCACGGGCGTCTTCACCCTGATCACCCTGCTGCCGGCGGACCGGCTCACGGCCTGGGCCTGGCGCGTGCCGTTCTGGCTGGGCGGCCTCCTGGTCCTCGTCGGCGTCCTCGCCCGCAGCCGCATGCCCCAGGAGGAGCGGCGCACCGAGAGCGCGCCCCGGGTCCCCGTCCTGGACGCCATCAGGCGGCACCCGCGCCAGATGCTGCTGGCCATCGGCGTCGCCTTCGGCTACAACACCCTCGCGTACATCGGGACGATCTTCACGGTGACGTACGCCGAGGAGCGCGGCTACAGCTACACCGAGTCGCTGCTGCTCCAGGTCGCGGGCTCCGTCGCCTTCACCATCGCCGTGCCGGCCATGGCCCTCCTCTCCGACCGGAAGGGCCGCAAACCGGTCGTCATCCTGGGCACGCTCGCCTACGCGGCCTTCTTCTTCCTGTACTTCCCGCTGGTGGACGGTCACGTGCTCGTCCTGGCCACGCTCGCCTACGTCCTGGTGAACGTGCTGATGGCCGCCCCGCAGGGCTGCATCCCGGCCTTCCTCGGCGAGCAGTTCTCGGCGGCCACCCGTTACTCCTCCCTCTCCGCCACCTACCAGACGGGCGCCGCGCTGGGCGGCGGCACGGCGGCGAGCGCCGCGACCGCCCTGCTCATCGCGTACGACGGCGACCCGATCGGCGTGGGCCTCTACTCGGGTGCCGCGGCCCTGGTCCTGGTGCTGTGCGCCTGGGGCCTGCGGGAGACGTTCCGGGTGCCGACGGCCCGGCTGGGCGAGGACGCCGGGGAGCCCGCCGCCGCAGCGGCCTAGGAGCGGAGGAACGCCCGGACCCCTTCGGAGACCGCGTCGTCGCCGAGGAGCGCGTTGTGGTCCAGGCAGCCGGCGCCGTTGTTGACGGCGCCGGCCAGCGGCACGCTGCTGTCGGGGTTGACGACCTCGTCGCAGGCCGACCACCAGGTCGCGTACCGCACGGCCCCCGGCGTCTCGTCCCCCTCCGCGAGCTTCCTCTGCACGTACGAGTCCGGGGTCATGTCGCGGCAGGCCTGGTCCCACAGCGCACACGCCCAGGCCGTGGCGGTGCCGTGGTTGGGGCCGGCGAGGGAGACCCAGTGGGCGACGGAGGACGGTCCGGCGGCGTCGAACTTCACGTACCAGCGGGTGACGAGGCTGCCGAAGGAGTGGGCGACGAGGTCGACCCGGCTCGCCCCCGTCCGCCGCTTGACGCCCTCGACGTACGCGGCGAGTTCGCCGGACAGGACCTCGTTGACGGAGCGGTGGGTGTCGTAGCCGAAGGAGAACAGATCGGCGTCGGTGTACCCGTCGGCCCGGAGGTCCGCGCGCAGCCCGCCCCAGACCCCGGGGTCGGCGTTGTAGCCGTGCACGAACACGACGGGGACGCGCGCGGACGCGGCGGGAGCCTCGGCCCGGACGGGAGCGGCGGACAGGAGCAGGGACGCGACGACGGCGAGCAGCGGACCGGCGGTCCGGCCACGGAATCTCAACACGCTTTCCCCTAGGATGAGTTACGCACGAGTAGTCACGAGCATGGTGGGGGTCCGGAGGGCGGATGACCAGCCCTCCGCGCGGCTTCGTCGGCCCCCGGGTTCCGTCGGGTGATCGCGAAGGGGGACGCGCGTGCGGGGGAGTCGGGAAAGCCGGCGGAGCGGCGGGGACGGAGAGCGGGCCCGGGACGCGGAGCGCCTTCGCGAGGCCGCCGGGACCGGTGACGTCACGGCGATGTTCCGCTACGGCCTCCACCTCGGGACCCACGGGGACCGTGAGGACGCCGAGCGCTGGCTGCGCCGGGCCGCGGCGGCGGGGCACCCCGAGGCCGGCGTGACCCTCGGGGTCCTGCTCCACCGGTGGCAGCGGCCCGCCGAGGCCGAGCCGTTGCTGCGGGCGGCGGCCGGGGCCGGGCACGTGCGGGCGATGGAGATCGTCGGGTATCTGATGCGGCAGCGGGGCGAACACGCCGAAGGCGTCCTCTGGTACCGGCGGTCGGCCGACGGGGGCAACCCGCACGCGATGGCCGTCCTCGGGGACCTGGACCGGGAGCGGGGCGCCCTGCCCGAGGCCGAGGGCTGGTACCGGCGGGCCGCCGAGGCGGGTCTCGCCGACGCCGCGTACATGTTCGGGAAGCTGCTCCACGAGCGGGGCGAGAGCGCCGAGGCCGATCGCTGGACCCGGCGGGCGGCGGCCGGCGGCAGCACGGCCGCGATGAACACCCTGGGGATCCTCGCGCGGGAGCAGGGGGACCGCGAGGCGGCGAAGGCCTGGTACCGGAAGTCACTCGCGGCCGGTGACGGCGAGGGCGGACGGCTGCTCGCCGGTCTGCTCACCGACGCCGAGATGCTCGCCGAGCTCGACGCCCGGCTGACCGAGCGGGCCCGGAGGGGAGACGTCGCCGCGTACGTCTCGCTCGGGCGGGCCAGGGAGCGGAGCGGCGATCTGTACGCGGCCCAGGGGTGGTACGAGAAGGCCGCCGAATCCTGAGCCCTCTGTGACGAATTGAGGTGCTTCGGGGGAGGTCCACGGAGGCTGCCGGGGAACTGATGCCGTCCCAGGGGTTGTCAGTGCAATTTCACATTACTATGTTACAGCGCACACGGCCTGATGAACGCCCGTCATACGCCGTGCGAACCCGGCCGGTTCACGAACCCATCCCCGCGCCACCCCCCTCATCAGCTGGAGTTCCGTTGTCCCTCCACCGACGTGTGCGCTCGTCCCTCCTCGCCTCCGCCATCGCGGTCACCGTCCTCGCCTCCGCCGGCCAGGCCGGCGCCTTCGCCACCGTGACGGACGACCGGCCCGCCGCCCCCGCCGCCCTGCCCGGCGCACCGGCCCCGCAGGCGCAGCCGGGATCCCACCCCTTCGACGAGGTCGAGCACCTCGCCACCGCCCCGCGCACCACCTTCGGACCGGCCCCCGCCCCCGGCGGCCTCGCCACCGGCCGCGTCCCCGGCCGGGCGCCGGCCGCCACCACCACCGCGCGGTCCCTCGCCGCGGCCGCCCCCGGCACCACCGCCGCCGGCGTCCCCTGCACGCTCGACGGCATCACCGGCCTCGCCCCCGAGCAGTTCGCCGACTTCCTCGCCGACCCGGCGGTCACCGCCGACGGCTGTCTTCGCACCCTCATCTGGACCTGGGACGCCCGGCTCGCGCCCGTGATGTCCGACGCCCACGTCCAGGCCGTCGCCCGCCGCATATCGAGCCTGTCCGCCGCCCACGACGGACGGAACTCCTCCCACCTGGAGGAGATGTTCACCTACCTGCACGCCGTCGCCTACCACGACTTCTCCCGCGGCGAGATCGACACCACCGACGCCCCCACCGTCGACGCCGTCCGCCGGGCCGTCGCCGACTTCGGCGCCGCCGCGCACACCTTCGACGTCACCGGCACCAACGCGAACACCCTCCGCGAAGCCCTCAACGCGGCGAGCGCGCCCGGCCTGCGCCAGCACCAGCTCGGCCTCATCAAGCGGGTCCTCGCCACCATGGACCCCTCGCACACCGCCACCAACCTCGACCCGGCCTGGGCCGGTGCCGCGCTCGCCGGCCTCTCCGTGAACTACCTCGGCGTCTACCCGGGCAACCAGGACAGCGCCTTCCACGCGGCCGTCGCCGCCGACCCCGCCTACCGCGCGGCCTTCAAGGCCTTCGCCGGCTACGGCCACCTCAAGGGCACCGCCAACGCCTGGGTCGTCCGTGACGCCCTCAGCGAGTACGGCCGCTTCGGCCAGGTCGCGGCCCTCAAGGACGGGATCGTCGCCGACCTCGGCCCGCTGCTCACCACCGCCGTCGACACCTTCGGCCGCGGCAGCCAGCCGTGGGCGAAGATCGTCTCGTGGCTCAACTTCTACGAGGCCTGCAAGCCGTACGGCGTGTGCAAGGAGGACATCGAGAAGCAGCTCTTCCCGTACACGTACACCTACGACAACGGGGGCATCAAGGTCCGCACCGCGCTCGACCGGGCCACCGTCGACCAGCTCTACTACGCGAGCAAGCAGGTCAAGTCCCAGTTCCACCGGGTCATCGGCACCGACCAGCCGCTCGCCGGCGACACCAACGCCACCCTGAACATCGTCCTGTACGCCTCCCGCGCCGACTACGAGAACTACCACCCCATCCTCACCGGGATGGACACCAACAACGGCGGCATCTACATCGAGCGCGGCGCCACCTTCTACACGTACCAGCGGCGCGTCCCGCAGGACTCCTCCCTCACCCTCGAGGAGCTCTTCCGCCACGAGTACACCCACTACCTGAACGGCCGCTGGGCCGTCCCCGGCTCCTTCGGCGAGGGCCCCTGGTACCAGGGCGACCGGACCACCGCCATGGACGAGGGCACCGCCGAGTTCTTCGACGGAGCCACCCGCGACAACGGCATCGCCGTCCGCAAGTCCCTCGTCCGCGGCATCATCAACGACACCGCCGGCGGCGGCCCCCGGATGAACATCCGCCAGATCCTCAACGCCACCTACGCCGGCGACGGCTTCCGCTTCTACAACTACGCCGGCACCTTCTTCGAGTTCCTCTGGACCGAGCGGCCCTCGCTGCTCCGCGAGATGTACACGAACCTGCGGGCGAACGACGTGGCCGCCTACGACGCCTGGCGGAGCCGGCTGGGCTCCGACTCCGGCCTCCAGCGCGACTACGACCGCTTCCTCGACACGCAGATCGCCAAGGTCGACCAGCTGTACGTCCCCAACACCACGTACACGCCCAACGACCAGCTGCGCGACGCGGCCCTCGCGTCCGTGAAGTCCGCCTTCGCCACCGCCACCTACAACACCCCGGACTGCGTCGAGAACGGCGACCCCGGCAAGCGCCGCTTCGTCTGCACCGGGCGGATCACCGCCAACCTCTCCGACGCCAACAACCCCGACAAGATCTTCAAGGACATGTCCGAGACCGTCGACTACTTCATCCTCGACCGGGCCGGCGCCGCGTCGAACAACCTGGCCGACATGAACTGCAGCTTCGGACCGGTCGACATCTGGTCCAGCAGGGTCGCGGGCACGTCGAGCTACAGCTGCGAGGGCCCCCTCCGCGGCTGACCCCACCCACACCGTCCGGGCCGGTCCCTCCACGGGGGAGGGGCCGGCCCGGCACCGCACCTCTCCCCTCCGGAGGACGTACCACGTGAGCACCACCCCGTACTCGGTCCGCACCACCGACTACCACACCGCGGGCGAGCCGTTCAGGATCGTCGCCGAGGACCTGCCGCCCGTCCCCGGCGACACCGTCGCCGAGCGCCGCGCCCTGGCCCTCCGGCTCGGCCCGCTCGACGACCTGCGCCGCCTCCTGGTCCGGGAACCGCGCGGCCACTCCGGCATGTACGGCGGCTTCATCGTCCCGCCCGACGACGACGGCGCCCACTTCGGCGTGCTGTTCTGGCACAAGGACGGCTACTCCACCGCCTGCGGACACGGCACCATGGCGCTCGGCGCCTGGGCCGTCGACACCGGACGGGTCCCGGCACCCGACGACGGCGACGTCCCCGTCCGCGTCGACGTGCCCTCCGGGCGCGTCACCGCCACCGTGCACCGCGCGGGCGGCCGCACCACCGGCGTCACCTTCCGCAACGTCCCGACCCGCGTCCTCGCCCGCAAGGTCCCGGTCACCCTCTCCACCGGCACCGTCGAGGCCGACCTCGCCGACTCCGGCGCCGTCTACGTCTCGGTGCCCGCGGGCGCCCTCGGGCTCGACACCACCCGGGCCTCGCTGCCCGCGCTCGTCCGGGCCGGGCGGGAGATCCGCGCCGCCTTCCCCGAACACGACGTGTACGGCGTCATCCTCCACGAGGACCTCCCCGACACCGCCACCGGGCCGCACCAGCGCAACGTCACCGTCTTCGCCGACGGACAGATCGACCGCTCGCCGTGCGGCTCCGGGACCTCCGCCCGGCTCGCCCTGCTCGGCGACGAGGGCCGCCTCGGCCCCGGCGACGTCCTGACGCACGAGTCCGTGGCCGACACGCTGTTCACCGGCCGCCTGCTGCCCGGCGGGATCACCGAGGTCACCGGGGCCACCCACCGCACCGGCACCCACACCTTCGTCCTCGACCCCCACGACGACCTGGGGACGGGATTCCTCCTGTGACCGCCACGACCGACCTGCTCCTCATCGACGCCCCGGCCATGACCCGCCTGCTGACCCCGGCGGCCACGGCCGACGTCCTCGCCGAGGTCCTGCGCGCCGGACTCGACCCCGAGACCGCACCGCCCCGCACCGCCGTCCCCGTCCCGGCCGGCGAACTCCTCCTCATGCCCGCCGCCGACCACGCCTACGCCGGCGTGAAGATCGCGGGCGTGGCCCCCGGCAACCCCGCCCTCGGCCTGCCCCGCATCACCGGCTCCTACCTGCTCCTCGACGGAACGGACCTCCGGCCCCTCGCCCTCCTCGACGGCGCGGCCCTCACCGAGCTGCGCACCCCGGCGGTCTCCGCCCTCGCCGTCCGCCATCTGACGCCGGACGACCGGCCGCTGCGCCTCGTGCTCTTCGGCAACGGGCCCCAGGCGTACGGTCACCTGGAGGCCGTACGCGCCGTGCGCGAGCTCGCCGACGTCGTCGTCGTCGGACGCAACCCGGTCGCCGCGCGCGCCCTCGCCGGATACGCGCGGACGCTCGACGTGCCCGCGCGCGCCGGCACGCCCGAGGACGTGGCCGGGGCCGACCTCGTCGTCTGCTGCACCACGGCCCGCGAACCCCTCTTCGACGGAACCCTGGTGGCCGCCGGCGCCACCGTCGTCGCCGTCGGCTCGCACGAGCCGAAGGCCCGGGAGACCGACACCGCGCTCGTGACCCGCGCCGAGGTCTACGTCGAGGCACGCTCCGCGGCGCTCCGCGAGGCGGGGGACCTCCTCGTCCCCCTGGCCGAGGGCGTGATCGGCGAGGACCACATCACGGGCACCCTCGCCGACCTGGTGCGCGGCCGCACCCCCTCGGAGCGCCCGCGCCTCTTCAAGAGCGTGGGCATGGCCTGGGAGGACCTCGCCGTGGCGAGCGCCCTGTACCGCGCGGTCCGCGCGGCCTGAACACGCCGATGCCGGCACCGCTCTCCACGAGCGGTGCCGGCATCGGCGTGTGCGGGGACGCCGGTCACTGCGCCGCACGCGTGTGCGCCGCCCTGGGGAGGGCGACGCACACGAGCGGTCGTCAGGAGCGCGGGGGCAGGCCCCCCTCCGGTCCCTCGGGGAAGTGACAGGCCACCTGCCGGGCCTCGCCCGGCACGGCGACCCGCAGCGCGGGCGCCTCGGTGCGGCAGATGTCCCGGGCCTTGGGACAGCGCGGATGGAAGGTGCAGCCCGGCGGGGGAGCGGCCGGGCTCGGCGGGTCCCCGAGCAGCGTGATCCGCTCCCGGGCCCGCTCCGCCGCCGGGTCGGGCAGGGGCACGGCGGAGAGCAGCGCCCGCGTGTAGGGGTGGGCGGGCGCCGCGTACACCCGCTCCTTCGTGCCGGTCTCCACGATCCGGCCGAGGTACATCACGGCGACCCGGTCGCAGACCCGCTTCACGACCGAGAGGTCGTGCGCGATGAAGAGGTAGGCGAGGCCGAGTTCCCGCTGGAGCCGTTCCATGAGGTTGACGATCTGCGCCTGGACGGAGACGTCGAGAGCGGAGACCGGCTCGTCGGCGACGACCAGGCGGGGGCCGGTGGCCAGCGCCCGGGCGATGCCGATGCGCTGGGCCTGGCCGCCGGAGAACTCGTGCGGACGGCGGTCGATGTGCTCCGGTATGAGCCCGACCAGCTCCATCAGCTCGGCGGCCCGCTTGCGCGCCTCGGCGGCCGAACTCCCCTGGACCAGCAGCGGGTCGGAGATGATCCGGGCGACGGTCTGACGCGGGTTGAGCGAGGAGTGCGGATCCTGGAAGACCATCTGGAGGTCGCGCCGGAGCGGCTTCAGCTCCCGCTGGGACAGATGGCTGATGTCGTGCCCGTCGAACGCGACGGAGCCGGCCGTCGGCTCCAGGAGCCGCACGATCATGCGGCCCGTGGTCGACTTGCCGCAGCCGGACTCGCCGACGAGGCCGAGGGTCTCGCCCGGTGCCACGTCGAAGGAGACCCCGTCGACGGCCCGGACGGGCGCCGAGCGGGCCCGTCGCCCGGGGAACGTCATGGTCAGGTCCCGTACCCGCAGCAGCGGCGGGGGTGTGGTGGTCATGAGGGAACGCCTTCGTACGCGGGGAAGTGGCAGGCCGCCGGGTGCCCGTCCGGGCCGCCGAGCAGCGGGCGTTCGCCCGTGCAGCGGGCCCGTTCCTCCGTGGAGCCGGCGGCGGCGCGGGAGCAGCGGGGTGCGAACGCGCAGCCCGGTGCCGGGTCGAGGAGGGACGGCGGGCTGCCGGGGATCGCCCGGAGCGGAGCGTCGTCCTCGTCGTCGAGCCGGGGCAGCGAGTCGAGCAGGCCCCGGGTGTACGGATGGGCCGGGGCGGCGAACAGGTCGTCCACCGGGGCGTGTTCGGCGGCCCGGCCGCCGTACATCACGAGGACGTCGTGGGCCACCCGGGCGACCACGCCCAGGTCGTGCGTGATCATGACGACGGAGAGTCCCCGGTCCTGCTGGAGCCGGGCGATCAGGTCCAGGATCTGGGCCTGGACGGTGACGTCGAGCGCTGTCGTGGGCTCGTCGGCGATCAGCAGGTCGGGCTCGCAGGCGAGCGCCATCGCGATCATCACGCGCTGGCGCATGCCGCCGGAGAACTGGTGCGGGTACTCGCCGGCCCGGCGGCGGGGCTCGGGGATGCCGACCTCGCCGAGCGCCTCGACGGCCCGCTCGCGGGCGGCCGCGCGACGGGATCCGAAGTGGACCCGGTGGTGCTCGGCGATCTGTTCGCCGACGGTGTAGTACGGGTGCAGGCTGGACAGCGGGTCCTGGAAGATCATCGCCATCCTCCGGCCGCGCAGCCGGTTGAGCTCGCGCTCCGCCAGGCCGACGAGTTCGCGGCCGGCCAGGGCGACGGAGCCGGTCACCTCGGCGCCGGTGTGCAGGCCCATCACGGCGAGCGACGTGACGGACTTGCCGGAGCCGGACTCGCCGACGATGCCGAGGGTGCGGCCGGGCGCGACGTCGAAGGAGAGGGAGTCGACCGCCCGGACGGACCCGTGCCGGGTCGGGAAGGTGACCGTGAGGTCCCGTACCGACAGCAGGGGGGTGGAGTCGCCCATCAGTACCTCACTCGCGGGTCCACGACGGCGTACAGCAGGTCGACGGCCAGGTTGGCGACGACGATGAAGGTGGCGGCGAGCAGGGTGACGCCGAGGATGACGGGCTGGTCGCCGGTGGTGAGGGCACCGTAGAAGAGGCGCCCGATGCCGGGGAGCCCGAACAGCGACTCGGTGATGACGGCGCCGGCGAGGAGCCCGCCGAGGTCCATCCCGAAGAGGGTCAGGATCGGTGTCATGCCCGCGCGCAGGCCGTGCTTGACGACGACGGTGCGGCGCGGCAGGCCCTTGGCGCGGGCGGTGCGGATGTACGGCTCGGCCATGGACTCGATCATCGATCCGCGGCTCTGGCGGGCGTACATGGCCGCGTAGAGCACGGCGAGGGCCAGCCAGGGCAGCAGCAGGTTGGAGGCCCAGGACAGCGGGTCGGAGGTGAGGGGGACGTACTGCGGGTAGGGCAGCAGCCCGGTCACCCGGATCAGCCCGTAGATGAGCAGCACCGAGGTGAAGTAGACCGGCAGGGAGGCGGCGGCGACCGCACCGACCATGAGGACCCGGTCGGTGAGGGTGTCCTTGCGGAGCGCCGCGGTCACGCCCGCGGAGAGGCCGAGGGCCAGCCACAGGACGGCCGCGCCGACGGCGAGCGAGGCGGAGACGGGGAGCCGGTCGACGAGCAGGCTCCAGACGTCCTCGCTGTTCTCGTACGAGTACCCCAGGCAGGGGAAGTCGCAGCGCAGGGCGTACGGTCCGGTCCCCATGGTGCGGCCGGTGAAGATCCCGGTGACGAAGTCGGCGAACTGGCGCCACAGCGGCGCGTCCAGGCCCATGTGGGCACGGATCGCCTCCAGGCGTTCGTCGCTGCACGCCTTGCCGCAGGCCGCGGCGGCCGGGTCGGAGGGCAGCACGTAGAAGATGGTGAAGGTGACGGCGGCGATCGCGAGGAGGACGCCGGCCACTCCGAGGAGCCGGCGGCCGAGGTAGAGGATCACGTACGGCCCCCGCGCGGGTCGAGGAGGTCGCGCAGGGCGTCGCCGAGGAGGGTGAACGCCAGCACGGTGAGGAAGAGGCAGAGGCTGGGCACGAGGAAGTACATGGGGTCCGTGTCGTAGTAGGCGACGCTCTCCGCGATCATCTGGCCCCAGGACGGGGTCGGCGGACGGACGCCGACGCCGAGGTAGCTGAGGGCGGCCTCGGTGGCGATCATGCCGGGGACCATGAGCGTGGTGTACGCGATGACGGGTCCCGCGACGCCCGGGAGGACGTCGCGGGCGAGGATCCGCCAGGGTCCCGAGCCGCCGACGCGGGCCGCGTCGACGTACTCGCGGTGCTTGAGCGAGAGGGTCTGGCCGCGGACGACCCGGGCCACGCCCGGCCAGCCGAAGAGGCCGATGACGAGGATCATCAGCAGCGTCCGGTTGACGTCCCGGGCCACCGACATCATCGCGATCATGAAGATGAGGGAGGGGAAGGACATCGTCAGGTCCATCAGCCGGGACAGGACGCTGTCGGTGCGGCCGCCGAAGTAGCCCGCGGCGATGCCCGCGGCCACCCCCGCCACCACGACGATCGCGGTGGCGGCGAAGGCGATCAGCAGGGACACCTGGGCGCCGTGCACGACGCGGGCGAACAGGTCGCGTCCGGTGATGGGCTCGACGCCGAGCCAGTGCTCGGCGGAGACCCCGCCGAGCGGCCCGATCGGCAGTCCGCCGAGGTAGGGGTCGACGGCCGACTTGTCGAACTCCTCCGGGCTCCAGCCGCCCAGCGAGCCGATCAGCGGGGCTGCCACGGTCATCAGGGCGAAGAGGACGACGACGGCGAGGGAGGCCTTGAGGGAGGTGCGGCGGCGCAGTTCCGCGCGGACCAGCTGCCAGGCCCCGCCGTCCACGGGCACCGGAGGTGAGGTGGTGGTCGTGGTCATGGGAGCAACGTCCTTCAGTTCGCGCTCTTCGACGGGTCCTTGAGGCCGACCGTCGCGTAGTCGATCTGACCGCTCCAGGAGGTGTGGCCGTAGGCGCCGGCGACGTTGGTGCCGACGAGGAGCGAGCGGCGCTTCATGGCGCCGGGGGCGACGGGGGCCTTGGCGAGGATCTGTCCGTCGAGCTCCTGCCAGGCCTTGTTGGCCCGGGCGCCGTCGGTCATGGCGGCGATCTCGTCCATCCGCCTCATGGTGGCGTCGTCCCGGAAGAGGGAATGGTTGCCGGAGTTGCCCTTCTCCTTGATGTAGCGGCCGTCGAAGACGAAGGGGAGGAAGGTGGTGCCGGAGGGGAAGTCGGGGCACCACCCGGTGTAGACGAGGTCCGTGCGGTTCACGGTGTCGCCGATGGTGTCGTAGAAGGCGGACGGGTCGACGGTCTCGATGGTCACCTTGATGCCGGCCCGGCCCAGGGACTGCTGGACGGCCTCGCCGATGGCCTTGTCGTTGATGTTGACGGTGAGGCGGGTGGAGAGCCCGTCGGGCCTCCCGGCCTCCTTGAGCAGCTGCTTGGCCTTCTCGGGGTCGCCGGAGAGCGGGATCTTCAGGGTGTCGGGCTGCTTCCCGCCGGCGAAGAGCGAGCCCGGCATGGCGGCGCTGGACGCGTCGGTGACGGCCGGGCCGCCGGCGGCGGTGACGATCGCCTCCCGGTCGAGGGCCCACTGCACGGCCTGGCGGACCTTCAGGTCGTCGAAGGGAGCGCGGCCGGTGTGCATCTGGAGCATCTCGGTGCAGCTGCTGGACTCGGCGAGCAGCCGGGCCCTGACGTCGGTCTTCGTGAGCACCTTGGGGATGGACTCGGGGCGCAGCTGGGCCCAGGGGACGGCGGAGGCGTCGGTGCCGGAGGAGGCGATGAGCCGGTCGTCGATCTGGTTGCCCTTGAGGCCCATGGTGACGACGATCCGGTCCGGGTAGGCCTTGCGGACCGCGTCGCTCTTCGGGTCCCAGTGGGGGTTGCGGACCAGGACGAGCTGCTTGTCGCGGGCGTACGTCTCGATCTTGTACGGCCCCGAGGAGAACGGCCGGCTGTCGTACTGGGGTCCCCTGTCCCGCTTCTGCGGGACCGGGGCGAAGGTCGGCAGGGTGGCGGCGAACGGGAACTCGGCGAAGGGCTTGTGGAGTTCGAAGACGATCGTGCG
Source organism: Streptomyces sp. NPDC059695 (assembly GCF_042733785.1). NCBI lineage: Bacteria > Bacillati > Actinomycetota > Actinomycetes > Kitasatosporales > Streptomycetaceae > Streptomyces > Streptomyces sp. NPDC059695. The sequence continues at coordinate 311,030 of NZ_JBHWFF010000001.1, read as the reverse complement.
GGCGTCCGGGGTCTTCACCGAGGCGAGGTGCCTGCCCCGGGCCGGGCCCTGGTAGCCCTCGGCGCCGGCGAGGTAGCGGGCCGCGTAGTCGGGGCCGCCGGGCAGGTCCGGGGAGAAGGACCGCTCCACGTTGTACTTGATGTCCTGGGCGGTGACCGGGGTGCCGTCCTCGTACTTCAGGCCCGGCTTGAGGCGGAAGGTCCAGGTCTTGGCGCCGTCGGACGGGGTGCCGAGGTCCTCGGCGAGGTCGGGGACGAGCTCGCTGCCCTTGGCGCCGGGCGCCGCCTTGTACGTGACGAGGGTGCGGTAGAGCAGCCGGGTGCCGAAGTCCATGTCGGGCATGACCCAGTTGCGGGCCGGGTCGAGGTGGGTGAAGTCCTGGTTGGACAGGACGGTCAGCGTGCCGCCCTTCTGCGGAGTCCCTCCGATGACCGCGCCGCTGGTGGAGGCCGCGGGGTTCCTGCGGTCCGGGGAGCCGGCGGACTTCCCGCCGCCGGAACAGGCGGTCGCGCCGAGGGCGAGGGTGGTCACCAGGGCGGTGGCCAGGGTGCGGGTGCGCGTGTTCATGAGAGGTCACTCCGGGAGGGAAGCGGGCGGACAGCCGGTGGCGGTGAACGGTCGGCTGGAATGTGACCGGTAACATAGTAATGTGAAATTGTACTGACAAGGTATCGGGAGCTCCGTTACCCATCCGTGTCCGGACGGTGCGCCCGGGGGTGCCGGAGCAACTGAGAGGCTCCTCGCAGGTCTTGGCAACTTCAGTGCCATGTGAAATATTACTGCCGTGCCCACGAGAAACACCTCGGATGTCATCGTCGTCGGCGCCGGCGTCGTCGGCGCGGCCTGCGCCCACTACGCCGCCCGGACCGGCCTCTCCGTCACCGTCGTCGACCGCGGTCCCGTCGCCGGCGGAACCACGGGAGCCGGCGAGGGGAACCTCCTGGTCTCCGACAAGGAACCAGGGCCCGAGCTCGAACTCGCCCTGATCGCCACCGCGTTGTGGCGGGAGCTGTCCGAAACGCTCCCGCCCCAGGTCGAGTACGAGGCCAAGGGCGGCCTTGTCGTCGCCTCGGACGAGCCCGGGATGTGCGCCCTGCGCGCGTTCGCGGCCCGCCAGGAGAAGGCGGGCGTCACCAGCCGGGAGGTCCCCGCGGACCGGCTCCACGACCTGGAGCCCCACCTCGCACCCACCCTGGCGGGCGGCTTCCACTACCCTCAGGACGCCCAGGTGATGCCCGCCCACGCGGCCGCCCAGCTGCTGCGCTCGGGAGGCGGACGCATCCGGCTGCGGCTGGGGGAGGAGGTCACCGGCCTCCTCACCGGCTCCGCCGGAGAGATCCGCGGCGTACGGACCACGGCGGGCGAGATCCACGCCCCGTACGTCGTCAACGCCGCAGGGACCTGGGGCGGCGCCCTCGCCGCCCTCGCCGGCGTCCACCTGCCCGTCCTGCCCCGCAGGGGCTTCGTCCTCGTCACCGAACCGCTGCCGCGCGTGGTGCGCCACAAGGTGTACGCCGCGGACTACGTCGCCGACGTCGCCAGCGGCTCCGCCGCGCTCCAGACCTCGGCGGTCGTCGAGGGCACCCCGGCGGGACCCGTCCTGATCGGCGCCAGCCGCGAGAGGGTCGGCTTCGACCGGACCCTCTCCACCGAGGTCCTGAGCCGGCTCGCCGCGGGGGCCACCGCGCTGTTCCCGGTCCTCGGCACCGTACGCGCCATCCGCACCTACCTCGGCTTCCGCCCCTACCTGCCCGACCACCTGCCCGCGATCGGCCCGGACCCGCGCGTCCCCGGCCTGCTCCACGCCTGCGGCCACGAAGGGGCGGGCATCGGGCTCGCCCCCGTGACCGGGCAGATCGTCACCGCCTGCCTGACGGGCGCCGCACCGCCCCTCGACATCCACCCGTTCCGGCCGGACCGGTTCGCCGAAGACGCGGCCTGAGGCGCGCGCACCCATCGTCACGAGAGGAGGGCCCGTGGCCCGCACCCCCGCCGACCTCGTCGGCGCACAGCCCGATCCGCCGTTCGAGATCACCTTCGACGGCCGTCGCGTCACCGCCCTGCCGGGCCAGACCGTCGCCGCAGCCCTCTGGGGCGCCGGCATCCTGGCCTGGCGCACCACCCGGGACGGCGGCCGGCCGCGCGGTGCCTTCTGCGGCATCGGCCAGTGCTACGACTGCCTCGCCACCGTCAACGGCGAACCCAACCGGCGCGCCTGCCTGGTCCCCGCCCGCCCCGGCGACGCGATCACCACCCAGGAGGGACACGGCCATGACCGCCTCACCGTCTGAGCCCGGGACGCGGCGCACCCCGTACGACCTCGCCGTCGTCGGCGCCGGTTCCGCGGGACTCTCCGGCGCCGTCACGGCCGCCGGACTCGGCCTCTCCGTCGCCCTCCTCGACACCTCCGCCCAGACCGGCGGACAGTTCTACCGGCACCCTGCCCCCGCCCTCGGCGCCGTCCGGCCCGAAGCCCTGCACCACGACTGGTCCGCCTACACCGACCTGCGGCGCCGTCTCGCCGGCAGCTCCGTCGCCCACCTGGCGGGACACCACGTGTGGTCCACCGTGCGGGAGGACGACGGGACCTGGACCGTGCACGCGGTCACCGGGGCCGACGGCGACGGGGAGCGGCCCGTCCGGATCCGGGCGCGGGCCCTGCTCCTCGCCACCGGGGCGTACGAGCGGCAACTCCCCTTCCCCGGCTGGACCCTGCCCGGCGTCGTGGGCGCCGGAGGAGCCCAGGCCATGCTCAAGTCCGGGCTCGTGCTGCCCGGCCGCCGCATCGTCGTCGCGGGGAGCGGCCCCCTGCTGCTCGCCGTCGCCTCCTCCCTCGCCGCCGCCGGCGCGCGGGTGCCGGCCGTGGTCGAGGCCGCCGGCTATCTGCGGTACGCCCGCAGCCCCCGCGCGCTCGCCGCCAACCCGGGGAAGGCGGTCGAGGCCCTGCTGCACGGAGCCGGACTGCTCCGGCACCGGGTGCCCGTCCGGCTCCGCAGCGCGGTCACCGAGGTGCACGGCACCGACCGGGTGGAGGCCGTGACCGTCACCCGCCTGGACGCCGACTGGCGCCCCGTGGCGGGAACGGGCCGGCGGATCACCTGTGACGCCCTGGCCGTCGGTCACGGCCTGGTCCCCCAGATCGAGCTGGCCACGACGGCCGGATGCGCCACCCGGTCCCTGCCCGACGGGACCCTGGGCCTCGCTCTGGACGACCTCCAGGAGACCTCGCGGCCCGGGCTGTGGGCGGCGGGCGAGACCGGCGGCGTCGGCGGCGCCGAACTGGCCCGCACGGAAGGGGAGCTGGCGGCTCGCGCGCTCGCCGAGCGGCTCCTCGGCAGCGCCGCCGGCGGGGGGCGGATCGCCGAACTCCGGCGCCGCCGCGACCGGATGCGCGCCTTCGCCGACGTCATGTCCGCGGCGCACGCCCCGGGTCCCGGCTGGCAGGAGTGGCTCTCCGACGACACGGACGTGTGCCGCTGCGAGGAGGTCACCGCCGGCCGCGTCCGTGAGGCGGTCGCCGACCTCGGGGCGCGGGACGCGCGTACGGTCAAGCTCCTCACCCGCGCCGGCATGGGCTGGTGCCAGGGGCGGATGTGCGGCGCGGCCGTCGCCTGTCTCGCCGCGCGCGGCGGCGCCCCCGAACCACCAGCGGAACGCCGCCCGTTCGCCGTACCGGTGCGGCTCTCGACGCTCGCCGCACTCGACGGCGATGCCGCCGGGCCGGCCGGTTCACCCCCCGAAGCTCCCTAGATCCGTGCGAGAGGCCCCGTCGGGCCTCTCCCCTTTCCTCCTCTGTAAAATGTCACACACCATAGAAAGGTCCTCGACATGACCACCACCACCTGGAACACGGACCGCCCCTGGCGCGGCATCATGGTCGCCACCACCCTCCCGTTCCGCGAGGACCTCTCCGTCGACCAAGACGCCTACGCCGAGCACGTCGCCTGGCTGATCGCCAACGGCTGCGACGGCGTCGTCCCGAACGGCTCCCTCGGCGAGTACCAGACCCTCACCGACCAGGAGCGCGCCCAGGTCGTCCGTACCGCCGTCGAAGCGGCCGGGGACGGGGCCAGGGTCATGCCCGGCGTCGCCGCCTACGGCAGCGCCGAGTCGCGCCGCTGGGCCGAGCAGGCCGCCGAGGCGGGCGCCGGCTCCGTCCTCCTCCTGCCGCCCAACACCTACCGCGCCGACGCGACGGCCGTCCGCGCCCACTACACCGACGTCGCCAAGGTCGGGATCCCGGTCGTCGCGTACAACAACCCCTTCGACACCAAGGTCGACCTCGCCCCCGAGCTGCTGGCCCGGCTGCACGGCGACGGCAGCATCGTCGCGGTGAAGGAGTTCAGCGGGGACGTCCGCCGCGCCTACGAGATCGCCGAACTCGCCCCGGAGCTCGACCTCCTGATCGGCGCGGACGACGTCCTCCTGGAGCTGGCCGTCGCGGGCGCCGTCGGATGGATCGCCGGGTACCCGAACGCGTTCCCGGCGAGCTGCGCCGAGCTGTACCACGCGGCCGTGGCGGGCGACCTGGCGACCGCGCTGCCGCTGTACAAGTCGCTGCACTCGCTGCTGCGATGGGACTCGAAGACGGAGTTCGTCCAGTCGATCAAGCTCTCCATGGACATCGCCGGCCGCCCCGGCGGCCCCACCCGTCCGCCGCGCCACCCGCTCACCGGCACGATCGAGGCCGCGGTGCGCACGGCCACGGAGAAGGCCGTCGCGAACGGCCACCACTGACGCGCCGCCGGCCGCGACGGACGCCGGTGCCGAAGCTCGGCGCCGACGCCCGGTGCCGAAGGCGACGGCGGGCACCCGGCGTCCGGTGCCCGCCGGCGACGCGCGCGCCCGGCATCCTCCGACGTCCCGCGCCGACGGTCCCGGCCCCGCCCACCGTCGGCGCCGCACGGTCCTTCCCGCACTGCCCTTCCCCGCACCGTCCTGTCCCGCGCCGCCCTTCCCGGCCTCGTGCTTCCTCGCGCTGTTCCTCCCGCACCGTCCTTCCCCGCACCGTCCCGAACCCGGGCACCCCCTTCCCCGGAGGCCTCCTCCCGTGAACGACGTCGTCCCCACCCTCACCTCCAGCAACCCGGCCGACCCCACCGACGTACTCCTCCAGATCCCCGCGCCCGGCGCCTTCGCGGCCGTCGACGCCGTCGAGCGGGCCCGTGCCGCCCAGCCCGGCTGGCTGCTGGCCGGAGCCGCCGCACGCTCGGCCGCCCTCGGCGCGGTCGCCGACGCCGTCGAGGCCGCAGCAGGCGAACTCGCCGCGCTCGCCGTCCGCGAGGTCGGCAAACCGCTCTCCGAGGCCAGGGCCGAGGTGGCCCGCACCGTCGCGATCTGGCGCTACTACGCCCAGGCCCCGTACGAGCCCACCGGCGCCGTCCACGAGACCGCCGCGGGGGCCGGGCTCCTGCTGACCCGGCGCCGCCCGCACGGTGTGGCCGGACTCATCACGCCCTGGAACTTCCCCTTCGCCATCCCGACCTGGAAGGCGGCCCCGGCGCTCGCCGCCGGGAACACGGTCGTCCTCAAGCCCGCTCCCGAGGCCACCGCCTGCGCCCTGCGCCTGGGCGAGATCGTGCGACGGGCCGTGCCGGAAGCGGTGTTCACCGTCCTGCCCGGCGGGGCCACCGAAGGCAACGCGCTGGTCTCGGCCGCCGACGTCGTCTCGTTCACGGGCTCCACCCCGGTCGGACAGGCCGTGGCCAGGGCCGCGACCTCCCGCGGCATCCCGGCGCAGGCCGAGATGGGCGGCCTCAACGCGGCGATCGTCCTGCCCGACGCGGACATCGAGCAGGCGGCCGGCCACATCGCCGCCTCCATCGCGGGGTACGCGGGCCAGAAGTGCACCGCCACCAGCCGCGTCATCGCCGTCGGTGCCGCCCTCGACCCGCTGCGCGAGGCGCTCTCCGAGGCCTTGCGGGCCCTCGCGGTCGGCGACCCGGCCGACCCGGCCACCGTGTGCGGGCCGCTCATCCACGAGGGCGCCCGCGACCGCATGGCCGAGGCCTGCCGGGGCCTGGCCACGCTCGCCGGCGGCACCGCCCTCGACAGGCCCGGCTGGTACGCGGCCCCGACCCTCGTCGAGAAGGTGTCCCCGGGGCACCGGCTCCTGCGCGAGGAGGTCTTCGGCCCGGTCGCCGCCCTGCTCGCCGCCGACGACGTCGCCCACGCGATCCGGATCACCAACTCCGTCCCGTACGGTCTGGTCACCTCGGTCCACACGGCCGACCTGAACACGGCCCTGCACGGCCTCGACCTGCTCGACACCGGCATGATCCGGATCAACGCCCCGTCCACCGGCGTCGACTTCCACCTGCCCTTCGGCGGATCCAAGGCCTCCAGCCACGGGCCGCGCGAACAGGGCAGGGCGGGCCTGGAGTTCTACACGTCGGGCCGTACGTACACCCTGGCGCCCGCCGGACCGGCGGCCTGACCCCCTGCGGCGGCGGGCCCGGCCGCGAAGGGCCACCACCGCACACGCGCACCACGGGCCGACGGGCGCCCGAACGCCCTCCCACACCGCATCGAGAGAACCCATGAACCCCGCCTACGCGACCGTCGACCACACCTTCACCGTCCCCCTGGACCACCGGGCCCCCGACGGCCGCACCCTCCAGGTCTTCGCCCGGGAGGTCGCCGACCCGGCCCGCGCCGGCGAGGACCTCCCCTGGCTGCTCTACCTCCAGGGCGGACCCGGCGGGAAGTCCCCGCGCCCGTCCGCCGGTTCGCCCGGCTGGCTGCCGCACGCCCTGAAGACCCACCGGGTGCTGCTCCTCGACCAGCGGGGCACCGGCCGCTCCAGCCCCGTCACCGCCCGCTCCGCCGCCGCCTTCGACACGCCGGAGCGCCTCGCCGACCACCTCGCCCACTTCCGGGCGGACGCGATCGTCGCCGACGCGGAGCTCATCCGGCGCGAACTCTGCGGCGACACCCCCTGGGAGACCCTCGGGCAGAGCTACGGCGGATTCCTGACCCTCACCTACCTCTCCCAGGCGCCGGAGGGACTGCGCGCCTGCTACGTCACCGGTGGTCTGCCCGGCCTCGCCGCCACCGCCGACGACGTGTACGCGCGCACGTACCCCCGGGTCCGCGACCGGGTCCGCGAGTACTACGCCCGCTACCCCCGGGACGCCTCCCGTCTGCGCGTCATCGCCGGCCTCCTCGCGGCCGGTGACGTCCGCCTGCCGGACGGCGACCGGCTCACCCCGCGCCGCCTGCGCACACTGGGGCTCGTCCTCGGCATGGGCGACGGCTTCGAGCGCCTCCACGCGCTGCTCGACGAATCCCTCGACGCAGCGGGCGAGTTGACCGACACCTTCCTGCACCAGGTGATGTCCCTGACCGGCTTCACCGACAACCCGCTCTTCGCCGTCCTCCAGGAGTCCCTCTACGGGCAGGGGGACGGGCCGACCGGCTGGGCGGCCGCCCGCGCCCTGGCGGACCTCCCCGAGTTCAGGGAGGACGCCGACCCGTTCCTGCTCACCGGGGAGATGATGTACCCCTGGATGTTCCGCGAGATCAGAGGCCTGCGCCCCTTCGCGGAGGCGGCCGACCTGCTGGCCGCGCGCACCGACTGGCCGCCCCTGTACGACCGGGGTCGTCTCGCGGCGAACGAGGTGCCGGTCGCCGCGGTCGTCTACCACGACGACATGTACGTCGACGCGGAGCTCTCGCTCCGCACGGCCCGGGAGGTCGGCGCCCTGCGCGTCTGGGTCACGAACGAGTGGGAGCACGACGGCCTGGCGGCCTCGGGCGGCCGCGTCCTCGCCCGTCTGACGGAGATGGCGGCGGGCCGGGCCTGACGCCGGTCACGGCGCCCGCCTCGCCCCTCACCACATGGCGCCTGCTCGACGAGGCGACGACCCGCGGGGAGTAGGCGCGCGGGGGCCGTCTCGGGGGTGATCCTCAGGGACCCGGTCCGGGGGATTCGGGGGCGGTTCGGGGTGATCACCGATGGTCAGCGAAGCTGGTGGGCACCAGAGTTGAAGGTGTCAGGGGGCCCGTGGGGTCCGAAGCGCCAGCAGAGCGGAGCACCCCGTGCGCGCCCGTCCGACCACCCTTCGCCGCCTCCCCGTGGCGGGCCTCGCGGCCTGCGTCCTCGCGATCGGAGCCGGTGTCCCCGCCGCCACGGCCCTCGCCCCGACGCGGCCGCACGCGGCGAGCACGGCGTCCGTGTTCGACCCCGAGCCCCTGCGGAAACTGGTCACGCCGCTGCCGAGCCACCACGCGGGCGTACTCGTCAGAGTCGACGGACCGGGCCGCGGCCCCTTGTGGACCGGCACCGCCGGCCCCGTCACCGCCGACGACCACGTCCGCATCGGCAGTGTGACGAAGGTCTTCACCCACACGATCGCCCTGCAACTGGTCGCCGAGCACCGCGTCGGGATCGACGACCCGGTGCGGCGACACCTCCCGGACCTGATTCCGGCCGACTACGGCACGGTGACGGTACGGCAGTTGCTCGACCACACCAGTGGTCTGCCCGTACCGGCCCCCACCCCTGCACCCGGCGACGGGCCGGGCTGGTGGCTGCGGGGCGTGACGCCCCGGGACGCGGTCCGGGACACGTTCGCGCTCGCCGCGGGCGACCAGCGGTGGAACGAGCACCGCCCCGCTCCCGGCACGGTGCAGCAGTACAACGGGATCAACACCGTCATCATCGGCCTGCTCGTGGAGAAGGTCACCGGCCACCCCTTCCGGCACGAGCTCGACCGGCGGATCCTCCGCCCCCTCCAGCTGCGGGACACCAGCCTCCCCGCCGCCGACGACGTCACCCTCCCCAGACCGCACACCCGTGTGTCGGTCGACGGGCACGACGTCACCGGGCAGAGCCCGTACCCCTGGGCGGAGGGCGGGATGATCTCCACCGCAGCCGACCTGGACCGGTTCATGACGGCGCTCTTCCGGGGCCGTCTGCTTCCACCGGCCCAGCAGAAGCTGGCCTTCTCGGTCCCCGACGTGCCCAACGCCCCGGGCAACAAGAACTGCCTCGGCGCCGGCGGCGCCTGCTACGGCCCCGGCGGCCTGATGCGACTCACGGTGAACGGCGTCACCGTCTGGGGCAAGACGGGCTCCCGCCCCGGCTGGGGGAACGGGATGTTCGCCACCCGTGACCTCCAGCGCCGCCTGGTCTACTCCTTCAACCCCAACGGCACCGGGAGCGGGAAGGACCACGGCGACTGCATCACGAACGTCGCCGACGCCGCCTTCGCGGGGGTGACCGTCGTGGACGACGCCCGCTGACCGCCCCGGACCGGCGGCCCCATCCGGGAAGCGGGACCGTCAGGCGGCCGGGGCGGCGAGTTCGGTGACCGGTCGGCGGGCGGCCCGGGGGATGCCGAGAAGCTCGCGGGCCCGGTGGACGGCGGCGAGCTGCGCCCCGGCCGGCGGGCCCCAGTCGAAGAGCTCCACGGCCTGCTCCGGCGTGGCCAGCACGCGGGTCCAGGTGCGGCCGGTGGCCGGATCGGCGCCCGCCGGACCGACGCCGGTGAGGGCGGCGGCGTACCGGACTCGGGCGCACGGCTCGTCCGGGTCGGAGAGGTGCCCGAGGAACACCGGCTCTCCGAAGGCGCAAGAGGCCTCCTCCTGGACCTCGCGGCGCAGCGTGGCCACGAAGTCCCCGCCGTCCCGGGGTTCGGGGGTGCCACCGGGGAGGCAGGCGGCGCCCGTGTCCGGATCCAGGAGGACGAGCACCCGGCCGTCGGGCGCCAGGAGCCAGCCCCAGGCCTGGCACACGCGCAGCCCCTGCGGGGCCGGACCCGTGTGGAACGGGAAGTGGTGACGCGGGCGGGCGGTGCGCAGGACGGCGGCCCTGTCGAGGGCGGTGGGGGAGAGGGGGAGGCCGTTCTCCAGGAACACGGGACCGGAGCCGTCGATCCGGGCGCGGAGCGCGGACAGCGTGCGCCGGGCGTCGCGGGGGGACATCAGGTCGTGCAGCCTCGAGGGCTCGGCGAACTCGACGGACTCGACCTCGTGCCCGGGCAGACGGATCGCGGCGATCCGCTCCGCGTCCCAGGCGCCGCCGTCGTACACGTGCAGGATCTCGCCGTTGAACCGCATCACGGGCGGTGCGTCGAAGCTGTCGGCCGAGACCCAGTCGACCGCGAGTCCGCGCTCGACGGTCAGGGCGACCCCGAGCTCCTCCTTCATCTCGCGCGAGGCGGCGTGGGAGGGCGACTCCCCCTTGTCGACGGCACCGCCCGGCAGCAGGCAGGTGTCGCGGTAGTCGACGTGCTGGACCAGGACCCGGCCCCGCACGTCGGTGATCAGCACGGAGGCCCCGACCCACAGGGCGGCCCCGGCGCGCAGGACCCCGTACTCCTCGTCGCTCATCGAGGAGCCGGGTACGTCGTCAGAGGTAGGAGGTGTGGCCATGTGTCTCCGATCGCGAGCCGCCCCGAGGGGTGTCGAGGGACCGACCCGTGGCCGGTCCGGCCTCCGGGCCGTGTGGTGGGGGGAAGTAAGGGATTTCCAGCGGCCCGGTGGGTTATGCCATCTTTTCCTCCCTCTTGCTCCTCGATACGGAGTGTCCGGCCCGACCGGGGGCGGCGGGGGCCGGGATCCGGCGTGCCGAACCGGCCTCCCCGCGCCCCGCGGACCCTCAGGCCCCCGCCAGTTCGGCGTTCGCGCGGGTGGTCAGAAGGGTCAGGACGCGGCCCGCGACCGCGAGGTCCTCGGCCGGAATGCCGGCGTACAGCCGGGCGGAGATCTCGGCGGTCTCGGTGGTGGTGGTCGCGTACAGCTCCCGGCCGGCGTCCGTGAGCCGCAGCCGCGAGGCGTCCGCCGGGAGCCGCTCCAGCAGCTCCACGGCCGTGAGCCCGTCGATCACGCCGTGCACGGCGGACTCGTCCGTCTTGAGCGAGCCGATCACGTCGGCGACGAGCGCGTCCCGGCCGATGGGGTCGCCCGCGGTGGCGGCGGCCCGGAGCGTCACGCTCTGCTCGAAGGTGAGGCCGTGACGGGTGAGCACGCCCTCCAGGAGGGCGCGCGCGGAGTAGTGCGCCAGGGCGATGACGCGGCCGTTGGTCGTCGGTGCGGTCGTGGGTGCGTCGGCGGTGGTCATGACTGCTCCTCGAAGTTCTCGGTGTGCGGATCAAGAGGTGCGTCGAGCAGGGTCGCGAGGTCGCGGGTGAACTGCCGTGCGCGTGGGCTGTCCTGGCCCCCGAGCGGCTCCAGCATCTGGTCCAGGAGGTCCTGGACCACCCCGATCGCGCGACGGGTGACGTCGCGCCCCTGGTCGGTGAGCGCCAGTTGCATGGCGCGGGGGTCGGCCGGATCCCGGGTGCGGGCGACGAGTCCGGACGCCTCCAGTGCGCGGGCGAGCTTGGAGACGTACAGCGCCTCGAGCCCGGTGTGGTCGGCCAGCTGCCGCTGGCTCGGCCGCAGTCCGGAGCGCGCCATGCCGTACAGGGACCCCATCAGGGCGTACTGGGCGTGGGTCAGGCCCAGCGGTGCGACCGCCCGGTCGACGGCCACGCGCCATCTCATCGACAGGCGCCAGACGAGGAATCCCGCGGTGGCGCTCTCGTGTGCTGAACTCACACGAATACCGTACATGGCTACTATGTACATGGCTACTATTTTCGGGACGGGCGGAGATCCACGTCGTCGGGCGGTGTTCGTCAGGACTTCGCGGGCAGGGCCACCAGGCCGCCCCTGCCCTCACGTACACCTGGCCGCCGCCCGCGGTCGGTTTCGCGTCGGCGACGCTGTCGGGCGAGGGCAGGGACGCGACGGGCCGGGCATGCCGCCGGAGGCGCCGGTGCTCCCGCCGTCGCCGGCTCGGGAGCCGCCGCGGTTCACGGCCCACGGCGTTCCGGCTCCGGCGACGCCGGCGACCGTGCCGCCGGTCGGGCCCAGGAGCGGCGCCCGCCGGGCCGGACGGGGGCGGTCGCCGCGACCTCCGGCGGGAAGCGGTCCCGGAAGGCGCCGTCGACGGCCAGGTCGGGGCGCACCCTCTTCACGGCCACCGTCCGCCCTCCGGAGGAGCGCCCCAGGTGCACCGCGCCCATGCCGCCCCCGCCCAGCCGCGCCACGAGCGCGTACGGCCCGGCCTCCCGGGGGTCGTCCGCGTGGAGTCCCTCCGTCGTGGCCCCCCTTCCTCGACGGCCCCGCAGGCTACCGGCGCGGAGGGTGCCGGGGTCGGGGGTCCGCGATCTCTACGGGGCGCGGTGCCCCGAGGGCGCCCGTCAGGCCTTCCCCGGCCTGGCCGCGGGAGCGTCGGCACCGCAGGACATGCGGGCCGCTTCCAGGAGCGGTTCCCGCGCGTCCACCTTCGCCACGGCCGTGGAGCACTCCAGGATCCCCGAGCCGTCCGTGTCCCACCCGACCGCGCGGCCCGCCGTCGGCGCGCCGCTGCCGCAGCTGTACCGGAAGTCGCCGGTGATCTCCCGTACCCAGGTGTACTCCACCATCTCTCCGGCGCCCTCGACGACGGTGGAGTTCGGCTCGTTCCTCGGTACGGCCCTGTGGACGTCGGCGAAGTCGTAGGCGTCGCCCAGGGCGGCGTCCGAGTCTCCGCTGCGGGCGCCCAGGGACCGGAGCGTGGCCTTCACGTCGGCCCGTGCCCCCTTCTCGAAGGTGACGGCGGTCAGCGGCGTGTGGAGCGGCACGATCCTGTTCGTCAGCGTGCCGCCCCCCTTGCCCAGCTTCTGCTTGGCGGCGACGCCGGTCAGCACGTCCCGCCTCTCGACGTTGAACCAGGTGTACGTGCCGTTCACGCAGGGCGCCTCGGTCGCCCTCGGGGCGGGCGATGCCGCCGCGCCGCCCTCGTCCGTACAGGCGACCGCGCCGGTGAGCAGCGCGGCGACGCCGCACACGGTCAGTCCGATCCTCGTGATCTTCATGTTCTTCTCCCCCTGAGACCTGTGCCATTGGTCGATGGCTCAGGCCTCGACCCTCGCCGTCGAGAGGCCTTCCGGGCAAGGGACTTGAGCCACTTCTGAGCTCGCGCGGAAGGACCTGGTCAGGGCGGCGGGGCGCCGAGGAGCCGTACGGCGTCGTAGCGGCCGGGAAGGTGTCACGGCCGCATCGACGTCAGGGGCCTTTTGCCAGGGCTCATGCGCATGTGCCCGGTATTCCAGAATGTGGAGCGGCGGTAAAGCGCGGGAAAAGTCCTCCCGCCCGAGCTGCGGTTCCCGCACAGAGCGTTTCGGCGGTCTTGACGCGTCCTTGACGCCCCTCCACCCCTCCCGGGCGTGTCGGAGCAACGGATTCCGCAGCAGGAGGGCCATTGACCTGCGGTTCTGCTCAGGCTTCCATTCAGCCCGGGAGCTCCACGGAACCACCTGATCACCAGCCGCCTCGGAGGCGATACCGCTCCCGCTCAGAACTACCGCTCGCATCGATCGGAACCGCCTGATGACCGACACCCTCAGCGCACCGCACGCGGTGGCCCCCCAGACCGGCCCCGTGCCGCAGAAGCTCAAGCGTTCGATCGGTGTCGTGGGCGGCACCCTGCTCACGCTCTCGTGCGTGACGCCCGCCTCCACCCTCTTCGTGGTCGTACCGGACCTCTTCGACGGCGTCGGCACGTACGCCGCCCTGACCATCGCCATCGGCTCGCTGCTCTGTATCGGCGTGGCGTTCTGCTACTCCGAGCTGGGCACCCTGATCCCGAGCGCGGGCGGCGAGTACGCCATCGTCTCCACCCTCTCGGGCCGCCTGGCCGGGTGGCTGGTGTTCGTGCTGTCCCTGCTGGTGGTGATGATCGTGCCGCCGGTGATCGCCATGGGGACCGCCGACTACCTCGCGCCCCTGGTGCACGTCCCGGCCCCGCTCGCGGGGGCGGGCGTCATGCTCCTCGCCACCCTCGCGGGCCTCCTCGACCTGCGTGCCAACGCCTGGATCACGGGCATCTTCCTCGTCCTCGAAGTGATCGCCGCGGGCATCGTCGCGATCCTCGGCTTCGCCCACTCCGAGCGGGGCGTCGGCTCCCTCGTCCACGGCCAGGTCGCCGCCGGGGGCGGCACGCACTCGCTGGTCACCGGCGCCATGGTCGTCTCCGGCCTCGCCATCGCCCTCTTCATCACCCAGGGCTTCTCGACGGCCGTCTACCTCTCCGAGGAGCTGGAGAACCCCCGCCGCAACGTGGCCCGCACCGTCCTCGCCACCCTCGCCATCTCGACCGCCGTGATCCTGGTGCCCGTCGTCGCGATCACCCTCGGCGCCGGCGACCTGGAGACCCTGACCGGCGGCGACATCAGCGGCATGATCGCGGCCTGGTCCAACTCGGCCGTCGGCACCTTCATCAGCCTCTGCGTCGCGCTGGCCATCATCAACGCCGGCATCGTCATGGTCATCCAGAACTCCCGCGTCCTCTTCGCCTCCGCCCGCGACAAGGCCTGGCCCGAGCCCGTCAACAACGCCCTGTCCCGCCTGGGCCGCTTCGGCTCCCCGTGGGTGGCGACGCTGGTCGTGGGCGTTCCGGGCGCGGCGCTGTGCTTCGTCAACCTCGACACCCTCTACGGCGTCACCGGCGTCTCCGTCACCGGCATGTACATCCTGGTGGCCGTGGCGGCCCTGTTCAGCCGCCGCGGCGCGCACCGCGACGTCCCGGCGTGGCGCATGCCGCTGTGGCCGGCGGTTCCGGTGGTGCTCATCGGCGTGCTCGCGTACGTCCTGTACATGCAGGACGTCGAGTACCTGCTGTGGACCGGCGGCATCACGGCGGTGGCGACCCTGTACTGGGCTCTGTACCTGCGGCCGCGCAAGGACACCCGCTGGCTGGTCAGCATCCCCGAGGACGACCAGGCCTGATCCCGCCTGCACCATCCCGCGCGAGGGCCGGGGCGCCGAGCGCGCCCCGGCCCTCGTGCGTGCCGCGGCGTCCGGCCTGGGCCGTTCGTGTCGCTCGCGCCGTGCGGGGTGCGGGGACCAGCACTCCGTACGGGGGGCGGAGGCCGCCTCCCGCGTGTCGTGACGGGCCCCATGGGCAGCGGAAACGTATCTGTGCATGCATGACCACTGACATGGAACACCTGTTGAACGTACGTCTGTGCGAGCGCTTCGGTGACGCGGCCGACTGGTCCGAGGCCACGTCCCTGACCGCCTCCCATCTCCGGGTCGTCGTCTCGGCCCTCGGTCCCGAGGACGCCCTGACCTTCCTGACGGCCGCGCGTCGAGCCCTCGACGAGGAGGAATCCCGGGCAGGAACGATTCACTTGGGCTTCGGCGCCCACCTCTGGACCCACCTGGAGGAGGTCTCCTGGGGTGCGTCCCCCCTGGCCAGGACCTCGGCCTGGGACGCGATGCTGACCATGCACCGCCTCTCCGTCATGGCCCCCGACCCGGGGCTCGGCGCCCATGTCGACAGCGCCCTGGATGCCTGCCGGCTCCGCCTCGTACCCACCGCGTCCGGCTTCTGACCGGGGCGGCACGCACCCGGGACGGAGGGGACGGCCCCCGCCGCCCCTCCCGAGGTCCTCGCCGCGCGCCGTGATCGACCAATCGCCCATATTGCGATCGAAAATCGATCAATCGACGCGATCGCATTGACTCGATCATCCGCCGCACCTAGCTTCTGGCCGCACCCGATCGCCAGAAAGGTTGTTGCGCCATGACCGACAGACTTCTTCCCGTACGGCAGGTGATGGGCCGTGGGCTCGTCGCCGTCGTCCTCGCGTGCGGCGGAACCGCCGCCCTTCCCGGCGCCCCCGCCACCGCGGCGGGGAGCGTCACCCACGTGGACTGCTCGCGGCCGACCGCCGGGGACGGCAGCCGGACCGCGCCGTTCAACAGCATCGCGCAGGCCAACGGGAGGACGTACGGACCCGGAGACACGCTCGCCTTCGCCTCCGGCACGACCTGCACCGGCGCCCTGGCCCCCCGGGGCAGCGGCACCGCCGCCGCCCCCATCGTCCTGACCGCGTACGGCACCGGCGCCCTGCCCGTCATCGACGGCGGCGGCGCTCCGAACGCGGTCTCCCTGACCGACCAGGACCACTGGCGGATCAGCGGCCTCAAGCTCACCAACCCCGCCACCACCCTCGCCCGCCGCACCGGCCTGCGGATCTCCGCCACCGACGGAACGGCGCACCGCGGCTTCGACATAGGCGACCTCGTCATCGACCGGGTGGCGGGACAGACGAACAAGAACAGCCCGACCACCGAGGACTTCGTCCAGTCCGCCGGCATCGTCACGGGCGCGAGCGGCACCGGCTCGACCCTCGACGACGTCCACGTCCACGACAACCGGATCAGCAACACGGGCGGCGGCGGCCTCAAGATCCGCGTCGGCGCCATGGCCCTCAAGGGCACGGGGGTCCTGATCGAGAACAACACGGTCGAGGACGTCGGCGGCGACGGCATCATCGCCAGCTACGCCGACGCCCCCATGATCCAGTACAACAGGGCCTCCGGCGTCGGGAACGGCGTCTATCCGTTCTCGGGCGGCAACTTCGCGGGCATCTGGGTGCTCGGCGACCACAACCCCACCATCCAGAAGAACTCCGTCACCGACACCACGCGCATGTCGGTGGCCGACAGCCAGGCCTTCGACTGCGACTGGGGCAACACCGGGACCTGCACGATCCAGTACAACTTCAGCCGCGACAACATCGGCGGGTTCTTCCTCGACTGCGACGGGTGCGGCACCATCGGCGGCGCCCGGCAGGTCGTGCGCTACAACATCTCCGAGAACGACTGCCGCATGAGCAGCGTCAGCGCCGGACGCTCCGCCCTGCAACTGTACAACAACGTCCTCTACTGCACGGACAAGAAGTTCAGCATCACGCTCCCCGACGAGAGCGTCGTCGAGAACAACATCTGGGTCGGGACCACCGACTCCCGACTGCCCACCGCGGCGGGGATCTCCTGGCTGTGGAACGTCTTCCAGGGCGTGCCCCGTCCCACCGCCAACGGCATCACCGGCGACCCGGGGTTCGTGAGCCCCGGCACCGGAGGCGACACGATCCACTCCGCCGACGGCTACAAGCTGCGCGCCACGTCCCCCGCCCTGAACAACGGCTCCGTGATCAGCGGCAACGGAGGCCGTGACTTCTGGGCGAACCCGGTGAGCGCCACCACGAAGCCGCACCGCGGCGCGTACAACGGCCCGGGTCTGTAACCGCCTCCGGAGCCGGGGGCCGAGGACGGGTGGGGGCCGTCCTCGGCCGTCGCTCACGGCACCACGTGGTAGTACCGGGTGCACGCGAGGACCATGCCGTCGTCGGCGATCGTGAAGACGTCGACGAAACGAAGGTCCTGCCCGTCCGTGCCCGGGACCACGCGGCGCCCCGTGGCGACCACACTCCGGTCCTGGCCCACCACCCGGTCGACCTCGAAACGCGCCGTCGGCGCCGAGCGCCCGAAGTGGGTGTGCAGGACCGCCGCCCGGCCGCGGAACGGAGGAAACCCCGGCAGTTCGAGGACCACACCGTCGTGCAGCAGGGAGGCGCACGAGTCCAGATCGCCGGCGTCGAGGTAGTCGTAGACCAGGCGGACGTGGTCGACCCCCACGGCGGTGACCAGGTCGGCCGGCCCCGGAAAATCGGTACTCGTGTCTTCTTGGCGGTTCAACGGCTGAGCCCCTTTCACTCTCGGCCAGGAGTCTGGGGGGAGTCGCCAACTCCGCGTTATCCCCCCTCTATCTCCGACCGGGATCTTCACGGCATGGACAGGGCGGGGGTGGTTGTGGAGACTGTCCTCACTCGGATCTGACGTGTCAACTCGTTTCTTTGGTGGGGGAATCGGTGACGGACGACATCGGGGACAGATCCCCGGAACTCCCGGACATGTCGCCCCTCGCCTTCCGGGTGCTGGGACCGCTGCAGGTCCACGGCCCCGACGGGCCGCTCCGGCTGCCCCCAGGGCGCCAGGAGGTGATCCTCGCGGCCCTGCTCCTGGAGACGAACCGGGTGGTGAGCACCAACCACCTGGTCGACCTCATCTGGGAGGACAACCCGCCGGAGACCGCCCGCACCCAGGTGCAGATCTGCGTGTCCCGGCTGCGGAAGCTGCTCGCCGGCGCGGACGGCGAGGTGTCGATCACGACCCGGCCCCCGGGATACGTGCTGCACACCGATCCGGGGAACGTGGACGCCGCGCTCTTCACCGACCTCGTCTTACGGGCCCGCCGGCTCCGCGACAGCGGCGAACCCGACCGCGCCGTCGGACTGCTGCGGGACGCCGTGACACTGTGGCAGGGCGACTGCCTCTCCGGGCTCGACAGCGGCCCGCTCGCCAACAAGGCGCGCCAGCTCAACGAGGAACGCCTGACGGCCGTCGAACTGCGCATCCAGCTCGAACTCGAACTCGGGCGCTACGACGCCCTCGTCGGCGAGCTCCAGCGGCTCACCCATGAACACCCCCTGCGGGAGAAGCTGCGCGGCCAGCTGATCCAGGCGCTGTACTGGTCGGGTCGGCAGGCCGAGGCCCTGGAGGCCTTCCGCACCGCACGGCGGTTCCTCGCCGACGAGCTCGGCCTGGAGCCGAGCCGGGAGCTCAGGGAGCTGGAGTCGGCGATCCTCACCGGCCGCCTCCCGGCACCCGCCGCCGCGCCCGTCCGCGTACCGGCGGAGAAGAAGGCGGAGGAGCCGCCGGCACGGACGTCGGGAGCGGCGACCGACGAGGAGGCCGACTCGGCCGCCCCGGCGGGCGCTCCGCCTGCAGAATCGGTTCGGCAGGATGCCGTGCCGCACCAGCTCCCCGCCGCCGTCGCCGACTTCGTGTCCGACGCCGGGCAGATCGCCGCACTGGAGCAGGCCCTGACCGGCCGGCCGGGCCGCACCACCGTCGGGCTCGCCGCCATCACCGGAAAGCCCGGCACGGGCAAGTCGACCCTCGCCGTGCACGTGGCCCACCTGCTCTCCGAGACCGGCTTCCCCGACGGCCAGCTCTACTGCGACCTGCGCGGGACGACCGGCACCCCGGCCACTCCCGAAGAGGTCCTGGGACGGTTCCTGCGCGCCCTCGGCATCCCCGGCCAGCTCATCCCCGAATCCCTCGACGAGCGCGCCGAGATGTACCGCACCCGGCTCGCCTCCCGGCGCGTCCTGGTGGTCCTCGACGACGCCGCCGCCGAAGGCCAGGTCCTGCCGCTCCTGCCCGGCAGCCGCGGCTGCGCCGTCCTCGTCACCGGCCGGGCCCGCCTCACCGCCCTGCCCGGCGCGCACCGCGTCGAACTCGACGTGCTCGCCGAGGACCGGGCCCTCGAACTGCTCGCCCGGATCGTCGGACGCGAGCGGGTGGCCGGCGAGGCCGTCGCCGCGGAGGCCCTGGTCCGCACCGTCGGACGGCTCCCGCTGGCGCTGCGGATCGTCGCCGCCCGGCTCGCCGCGCGCCCGCACTGGACGCTCGCCTCGATGGTGCAGCGGCTCGCCAACGAGCGCCACCGGCTCGACGAGCTCACCCACGGCGAGATGACGATGCGCGCCAGCCTGTCGCTGACGTACGAGGGGCTGGCCCCCGAGGACCGCCGGCTGCTGCGCCTCCTGAGCATGGCGCAGGCACCGACCCTGCCGAGCTGGCTGGCGGGAGCGCTGCTCGACGACCACCGGCCCTTCCCCTCCGACCTCATGGAGCCGCTCGTCGACGTGCAGATGCTGGACGTCGCCGGCGTGGAGCGCACCGGCGGCTTCCGGTACCGCTTCCACGAGATCATCCGCGTGTACGCGCGGGAACAGCTCGCCGCCCACCACACGCCCGAGGTGCGGCAGGAGGCACTCGCCCGGATGGCGGGCGGCTGGATGCACCTGGCCCAACAGGCCCACCGGAAGCTGTACGGAGGGGACTTCACGGTCCTGCACGGCGACGCGCCCCGCTGGGAACCCCCGGACGCCTACACGGACGAGGTCCTCGCCGACCCGCTCGCCTGGCTCGACGCGGAGCAGGCCTCCCTCTGCGGGATGGTCGAGCACACCGCGGACGCGGGCCTCCACGACCTCAGCTGGGACCTCGCCACCTCGCTCGTCACCCTGTTCGAGGTGCGCGGCCACTACGACCTGTGGGAGCGGACCCACCTGAGCGCGCTCGCCGCCGTCCGCAAGGCGGGGAACCTGCGGGGCACGGCCGCCGTACGGGCGTCGCTCGGCTCGCTCTACATGAGCCGCAACCAGTTCGACACGGCCAAGCAGGCCCTCAACTCGGCCCTCGACGTCTTCCAGGCGCTCGACGAGCCGATGGGCGAGGCGCTGTGCCGGCGCGACATGGCGCTCATCGCCCGCACCGGCGGCGACGACCTCGCCGCCCTGGAGCTGTACCGGAGGTCCCTGGCCGACTTCGACCGGGCCGGTGACGTGGTGGGCCGCGCGATCGTCCTCACCCAGAGCGCGCACATCCGGATGCGGCAGGGGGAGATCGCGCAGGCGCAGGGGCAGTTGGACGAGGCGCTCGACATCTACGAGGGTGTCGGCTACACGGGCGGCCGGGCGAGGACACTGCGGCGCGTGGGACAGCTGCTGCTCGAACAGGGCCGGAGCGACCTGGCCGTCCTGACCTTCACGGAAGTACTGGAACTCTGCCGGGACTCCGGCGACGTGATCGGGGAAGGCCATCTGCTCCGCGATCTGGGGCACGCCTTCACCGTCATGGGCCGCCCCGACCGGGCGCGGGACTTCTTCGACCGCGCGGTGACCGCGCGGGAGGGCGTCATGGATTTTAGCGGCGGCGCGCTGGCACGCCTGGACCTCGCGCGTCTCCTCGACGCGGAGCCGGGGCGCTCGCGTGAGCTGCTCGTTCCGGCGGTCGAGGTCTTCCGCGAGCGGCGGATGGGGCGGGAGCTCGCGGAGGCGGAGCGGCTGCTCGCGACCGGCTGCTGAGCCCGTCGGCGAGCGGACCGGGTCAGTCCCAGGGGTTGTTGTCGTTGCTGCACGGGGTGGTCGTGGTGCCGCCCGTGGTCGTGGTGCCGCCGGTGGCCGGGGTGCCGGGGGTGGGGCAGCCCGCCGTCTGGCCGGCCGTGGTGCCCGTGGTGGAGCCGGTCGCGTCGTCGGCCCAGCTCGCCTGGACGCCGGCGCCGGTCGCGATGACGATGAGCGCGGTGGTGAAGGCGGCGCGGAGGGCCTTGCGGGCGGCGGCGGTGGTGTTCGACATGGGGTCCTGCCTCTCGGTGGTGTGCGGCGTTTCCTTCTGACCACCAACTTAGGAAGAGCCGGATTCACCGCACCGCTCGCTGCCTTATCACCCCGCTATCACGGGACGGCCCCGCGCCCGCGGCGCTATCACGGGGCCCGGAGCGCTATCACGGCACCCACCCCGCTATCACGGGCCACGCCGCCCGCCCTTAGTGACACGATGCCCCCCGAATAGGACGCGTCCCGACGATGGGTCCCAGCAGACGGCGAGGCGCAGCCCCCGGCCGGCGGCCCGACCGGGCCGTTCCCGGGAGCCCGCCCCAAATCGACGAGCGGGAGCTTCTCATGACGACCAGTCTCTCCCCGGAGGACACCGTGACGGCCACCGCCGCACTCGGCACCCTCATACGCGGCCACCGGCTCCGCATCGGCCTCACCCAGCAGGAGCTGGCGGACCTCTCCACCATCAGCGTCCGCGCCATCCGCGACCTGGAGAAGGGCAAGGCCCAGCGGCCGAGGGCCGACACGGTCCGGCTCATCGCCGACGGCCTCCGGCTGGGCCCCCGGGCCCGCACGGCCCTGGAGGACGCCGTGCGGCGCGGACACCGGGGCGGCGCCGGGACCCGGCACTTCGCCGCCGAACGCCCGGCCCCGCCCGTACCCCTCCACCCCCTGATCGAGAGGGACGCCGAGGCCACCGTCCTCACGGAGGAACTCCGCTCCGGAGCCGAACGTCTGATCACCGTCGTGGGGCTCAGCGGCGTCGGCAAGACGCGGCTGGCCCTGGAGGCGGCGGCCCGGCTGCACGACGCCGGCTTCCCCGTCCTCTGGCACACCGCCCCCGGCGCGGTCGCCGACGCCCTCCCGGCCTGCGACGACCGGTCCGCGGCCCTGACGGCGGACTGCGCCGCCCTCCTGCACGGCGACGGAGAGGCCGACGACCTGGCCTCCGACCTGTCCGGCGCGCTCGGGGACCGCCCCGTGCTCCTCGTCCTCGACGGCGTCGACCCCGCGCTGCTCGACTTCGCCCGTCTGACCCGGCTGCTGCGCGAGCTCCCCGGGCTCCGCCTCCTCGTCACCGCCGACACGCCCTGGAACGTCCCCGGCGAACGCCTCTTCCTCGTCTCCCCGCTGGAGGCACCGGACCCCTCCGGCGGCGTCCGTCCCGACGCGCCCGCCGCCCGGTTCCTCCTCGGCAGAATCCGCCACGTCCGCCCCGACATCGTCCCCGACGAGCGCGTCCTCACCGACGTCGCCTGGCTCAGCCACCGGCTCGACGGCCACCCGCTCGCCCTCTCCGCCGCGGCCTCCTGGCTCACCGTCTGCGACCTCACCACACTGCGCGGCATCGTCGAGTCCGACCCGGCGCCGCTCCTCGACCACCTGGCGGACGGCCCGTCCGGCTCCCGTCTCCGGGAGCGCGTCGCCCGTACCCTCGCCGGTCTGCCCGACGGGCACCAGCAGCTGATCGGCGTGCTCTGCTCCACGACCGACCAGGAGTTCGTCCTCGAGGACGTCGTCCGCCTCACCGGCATGCCCCTGCCCCACTGCGGCCGTGCCGTCCGCGACCTGCTGGTCAGCGGCGTCATCCGGTCGAGCACCGACGCCGGGCGGTCCGCGTTCCGCGTGCTGTGCGTGGTGCGGGCGGTCGCGGCGGACACGGCCGCGACCGCCGCCGCCTCCGGCTGAGCACCGGCACGGGAAGCCGCCGGCCGGAGCGACGCTCCGGACCGCAGGCACCGGAGACCCCGCCGCAGAGCGGCACCCCAGACCTCGCCGACGGAAGCCGACGCGCCGAGCGGCAACTCCCGCGACCTCGGCGGCGGTACGACTGCCGCAAGCGCCGCCGCTGCCGCCCCACTGCCGCCCGACCGCTGGCGTACCGCCGGTTCAACTGCCGCCCGGCGCCCCCGCCCACGGGTTGTATGGCGACTGCCCCGCCCGGGGCCGGCCCGCCTCCTCATCCTCCGACGTGACTTCCACAGGAGCCCCTCATGCCGTTCGACACGCCCGCCGCACCCGCTCCGGCCGCCGTCCGGCTGCCGCTCTCGGTGGCCCAGCGTGACATCTGGACGGCGCACTCGCTCGACCCCACCGGCAGGAAGTACAACGTCGCCGAGTGCCGCGAGATCAACGGCCCCGTCGACCCGGCGCTGATGGCGGCCGCCTGGCGCCGGCTCGTCGAGGAAGCGGACTTCCTGCGCACCCGCCGCTTCGAGGACGACGGCGAGCAGGTGTGGCAGCTGATCGACCCCGACGCCGGCTCACGGGCCCTGCCCTTCACCGACGTCAGCGCCACGGACGACCCCGAGGGGGAGGCCTGGCGGGTCATCGACGCACTGATCACGGCCCCCTTCGACCTCACGGACCAGGAACCGGTCCGCTGCGCCCTGATCAAGCTGGGCGAGGAGCGGTACTTCTACTTCCACGGGTTCCACCACCTGGTCGTCGACGGCGGCGGCGTGTCGATGACGCTGGCGCGGCTCGTCGAGCTGTACGAGCAGGCCGTCGCGGGCGAAGCCTGGAGCCCCTCCCCGTTCGGGAGCCTCGCCGACCTGCTCGCCGAGGACGCGGCCTACCGGCGGTCCGACGAGGCCGCCGCCGAACGCGCCTCCTGGCGCGACCACCTCGCCGGAGCCCCCGACGCCCCCGCCGGTCTCGTCCGGGGCACCGGACGGGCGCGGGCGGCACACGGCGGCCTGCCCTTCGCCCGCCGGAGCGTACGGATATCCCCGGCGGACGCCGACCGGCTCCGTACGATCGCCCGCGGCGAGCGCGTCTCCTGGTCCGTCCTGGTCGTGGCGCTGTTCACCGCCTACCTGCACCGCGTCACCGGACGCACCGAGCTGATCATCGCCCTCCCGGTCACCGGCCGCACCTCCCGGCTGGCGCGCCGCACTCCCGGCATGGCCTCCAACGTGGTCCCGCTGCGGCTCCGGGTCGGCCCCGAGGACGCGCTCAGCTCCCTGGTGGCCTCGGTCGGAGCCGAGGTCAAGCACGGCCTGCGTCACCAGATGACCCGGTACGAGGACCTGTGCCGCGACGCCGGGGTCATCGACGGCTCCCGCAGGCTGGCCACGCCCGTCCTCAACATCATGGGCTTCCAGGCGGAACTCACCGTCTGCGGCCGTCCGACGGTCAACCACAACGTGAGCAACGGCCCGGTCGACGACCTCAGCGTCGCCGTCTTCGACCTGGGCGCCGCGAACGGCCTGCGCATCGACTTCGACACCCCGGTCGAGGGGATCGACGTGACGGCCGTCGCCGACCACCAGGACCGGTTCGCCACCTTCCTCACCGCCGCCCTCGCCGGCGACCGCCCCGCCGACCGCCGGGTCGCCGACCTCGACGTGCTTTCGGAGGAGGAGCGGGAGCTGCTGACCGGCCGCTGGGCGGGACCGGTGGCGGACGCGGTCGAGACCACGCTCGTGGCACGGTTCGAGGAGCAGGCGGCCCGCCACCCCGACGGCGTCGCGCTCATCGACGAGACCGGCCGGGTCACGTACGCCGAGCTCAACGCCGCCGCCAACCGCTGGGCCCGGCACCTGCGCTCCCGCGGGCTCGGCCGCGGCGACATGGCCGGCGTCCTGCTCGAACGCGGCGCCCGCTTCGCCACCGCCCTGCTCGCCGTCCTGAAGACCGGCGCCGCCCTGGTGCTGCTCGACCCCGACTTCCCCGACGACCGGCTGCGCGCCGCGGCCACCGACGCCGGCATCCGCCACCTCGTCACCCACCCGGTCCTCGCCGCGCGCCTCGACGGCCCCTGGGAGACCCACACCGAGGCCCCGGGCGAGCTCCTCTCCCACCACCCCGGCAACCTGGGCCTGCCGCTGAGCCCCGACGACGCCGCCTGCCTGATGTTCACCTCCGGCTCGACGGGCCGGCCGAAGGCGATCCTCTCCTCGCACCGGAACCTGGCGGCGACTCTCGTGGGCCAGCCCTACTTCGTGACCGGTCCGGGTGAGGTGTTCCTGCAGTGTTCGCCGGTGTCGTGGGACGCGTTCAGCCTGGAGTTCTGGGGTGCGTTGTTGCACGGTGGTGCGACGGTGTTGCAGCGGGGGCAGCGGCCGGAGCCGGTGCTGATCGAGGAGTTGTCGCGTCGGTACGGGGTGACGATGCTCCAGTTGTCGGCGAGCTTGTTCAACTTCCTGGTGGACGAGCATCCCGGTGCGTTCGACACGGTGACTGTGGCCTTCACGGGTGGTGAGGCGGCGTCCGCGGCGCATGTGCACAAGCTTCAGGTGTTGCGGCCGGGGATCAGGGTCGTCAACGGGTACGGTCCGGCGGAGTCGATGGGGTTCACCACGACGTTTCCGGTCGAGCCGGGTGAGGAGCCGCACGGTCTCATTCCGATCGGTGCGCCGCTGGTGAACAAGGCGGCGTATGTTCTGGACGCCCATCTGAGGTTGTGTGCTCCGGGCGTGACGGGTGAGGTCTATCTGGCCGGTGACGGGCTGGCGCACGGGTATCTGGGCCGCTCCGATCTGACCGCCACCCGTTTCGTTCCGAATCCCTTCGGTCCCGCTGGTGGTCGTCTCTACCGGACCGGTGATCTGGCCCACTTCGACCGGCACGGTCATCTTCACTACGACGGGCGGGCGGACGACCAGATCAAGATCCGGGGTTTCCGGGTCGAGCCCGGTGAGACCGAGGCGGCGCTCCTGACCCACCCCGCCGTCACCCAGGCCGTCGTCACCGTCCACGAGAAGCGGCTGGCCGCGTACGTCGTCGCGGACACCGCCGCGGACCCCGAGGACATCCGGCGCCACGTCGCGGACCGGCTGCCCGAACACCTCGTCCCCACCTACCTGACCCCGCTCGACCGCCTGCCCGTCACACCGAACGGCAAGATCGACAAGCGCGCTCTCCCGGCACCGGCGCAGGTCCTCGGAACGCACCGCGCCCCGCGCACCGCGACCGAGGAGACCCTCGCCGCGCTGTTCGGCCAGACCCTGGAGACGGCCGGCCCGGTCGGCGTCGACGACAGCTTCTTCTCGCTCGGCGGGCACTCGCTGCTCGCCGCACGGCTCACGAACCACATCGCCGACGTCTTCGGCGTGCGACTGACCATCCGGGACGTCTTCGGACATCCCACGGTCGCGGGCCTCGCGGAACTGCTCGGCGCACGCGACGGCGTACAGGCCGTCCCGCCGCCGGTCCCGGGGGAGGGGGCCGGAGACCTGGCACCCGCGTCCTTCGCCCAGCGCCGGCTGTGGCTGCTGGCCCAGCTGGAGGGGGACAGCGCGGCCTACAACGTGCCGATGTCGATCCGCCTGGAGGGCGCGCCGGACCGGACCGCGCTGAACTCCGCGCTGAGCGACGTGGTGGAGCGCCACGCCCCGCTGCGGACGGTGTTCACGTCGGTGGAGGGCGAGCCGCGCCAGGTGGTCCTGCCGCCGGAGCGGGCCCGGGTGTCGGTGGACTGGCGCCGGACCGAAGCGGTCCGCCTGGAAGAGGAGCTGGCCGCCGAGGCGGGCCGGGTCTTCGACCTCGCGGTGGACCTCCCGCTGCGTGCGGTGGCCTTCGAGCTGGGCGACGGCGCGGTCGTGCTGTCGCTGGTGACGCACCACATCGCGACCGACGGTCTGTCGAACGCCGTGTTCTTCGCGGATCTGCGGCAGGCGTACGAAGCGCGGGTGTCCGGCGTCGAGGGACCCGTGCTGGAGCCCCTGACCGTGCAGTACGCGGACTACGCCGCGTGGCAGCGGCGGGTGCTGGGCCCTGCGGACGACCCGGACGGCCCGCTCGGCAGGGAACTCGCCTTCTGGCGGGACGCGCTGGACGGTGTGCCGGAGCAGCACGGGCTGAACCTGGACCGCCCGAGGCCGGCCAGGGCCTCGCACCGGGGCGGCCAGGTCGAGGTCGGTCTCGGCACGGACCTCTTCGCCCGGGTGGCCGCCTTCGCGCGGACCGAGGGATGCACGCCGTTCATGGTGGTGCACGCGGCCCTGGCGGCGGCGCTGACCAGGCTCGGCGCGGGCACCGACCTGGCGATCGGCACGCCGGTGGCGGGCCGGGGCGAGCGGGCGCTGCAGGATCTCGTCGGATTCTTCGTGAACACGCTGGTGCTGCGGACGAGCAGTGCGGGCGATCCGACCTTCCGTGACCTGCTGCGCCGGGTCCGCACGGCCGACCTGGACGCCTTCGCCCATCAGGAGGCCCCGTTCGACCTCGTCCTGGAGGCGGTCAACCCCACCCGGAGCCTGTCCCGGCACCCCCTCTTCCAGATCAGCCTCGGACTGGAGGCGGGCTCCGCACCGGGCCTCGCCCTGAGCGGACTCGGGACCGGACCGGTCGAGACGTTCTCCAACGGAGCCGCCAAGTTCGACCTGGAGTTCTTCCTCCGCTCCGACGACGAGAAGGAGCTGCGGGCGACCGTGCTCTTCGCGGCGGACCTGTTCGACGCGGACACGGTGCGGCGGATGGCCACCGTCGTCGGCGAGGTCCTCGACCAGGTCCTCGACGAGCCGGTCCTGCGCCTGTCGCGTCTTGAGGTCCTCTCGGAGGAGGAGCGGGAGCTGCTGACCGGCCGTTGGGCGGGACCGGTGGCGGACCCGGTCGAGACCACGCTCGTGGCGCGGTTCGAGGAGCAGGCACGGGACTTCCCCGACCGGGTGGCCCTGGTCGCCGACGGCACCGAGGTCACGTACGCCGACCTCAACGCCGCCGCCAACCGCTGGGCCCGGCACCTGCGCTCCCGGGGCCTCGGCCGCGGCGACATGGCCGGCGTCCTGCTCGAACGCGGCGTGGAGTTCGCGGCCGCCGTGATCGGTGTGGTCAAGGCCGGAGCGGGCTACACGCTCCTGGACCCGGACTTCCCCGACGAGCGGCTCCGTTCGGCGGCCGCCGACGCCGGCATCGGCGTCCTCGTCAGCGACCCTCGACTCGCCGCACGCCTCACCGGTCCCTGGGACACCGTCTCCTGCTCCTCCCGTGAGCTGGCGGAGCTCAGCGGAGAGAACCTCGGGCTCGATCCGACCGCGGACGACGTCGCGTGCCTGATGTTCACGTCGGGTTCGACGGGGCGGCCGAAGGCGATTCTGTCCTCGCACCGCAACCTGGTGTCGACGGTCAGCGGCCAGTCCTACGGTGGCTTCGGTCCGGGTGAGGTGTTCCTGCAGTGTTCGCCGGTGTCGTGGGACGCGTTCAGCCTGGAGTTCTGGGGTGCGTTGTTGCACGGTGGTGCGACGGTGTTGCAGCGGGGGCAGCGGCCGGAGCCGGTGCTGATCGAGGAGTTGTCGCGTCGGTACGGGGTGACGATGCTCCAGTTGTCGGCGAGCTTGTTCAACTTCCTGGTGGACGAGCACCCGGGTGCGTTCGACTCGGTGACGGTCGCGTTCACGGGTGGTGAGGCGGCGTCTGCGGCGCATGTGCACAAGCTTCAGGTGTTGCGGCCGGGGATCAGGGTCGTCAACGGGTACGGTCCGGCGGAGTCGATGGGGTTCACCACGACGTTTCGGGTCGTGCCGGGTGAGGAGCCGCACGGTCTCATTCCGATCGGTGCGCCGCTGGTGAACAAGGCGGCGTATGTTCTGGACGCCCATCTGGGGTTGTGTGCTCCGGGCGTGACGGGTGAGGTCTATCTGGCCGGTGACGGGCTGGCGCACGGGTATCTGGGCCGCTCCGATCTGACCGCCACCCGTTTCGTTCCGAACCCGTTCGGTCCCGCTGGTGGTCGTCTTTACCGGACCGGTGACCTGGCCCACTTCGACCGGCACGGTCATCTTCACTACGACGGGCGGGCGGACGACCAGATCAAGATCCGGGGTTTCCGGGTCGAGCCCGGTGAGACCGAGGCGGCGCTCCTGACCCACCCCGCCGTCACCCAGGCCGTCGTCACCGTCCACCACGAGCAGCTCGCCGCGTACGTCGTCGCCGACGGCGACACGCACCCCCAGGACATCCGGCGGCACGTGGCGGACCTGCTGCCCGAACACCTCGTCCCGACACACCTCCTGGTCCTGGAACGGATGCCGCTGACCCCCAACGGGAAGGTCGACCGGCGTGCCCTGCCCGAGCCGGGACCCGTCGCCTCCGCCGGCCGCGCCCCGCGCACCCCGCTGGAGGAGACCCTCCTCGACCTCTTCGCCCGCACGCTCGACACCTCCGCCGAGCTCACCATCGACGACGACTTCTTCCACCACGGCGGCCACTCCCTCCTGGGCGCCCGCCTCACCAACCACATCGCCGGTGCCCTCGACGTCCGGCTCACCATCCGCGACGTCTTCCAGCACCCCACCCCCGCCCGGCTCGCCGAGCACATCGCGTCCCTGAAGTCCGCGCCGGCGAAGAAGGCCCGACCCGCCCTCCGCCGCCGCACCGAAGCGACCGCGACCGACACCACGAACGACACCACCGGCACGACCCCGACCGCGACCGCCCTCACGACCGAACGGATCAGCTCATGACCACCTCCCCGACCCCCGCCCCCGAGGACGTCGTCTGGGACCTGCCCGGCGACCGCCCGCACCGTCTCTCGCTGCTCGTGCTCCCGCACGCCGGAGGCAACGCGCACGCCTACAGCGCCTGGCGCGAGCACCTCCCGGCCGACGTACGGCTGCTCATCGGCCAGTACCCGGGCCGGGGCGCCCGCTTCAGCGAGGACCTGCCCGAGTCCGTCGACGACCTGGCGCTGCCCGTGGTCGACGCGCTCCCCGCGGACACCGGAGCCCTGGTCGTGCTCGGCCACAGCATGGGCTCCCTGGTCGCCTTCGAGGTGACCCGCGCCCTGCAGGCCGTCGGCCGCACCCCGCAGGGCCTGATCGCCTCCGCCTGCCGGGCGCCGGTGCTGCCCAACCAGTGCCCCGTGCACCCGGAGCGGCTCGACGACGACGAGCTGGTCGCGGCCATCAAGGAGCGCGGCGGCACGGACGACGGCATCCTCGACGACGAGGAGCTCCGCGAGATCGTCCTGCCGTCCATCCGCGCCGACTTCGCCATCGACGACGCCTACCGCTGCACCGCCCCGGACGTACGGCTCGACTGCCCGGTCGCGGTGTTCGGCGGCGACGCCGACCCCATCGTCCCGGTCGACATGCTCGACGGCTGGTCCCTCGTGGCCGGACACCCGGTCGTGCCGCAGGTCCTGACCGGCGACCACTTCTACTTCCAGCAGGACCTGCCCGGCTTCTTCGCCCACCTGAACCCGGTCCTGGAGACCCTGCACACCGCCGCCCCCAGCAACGCCTGATCACCCGCCGCCCGAACCGCCACCCGAGGGATCACGAGGAACCCACCATGACCACGTACGCCCAGAACCCCGCCACCACCGGCATCGCCGTCGTCCGGGAGCCCGGCAAGCCGGCGATCGTCCACACCCCGGCGTTCGAGACGATGGCCGACGCCACCGCCTGGCTGTCCGCCGAGCTCCCCGCCATCCAGGACGAACTGCACCGCTCCGGCGCCGTCATGCTCCGCGGGCTCCCGGTCACGGACACCGAGACGTTCGCCGAGGCGCGGGACGCCCTCATCGCCCAGCGCGCGGGTTACAAGGAGAAGGCCACGCCCCGCAGCGACTTCGGCGAGGGGGTGTTCTCCTCCACGGACCTCCCGGCCGCCCAGGCGATCCGCCTGCACAACGAGAACAGCTACACCCTCGACTTCCCCGGCGTGCTCCTCTTCGGCTGCGTCACCGCCCCGGAGACCGGCGGCGCGACCACCGTCGGCGACATGCGCAAGGCCCTCGCGATGCTGCCGCGGGACCTGGTCGACCGGTTCGCCGAGGCCGGCTGGCTCCTGGTCCGCAACTACTCCGACCTGGCGGGCATGCCCTGGCGCAAGGCGTTCTCCTCCGACGCGCCGGCCGGCGCCGAGGAGTACTGCGACGCCAACGCCATCGGCTACGAGTGGCTCGACGAGGACACGCTGCGCACCCGCCAGCGCCGCTCCGCGATCATCACCCACCCGGTGACCGGTGAGCGCTCCTGGTTCAACCACTTCGCGTTCTGGAACGCCCGCAGCCTCGACGAGGACGTCCGCGAGGTCCTCACCGACACGTTCGGAGCGGACGGTCTCCCCTTCGACACCCGCCTGGGAGACGGCACCGCCCTCACCGACGCCGAGGTGGACGCGATCAACGACGTCTACCAGGCGGTCACGATGCGCGAGAGCTGGCAGACCGGCGACCTCATGCTCGTCGACAACATCCTCTGCGCGCACGGCCGGGAGTCGTACTCCGGCGACCGGAAGATCGTCGTCGCCATGGGAGAGCCCGTGCGGCTGTCCGACTGCTCCCCGACCACCGCCCCCTCCACCACCCTGTACGGAAGGTGAGCCCCGCCATGACCGCCGTCCTCCCCGAGCGCCCCACCGCCGCTCCCGCCTCCCCGGCCTCCTCCGTGGCCGAGACCTCCTCCGCCCCTTCCGTCTCGGAGGCCTGCGCCTGCGGTGCGTGCGCCGCCGCCGGCACCGGTGCGGCCGACCTGCTCGCCCGCTTCGCCACCGCCCCCGGCGGCCGTACCGCCGTCGTCGCCGGCGACGCCCGCCTCACCTTCGACGAACTGCGCGCCGGGGCCGCCGCCTTCGCCGCCCGGCTCACCGCCCTCGGCATCGGCCCCGAGAGCGTCGTCGCCCTCTGCCTGCCCCGGGGCGCGGCCCTGGTGACCGCCATCATCGGCACGCTCACCGCCGGCGCCGCCTACCTGCCGGTCGACCCGGCGCTGCCCGCCGACCGCCGCCGCTACCTCGTCGAGGACTCCGGCGCCGACCTGGTCGTCGTGGACGGCGGTGCCACGGACGGCTCCCCGGCGCCCGGCGCCCGCGCCGTGCCGGTCGCCGAGCTGACCGCCGCCCCGGGCGACGCCCCCGCCCCGTACACGCCCGCCCCGGTCACCGGCGACACGCTCGCCTACGTCATCTACACCTCCGGCTCCACCGGCCGCCCCAAGGGCGTGGAGATCGGCCGGGGCTCCGCCTCCCTGCTCCTGAAGGAGCTGGAGGACGCCGGCGCGGCCACCGGCGAGGGCCGCCGGGTCGGCTGGAACGCCTCCCCGTCCTTCGACGCCTCCGTCCAGCAGTGGACGCGGCTCTGCCGGGGCGACACCCTCGTCATGATCGACGAGGAGACCCGCCGCGACCCGTCCCTGCTCGCCGCCTTCGTCGACGAGCAGGCCCTCACCGACCTGGACATCACCCCCTCGCACGCCGACCCGCTCCTCGACCTGCTCTCGACGGACGGCGGACCGCGCCCGCTGACCCTCCTCGTCGGCGGCGAGGCGATCAGCCCCGCGCTGTGGGACCGGCTCGCCGCCGCCCACCGCACCGGCCTGCTCCGGGCGCTCAACGTGTACGGGCCGACCGAGTGCACCGTCGACGCGACCGCCGGCTGGATCGACGCGCCGGGCGAACCGCACATCGGCGCCGTCCTGCCGGGGCTGCGCATGCGGCTGCTCGACGAGAAGCTCGCACCCGTCGGGCCGGGGGAGTCCGGCGAGCTGTACCTCGCGGGCCCGCGCGTCGGCCGCGGCTACCGCCGCCGTCCCGGACTGACGGCGGAGCGCTTCGTCCCCGACGTCGCCGCCACCGCCGACGACGCCGACGGACCGGGCGGGCGCATGTACCGCACCGGCGACCGCTGCCGTCTGCTGCCCGACGGCCGGCTCGTCTACCTCGGCCGCGCCGACGGACAGGTCAAGCTGCGCGGACACCGCATCGAACTCCCGGAGATCGAGGCCGCCCTCACCCGGGTGGACGGTGTCGCCGAGGCGGCCGTGATCCTCGGCGAGGACGCCGGCGGCACCGCCTCCCTGATCGCCTACCACCGGGGCGGTGACGCCACCGCCCTGCGCGCCGCGCTCTCGGCCGACCTGCCCGCCTACATGGTGCCCAGCGCCTTCGTCGCGGTGGACCGCTTCGCCACGACCCCCAGCGGCAAGCTCGACCGCTCCGCGCTGCCCACCCGGGTCGCGAGCCCGGCGGAGACCGGGGCCCCCACGGCCGGGGCCGAGGACACCGGCGGCCTGGAAGGCCGCGCGGAGGAGCTGATCGCCCGCGTCTGGACCCAGGTCCTCGGCGCCGCCTCGATCGGCCCGGACGACAACTTCTTCAAGCTCGGCGGCCACTCCCTGCTCGCCATCAAGCTCGTCTCCCGCGTACGGGCCGAACTGTCCGTGGCCCTCCCGGTCAAGGCCGTGTACGCCCACCCGCGCCTGCGTGACCTCGCCGCCCACATCGAGGAGCTGCTGGCCGCACGGGATGCCTGACCGCCGTCCCCGTCGTCGCCCCAGCCGTCCGCCCCCGCCACTCCCGAGGAGCAGCAAACGTGATCCCCCTGTCCTACGCCCAGCGCCGACTGTGGTTCCTGAACCGGCTGGAGGGTTCCTCCTCGGCCTACAACGCCCCCGTGGTGCTCCGGCTGGGATCGATGCCCGACCCGGCGGCGCTCGAAGCGGCGGTACGGGACGTGGTGGAGCGTCATGAGGTGCTCCGGACCGTGTACCCGGCCCGCGACGAGGAGCCGTACCAGCACGTCCTGGACGGCGCCGGCGTGCGCTTCACGGTGGAGGAGTGCGCCCCCGGCGACGACGTGGCGGCCCGGGCGACGGCCTTCGCCCGGCTCCCCGTGGACATCACCCGCGAACTCCCCCTCCAGGTAAGACTGTTCGACGTCTCGGACGGAACGGCCGTCCTGGTGCTCCTCGTGCACCACGTCGCCACGGACGGCTGGTCGGTGGGCTGCCTGCTCGCCGACCTCGACACCGCCTACCGCGCCCGCACCGAAGGCCGCGCCCCCGGCTGGGAGCCGCTGCCCGTCCAGTACGCGGACTACGCGCTGTGGCAGCGCGACATGCTCGGGGACCCCGAGGACCCCGAGAGCACCGCGTACGAGCAGCTCACCCACTGGCGCAAGGCCCTGGACGGCATCCCGGCCGAGACGCGCCTGCCGGCCGACCGGCCCCGGCCCACCGAGCCCGGTCACCGCGGCGCGGTGGTCTCGGCGGACCTCGACGCCGGAACCCACCGGGCGCTCGCCGCCCTCGCACGCGCCCGGCGGGGAACGTTCTTCATGGTGGCCCGCGCCGCCCTGGCCGCCGCCCTGCGGGCGGCGGGCGCGGGCGAGGACATCGTCGTCGGCACGCCGGTGGCGGGCCGTCCGGAGGAGGACCTGCACGAGCTCGTCGGGTTCTTCGTGAACACCCTCGCCCTGCGCACGGACCTCTCCGGGGACCCCGGCCTCGGCGGCCTCGTGGACCGCGTCCGCGAAGCCGACCTCGTCGCCTTCGCCCACGAGGACCTGCCGTTCGACCTCCTCGTCGAGGACCTCAACCCCGAACGCTCCCTCGGCCGCCACCCGTTCTTCCAGGTCATGCTGAGTGCCCGGGCCGGCCAGGAGGACGACACCGTCCGGCTCGGCCCCCTCACCGGTGTCCTCGACGACGCGGACCTGGCCACCGCCAAGTTCGACCTGAGCTTCCACTGCCAGGAGACGCTCGACGCGGACGGCGAGCCCGGCGGGGTGCGCCTCGGACTGCAGTACGCGACGGACCTGTACGACGACGACACGGCCCGGATCCTCTTCACGCTGTTCCGGCGCGCGCTGACGGCCTTCGCCGAGCAGCCGGAGGGCACCCCCCTCAGCCGGGGGGGGGGGGGGGCCCCCCCCGGCCCGGGGGGGGGGGGCCCCCCGCCCCGCGGGGGGGGCGGGGGGGGCCGGGCCCCGCGCGCCCCCCCCGCGGGGGGGGCGCCGGCGCG